>JAFAXD010000195.1 GCA_019241285.1 Xanthobacteraceae bacterium | reverse complement strand
AGATCGCGAACAACGTCAAGGGCTTGGTGGGCAAGCTCGCTGCTGCCGGAGCCGAGCAGACCGGCTCCTGCGCTGTTCAACCCTGGACCATTGTAACGAGCACCGGCTCCCATCTTCACTCGCACGGCGCTGGAGGGCTCGCAACGCATCCTCCTGGCATCGCCTGGAGTTTAACATAGGTTAAACTGGCGCCTAGTCCTTGGGGTGCTCAGGCAACCGCTTGTCGGACAAAGGGACCGGTATTCTCGAGCCCTTGAGCGTCCGCCGGTGAAGGCTGTTGGGCGTTGTCTCCCGGCGCAGAAGCAGGGCGTCCCGGCGCACCGGCGAGGTTTGCGGTCGGCCCTTCGTCACCTGCCGACGCTCCTCGCCCGACCTGGCCGCCGACAACCTGCAGCCACAGCCGGAGAATGCTCTGCTGCGTCTGTGCGGCGACGTAACAATCACCGTACTGGTCCAGCGCATACAAAGTCGCGTCAGAGTCGGAACGCACTTGCTGCACCGCCTCGTTGATGATGCGCAAGCAATCGATGATTTGGTCCAGGTTCTGCAACCGGGTGTGATGGAGCATATCGGTCAGCCGGAATGCCGCGAGCCCTTCGTCCGGAAGGTTCGCCGCGTGACGGCCGAGCTCGAAGAACACGTTGACGACCGGCAGCATGCCTTGGATCAATCTTAGGATCGAGGCTGCCTCGTCGACGGTGCAGGCGACCAGGTGCTCATGACGTGGTTGCGCCTCCGGCGCTTCGGACTGATCTGGCCTCAGCCCGAAGGTTTTCACCAATTCCTGTTGCAGCCAACGCCGGACGTCCGGCGGCGCGGTCCGAATTTGTTCCGGCGTCAATGCAATTCCGACCATGTTGCTTCTCCGATGAATAGGCATGGCTATCCTGATCGACACCGTTCATGCGGCCTTGATCTCAATCAAGTCGAGCCCGGCCATTGCGTGGCGAGCGGTTGATCTTGATCAAACGCCTGGAGATGCAGGCGTGCTGCGATGCCCCGCAGTGAAGCAACCCCGTTCCAACAAACTGAGGAGGTGGCTTATGGCAGAACTTGCAAACAAGAGTCCGGCGGAGATCAAGCGCGGCGAACGGTCAGCGTCCATTCCAGGCGAGTGGCATCCGTTCGACACCTTGAGGCGGGAGATCGATCACCTGTTTGATGATTTCGGCGTCGGCAGGTGGCGCTCGCCGCTCCTCGCGCGCTCTTTGCCGGAAACCGAGCCGTTCTGGCGCACGGGCGTGAGCTGGCCCAAGGCGCCCGCGGTCGATGTGGCAGAGACGGACAAAGCGTATGAGGTGACCGCCGAGCTGCCGGGCATGAATGAGAACAACATCGAGGTCAAACTGGCCGACGATGTGCTCACGATCAAAGGTGAAAAGAAGGACGAAAAAGAGGAGAAGAAGAAAGACTATTACGTCTCCGAGCGTCGGTTCGGCTCGTTCCAGCGATCATTTACGGTGCCGGCCGGCGTCGATGCCAGCAAGATCGAGGCGAATTTCAAGAACGGCGTCCTCACGATCACGCTGCCGAAGAGCGCGCAGGCCCAGAAGAGCGAGAAGAAAATCGAGATCAAGACAGCAGGCTAGCTCAGATCGGTAGCTGTTTACAGGATGGTTCAGACAAAATTGCCCGGTAGGTTCTACCGGGCATTTTCTGCCGTCAGAGTCGGAGCGTCCTATGCCCTATGCCACAAATGACGACCTCCCCATTTCGGTGCAGCGGCACCTCCCACCGCATGCGCAGGACATCTATCGCGAGGCTTTCAATCATGCGTACGCGAGTCATCCCGGTGAGGACGTGCGCGCGCATCGCATTGCGTGGGGGGCTGTGAAACGATCTTACGTCAAGGTCGGCGATAGCTGGGTTGCACATTCGCCTGCTTAGGAATGATCAGAGAGGATTGAGGCCATGACCAAGACTATCGAAACCAAGGCTGTCCCGGAGCTTGGGATTTCACCGGAAAAACTGTGTTTCATCATCGTCAAGGCGCACGAGTTCGACGCCAAGGACAGCGTGACCGATCCGGATGATGCTTCAAATGCAGCCGACGATGCGATGGTCTCGGTGCTCGAGGATCACGCCGATGATCCGGTTTTCGCGGAGCTTGTGGGCTTCATCAACGCGCTGAGCGAGGACGAGCAGATCGATCTGGTTGCGCTGAGCTGGCTGGGACGGGGTGACGGAACCATCGACGATTGGAATGAGTTGCGCGCAGAGGCGGCACGCGCGCACAACAAGCGAACCGCGGCTTATCTGCTTGGCATGCCGACGCTCGGTGATTATTTGGAAGATGGACTTTCCGAGTTCGGCCGCTCGTGCGAGGAATTCGAGATCGGGCGGCTCTGATCAATGTCATACGCCTCGCTGATGGTCTACGTGGACAATGAGCCAGGCCGCGTTCACCTCGCGGCCGATCTGGCGAGGCGCTTCCAAGCGGGGTTGATCGGAATTGCCGCGCGCGCATCCATGCCGGTGGTCACGGGTGAGGGCGCCGCGATCGATACCATGCTGTTGGATCAGGAAAATGCCAGCATCACGACATTTCTGGACAAGGCTGGCGAGGACTTTCGCGCCATAGCCGGTGGATATCACATTGCCCTCGAGTGGAGATCAACTGCGGATACCCCTGATGACTTTATTGCCGCGGAGGCACGTGCGGCCGATCTTTTGATTGTGGGCCGGACATCGCCCCCCGACGCTCGCTCGCTGCAAATATCCAGCTTGTTGCTCAAAGCCGGCCGGCCGGTTTTGGTCGTGCCGAAGGACATCTCTTCGCTTCCTGTTCGTCGCGTGGTCGTGGCGTGGAAGGATACGCGCGAGTCGCGTCGGGCGATCCGTGACGCCCTGCCGTTCTTAACCCTCGCGGAAAGCGTGTTTCTGGTTGAGGTCTGCGCGTGGGGAGCGGAAGCGAACGCGGTTTCGCGCCTCAAGGACATTGGCCGTTTCCTGACCCAGCATCAGATCAGGAATGTGACGGAGCGTGTGCTGCCCGATGAACCGATTGCCGGAGATGTTCTGCTCCGCTTCACGCAAGAGCAAGCTGCGGACCTGATCGTCGCGGGGGCATACGGGCACAGTCGGTTGGGCGAATGGATCTTTGGCGGCGTCACCCGCGAGTTGTTGAGCCGGAGTCCGGTCTGCTGTCTGTTTTCTCATTGAACCGTCGGCGGTCGCCCGACGTCGCGACTTGCCAGCATTAAAAAATAAAAGCCCCGGCTGGAGCCGGGGCAAAGTCTCTGAACGGGGCTGTGAGGGAGGGGGAAGGGGCCCGCCGTTCAGGTCGTGCAACATACATACACCCTTGGGCGCTCCGCAGATATTTAGATAAAACACCTAAGGGGAATTGCGTATCTGGGCTTTTACTGTCCGGGCACGTTCTCGAACAACTCCTTGAGCCAGACGTCAGCACTGGCATCGGAAGGAGCGCGCCAGTCGCCACGCGGCGAGAGCGAGCCTCCGGATGAGATTTTCGGCCCGTTAGGCACCGCTGACCGTTTGAACTGGTTGGCAAAGAAGCGCCGCAGGAAGAGTGCCAGCCATTCGCGGATTTCAGCGAGGCTGTAGGCTCGCTGCCGTGCTTTCGGGATGTTTGCCGGCCAGGCACCGCGCTCGGTATCGCCCCAGGCGTGATGTGCGAGATAGGCGATTTTCGAGGGCCGGTAACCGTAACGGGTGAGATAGAATAGGTTGAAGTCTTGCAGCGCATACGGCCCGACAACCTGCTCGCTTGACTGAATGGCACCACCCGCGTCGGCTGGCACCAGTTCCGGGGAAATTTCCGTGTCGAGGATCGCCCGCAACACGCGTACGGTTTGCTCGCTGACCTCGCCGGAGGCGGCGACGAAGCGAATGAGATGCTGAATGAGCGTCTTGGCGACCGACGCATTGACGTTGTAGTGCGACATGTGATCGCCGACGCCGTAGGTACACCAGCCGAGCGCCAGCTCGGAGAGATCACCGGTGCCGACCACAAGACCGCGGTGCTGGTTTGCGAGCCGGAACAGATAATCGGTGCGCAGCCCCGCCTGAACGTTCTCAAACGTGACGTCATAAGCCGGCTCGCCGCGCGCAAAGGCATGCCCCAGATCGGCGAGCATTTGCCGCGCGGCCGGCCGGATATCGATCTCGACGGCGGTGACGCCGAGCGCCTGCATCAGCGCCCAGGCATTGCCCTTGGTCGCGTCCGAGGTGGCGAACCCCGGCAGCGTGTAGGCAAGGACATTTGTGCGCGGCAGCCCGAGGCGATCCATGGCGCGCGCCGCGACAATCAGTGCCTGGGTCGAGTCAAGCCCGCCGGAAACCCCAATGACGGCGCGTTCGATGCCCGTTGCCATGAGGCGGGTCGCCAGCCCCTGCACCTGGATGTTGTAAGCCTCGTAGGCGTGCTCACGCAGCTTCTCGGAGTTCGATGGCACGAACGGGAAGCGCTCGATCGCGCGCGCGAGAGGAACCGTGCCGTCGGGGCGATCGAGCCGAAATGAAGCGCAGCGAAATGCGGTCGCCTGGCCGGCTTGTTCGCGCGCGCAGTCGCCGAATGTGTTGAAGCGCATGCGCTCTTGGCGAATGCGGCCGAGATCGACCTCGGCGGTGATCAATACTGAATCCGGCGCAAAGCGTTCGCTTTCGGCCAACTGGTCGCCATACTCGTAGATCGCGGCGTGGCCATCCCAGGCGAGATCGGTCGTCGATTCACCTGGGCCCGCCGCTGAATACGCGTAGGCCGCGATGGCGCGCGCGGATTGACTGGCGCACAGCAGGCGGCGGGTATCGGCTTTGCCGATGGTGATGTTGCTGGCGGACAGGTTGATCAGGACTTCGGCGCCCGCGAGCGCCGCGAGTGTCGAGGGCGGCACGGGCGCCCAGAAATCCTCGCAGATCTCCACATGGAACGTGAACTCGACCGAGCCGCTCGACCGGAACAGGAGATCAATTCCGAATGGAGCCTCCCGACCGGCGACCTGGATTTGTGCCGTGCGCACGCCGGCTCCCGACATGAAGTGACGCTTTTCATAGAACTCGCGGTAGTTCGGCAGGTAGGTCTTGGGGACGGCGCCAAGGACAGATCCGCGATGGATCACCACGGCGGTGTTGAAAAGCGCGCCCGCGTGTCTCAGCGGAGCACCGACGATCAACACGGGAAACAAGTCACGCGAGGCGACGACGAGTTGGTCGATGGCGCGTTCGACGGCGTCGAGCAGTGCGTCCTGGAGCAGGAGATCGTCGATGGCGTAGGCGGAGAGCCCAAGCTCCGGAAAGACGAGGAGCGCAGCTTTCGCCGCGTCAGCCTGCTGGGCAAGCCGGATGGTCTCGGACAGGTTGGCCTTGACGTCCGCGGCTCGCGTCCGCGGAACGCAGGATCCGATGCGCACGAACGCGTGGCTGTAGAGCGAGCGAAAATCGGCAATCATTCACTGAACATACAACGCCAGTGCGGCATCCGCACCGGCTTAGCGAGCAGAGCAGTGCGTTGACCTTAGTATCCCTGGGTTCGCGGTCGCTTGATCAGATGATCGTTGACGGCCACCACGCCTGGGATCGATTCAGCCGCAATCCGGATCGCCTTTTGCTCCACGTCCGAACTGGAGACGCCCCAAAGGTCGACGACGCCATCGGTAACGGTGGCGTTAACGAGGCCGGTATCCGCCCAGCGCTGCGCTTGCAGATGCGCCAGTAGCTTTTCGCGGATCGCTGTGTCCGATGGCGAAATCTCGGGCTTCTTGCGGTCGCTCGCGACAGCCTGGATCAGGTTCGCCCGACTCACGATGCCGACGATCTGCCCATCCTGCACGATAGGCACGCGCTTGATTGCGTAGCGCTCGAGCGCCCTGGCGATCTCATGCAATGGGGTATCTGGGGCGGCCGTTATGACATCCTTGGTCATCACGTCGGCCACCTTGCGGGAATGCTCCTTGATGTAATCGGCCGCCAGGGTCTCGTCGCTCGTCATCACCAGGAGCCACCACGGTCGCCGCCGTTGCGTGTCGGCCTCCGCGCGATGTAGCAGGTCGCCCTCGCTCACGATGCCAATGAGCTTGCCCTGATCGTCAACGACGGGCACGGCACTGATCCGGTTTTCGATAAAAATCTTGGCAACGTCTTTTACCGAGGCGGTTGGCTTAACGGTGATAACCGGGGCAACCATTACGTCACGGGCTTTCATGCTCTTCTCCTCCCAGCTCTGCACCGGCCGATGTTGATACGAGTATAGAACGAAACTGTAACTACCTCAAAGACGGGCCGAGCCCTGTCAGGATGCAAATCAGCGGGCATGACGAAGCCAATAGTCGCGCTCCAGCGTGGTCAGCCGCTGGCGCGTCAGCGCATCTTCACTGGTCACCTCGGAGACTTTGCGCAAGCTGCGCATCAAGCCCCGCAGCAGATCCGAGCGGCTGACAATCCCGATCAACTGCGTGCCTCGGACGACCGGCAGGCGCTTGATCGAGTAAGTCTCCATCTTAGTCAGCACGTCCTCAATCGGTGCATCCTCTGAAGTTGCAACCGGGTTGGGCGTCATGATGCGCTCGACCCGTTCATCCTGCAGCCGCGTAAGGACGTCCGCTGTTTTGTGATTGGTAATCAATTCCAGCCACCGCGGCCGTCTGCCTGGTTCGGGGCGAACTGAACGTAGAAAATCGCGCTCTGTGATGATCCCGACCAGGCACCCGGCAGAATCCACGACGGGCAATCCACTGATGCGACTTTCCAGCATGAGCTTGCCTGCCTCGAGGATCGTCGCATCTGCCTGCACCGACACCACGTCGCGCGTCATGACCTCAGAGACGTTCATGTCACTAAGCCTTCGCTAGTTCCGCGCTGGCTCTCGGCCCAACGAGGCAATCGCGACCAGCAACATGTCTATGTGGCCGTTGCCCCAAAACGGTAGGATCAGCCGCGCAAACTGCTGCTTGTGAGCTTCAAAACAGGGAGTACGCGCTTCGAGAACGGATTGACATTGTGCGGATAGCCCATCCAGCGGGCCACGCGCCGGTATCTCATCAAGGAATTTTCCGGCGAACGGCGCGCCGTAATGCTTCTCGATCTGAGGGCCGGCAATATCGACGCGGAAGCGCACGGGATCGTGGAACACCTCGATAAGAACCGTGTGCTGCGCCGTGTCCGACAACGATGTGAGCCGGAGGTCGTCTGAAAACGGGATGCTGTTTTCGCCGCGTCGCAACCGGTCCCAATAAGCCTGAATTTGGGCAAGGTCCCTCTCGACTTCCGCCACCGATGCCGCGCTGGTCATTGCGAATACACCTCCAAATGAGCGCGTAAACATAACGCTCGAGACGGGGCCTGATTTTGACGTGGCGCAAACGTCTATCTCTGAGCTCGGATTACTCGTGAGCATTCGCCGAATGTGAACTCATAATTTGGTATCGAGAAACCGAGACGGGATGATGCGGGCGTGGCGCAGCTTTCCCCCCGAGCAGCGCAAGCTGCTCCTGCGTTTCTGGAAAGCTGCGTCCGGCTTCTGGCGCAGGCGGCCGTCTTGGACCGCATGGCCGCTCACCGTCGCGCTTATCGTGATCGTTCTGCTGCAGCTGGGTGTCCAATACGAGCTCAATCTTTGGAACCGCAATTTTTTTGATGCGCTCGGCCGGCGCAATGCGCACGCGCTTTGGTACCAGGCGGCGCTGTTCGTTCCGCTGATCGCCGGCAGCGTGACCCTGGCCGCGGCTTCGGTGTGGGCGCGCATGACGGCGCAGCGCCGGTGGCGCGAATACTTGACCATCCATCTGATCCTTTATTGGCTGGCCAAGGGCCGTTATCGCCGCCTCGATTACGCGCAACAGGGCAGGCAGAACCCTGAGTATCGCATCGCGGAAGATGCCCGCTTGGCAACGGACGCGCCGATTGATCTCGCGGTTGGACTGTTGAATTCGTTATTAATGGCAGCGACGTTCATCAGTGTGCTGTGGACGGTCGGCGGGAATATCACGCTGAGTATTTTTGCCAGTGATGTTGTTGTGCCTGGATATCTCGTCATCAGCGTTATCGTCTATTCGTCTTTCATTACCGCGACGATGGTGTTCATCGGTCGATCGCTGACGCTTGTCATTCAATCGAAGAACCAGGCGGAAGCGGAGCTACGCTCGAGCGCGAATGTGCTGCGGACCACGGCGGAGGGAACGACAATCTTGGACAGCGAGGCGGCAGCGCGCGGCGAGCTGTGGCGCGCGTTGAGAGGCGCACTCGGCCGTTGGCGCGAGCTATGCATGCAGCTGGTGCGCACGACCCTGGTGCTGCAGACCAATACCTTGCTGGCGCCGGTCGTCGGTCTTGTCTTGTGCGCGCCGAAGTTTCTTGCCGGCAGCATGAGCCTGGGTGAGCTCACGCAAGCGGCGGCCGCCTTCGTGCTGGTCCAGGGCGCCTTCAATTGGCTCGTCGACAATTACCAGCGATTGGCTGACTGGATTTCGTCGGTCGATCGGGTTGCGACGCTGCTCCTGGCCCTGGACGAACTTTGCATGCGCGAACAGTTCATCTCTGCCACGGCGCCTCCGCCGGTCGAACCGGCTCAGATACGGACCGCGGTGACGTCGCGGTAAATCCGCTCAAGGTCTTCGCGATGACAGAGCTCCGTGCCTGGTTGCAGTAATGCCGCCGAACCGGCTGCGATGCCGAGCCGAAATGCATCGACGTCGTGCCAGCCTCGAGAACGTCATCCTTGCATCCGCGCGCTTTTGATTAGATTGGCGTACCAAGCGAATGACGCCTTCGGGATGCGCCGTTGCGTAGGGTAGTCCATGTAGACGAGGCCAAACCGCGCGCCGTATCCGGAGTTCCATTCGAAATTATCGAGCAGCGACCAAACGAAATAGCCGCGCACGTCGGCGCCGCGTTTGATCGCGTCCCGCAGGGCGCTCGTATAAGCCGCGAGGTAATCGATGCGGGATTGGTCGTTGATCCGTCCATCGGCGTCAGGTTGCTCCCGTGACCCGAAGCCGTTCTCCATCACAAAGATGGGCAGCCTATAGCGCTGATCGAGCAGAACCAGTGTATCGGCGAAAGCCTGTGGATCAATCGCCCATCCGACACCCGTCCGTTTCTTGTCAGGGGGCGGATCGGTCAGACGAAAACCGAGCGCTGATCCTGGATCCGACTGGACGTAGATCGGCGAGTAGTGATTGAGCCCAAACCAATCGACCGGTCGGCAGATGCGAGCGAGATCACCCGCCTGCTGAATCGGCTCGATTTCGGCGTCGAGCGCGGACGGATAGTGGCCCAGGAGTTGCGGGTCTGGCATGGCCCCGTCCCAGAATGCCGTCAGCCGCTCGCGCGCAGCCTCGTCCGCCGGCGTTGCGGCAAAACAGGGCTGGTAATTGTAGATCGCCCCGAGGCTGGCGCCGGACACGTGAGCGCGGAGCACGTCGATGGCCGCTCCGTGGGCCAGATTGACGTGATGGATGGCACCCAGCAGCGCCGATCGATCGGTGAGCCCGGGAGCGTGCCAGCCGAAACCATAACCGAGCAGCGTAAACAGCGTCGGCTCGTTGAACGTCGCAAACTGTTTGACCCTATCGCCGTAACGACGCGCGATCAGCGTTGCGTAATCGGCGAACCAACCGGCGCAATCGCGGTTGGTCCATCCGCCGCGATCGGCCAGCGCCTGCGGCAAATCCCAGTGATAGAGGCAGACCCACGGCTCGATTCCTGCTGTCAGCAGCGCGTCGATCAGCCGGTCGTAAAAGGCAAGTCCAAGCTCGTTCGCTGCGCCGCGGCCTGTTGGCAGGACGCGTGGCCAGGCAATCGAGAACCGGTAGGCCTGCACCCCGAGGTCGCGCATCAGCACGATGTCCTCGGCGTAGCGATGGTAATGATCGCAGGCCACGTCGCCCGTGTCGCCGTTGGCAACGCGATCCTTCTGCCGGCAGAACGTATCCCAGATGCTGGGCCCCCGGCCGTCCTCACCGGCGGCGCCCTCGATCTGGTAGCTCGCGGTGGAGACGCCCCAAACAAATTGGCCTGTATCAGGCCGCCGACCATTCGATACCGTCATCTCACATACACCGCCTGATGTAAGCTCTGTTAACCTCCCACAACTCATCCAGCAGCTGTGCTGCCGCGATCGTGGAATTCACCACCGGGTCGATCAGTAAAGCTTGCAGAGCAAGCTCGTTGGAAGCATGCACGGCCACTTCGACTGCCAGTTGCTGTACGCTCGCCTGTACGGAGAGCAACTTGGCGATCGGGTCCGGCAGGGGCCCAAGCGAGGTCGGGTGAACTCCCGCGGCATCTACCATGATCGGAACTTCGACCGCCAGATCGGAGGGGAGATTCGGGATGACGCCCCGATTGTACACGATCCCCGATTCGATGAACTGCTTGCGATCATTCGCAATCCCGTCGATGACAGTGACGTGACGCTCGCCCGATGGTGTGAACCAATGCGACGGTATCGCGGCCGTTCCGGAGAGAACGTCGTTGCGCAGTTGTGCGAAACTTGCGCGTCCGGCTTCGTCTTGTCGGCGTCGGTGTCCACCAGCACGAGCGAACTGCCCGAAAGTCCGCCGCAGAAAAAGAGGTCCCTGAAGAAGCTCAGGCCGAACGACATGCTGCCGGCGCCAATGAATACGATCTTGGTGCTCTTTGCCATTCCGCACGGCCCTGATTCCTTGCAGGAAATCTAGGGCGTGCAAGGCGTGGCGTATTGATCAGCATCAACCGGGAGGCTCACGTCGTCAGGTATAAGTACTTGCAACGTGGACAACTTTGGCTGACGCCGCGAAATGGAAACCAGCGCCCGCTACATTCTCATCGGCCTGTTTGGAATAGCCGCGATCACGGGCGCATTTTTGTTTGTGTATTGGCTGAAGGCCATCGGCGGGCCGGGCCAACGCGTGGTTTATCGGGTGCAATTCGAACGCACGGTTTCGGGGCTGCGCGCCGGGTCCGCGGTTTTGTTCAACGGCGTGCGCGTCGGCGACGTCACCGGCCTGACGCTCAATCCGGATCACCCCTCGCGGGTGACGGCAGAGATCGCGATTGGGCCTGATACACCGCTGCGTTCCGATACGCGTGTTGATGTCGACATCCAAGGCCTCATGGGCTCGCCCTCGCTGTTATTGCAGGGCGGCTCGTCCGCTTCACCGCGTTTGAGTCCCGGTCAGGTGCTGATCGCCGAACAATCTGCCGGAGCCGATACGATGCAGACGGCGCGTCAAACGCTCCAGCATATCGACAATCTGTTGGCAGAAAATTCCGAGCCATTGCACAACGCGATCACCAATTTTGAAAAGTTCTCCGGGGCGCTCGCGCGCAATTCCGATCGTGTGGACGGTATCGTGACCGGAGTCGAGCGAATGACCGGCAGTGGCCCCGCTGCCCCGCCGTCGAAAATTATCACTCTGCGAGCGCCGCAAGCGTTTCCCGGGCTGGAAAAAGCCGCACAGGCTCAACTTGTGGTGCCGGACCCCACGGCGCTTCTGATGCTCGATACGCGGAAAATCCTGATCTGGTCGAATGATCAAGGCTCGAGCCTTGCCGATACCCAGTGGAGCGACAACCTGCCGAAGCTGCTCCAAGCCAAGGTCATCGAGAGTTTTGATCGGGCCGGGTCGCTCGCCGCAGTGGCTGTGCCCAATGACGCCTTCAAGGCCGATTATCAGATGCTGCTTGACCTCCGCGCATTTCAGATTGCGCGCGAGCCAATGCCCACCGCTCAAATCGAATTCTCAGCCAAGATTTTGAACCGGGACGGCAAGACCATCGGGACGCGTATTTTTCAGGGCAGCGCTGCGGTGCAGGCGATCGAGGCGAGTGCGGTGGCCGCCGGCTTTGACCGGGCCTTCGACACGGCCGCCCGCGATCTGGTCGTCTGGGGATCGGCCCTGATCCACGCCAGCGGCGCCGGCCAGCCAGACTCTGCCAAGTCATTGAGCTCGCAGTAACTTCCGCTCGCCACGACCGGGTGGTCGCCCGACTGGATCAGTGCTGCTGGAAGTCGGTCGGCCGCAGCTCGATGTCGGAGCTCGCCCGATCCGCGAAGGCGCGACGGCACGCCGTTTCGATCTGGTCGCGTTCGCGTTCACAGAGCTCCAGCTCGGCGAATTCGTGGAGCGGCGTTGGTCCCGCTGGCAGATCCGGCAAAATCTGCGTGTTGACCGAGAACCGGACACGCTTGAACGTGGGTTCGTCCGCCCACAGCGCGCAGCAGTGGCGGGACCCGGTGAGCCTGAACTCATCATCAAAGGCGAGCATCTGCAGCCATCCCTGACGTTGAACTGGCGTCACGCGACGCGAATGGGTGCAAGTATGCGTATCCGCTGTGGGGCGTGGTTTGAGATGGCTCAAAACCGAGCGCTTGCGCACCGATCGAGGCGGGTCGGGCGGCCCACCTACGGGGAATCCCTTAGGGACGATATCTGAATTTTTCTTACGCATGGCGCTCCGTAGGCTGTGTTTATTGGAAAACGGGAGCAGGCCATGCACACAGTCACCACAGCCCAGGAACGTCGTACGGTCGGAGCAGCCGCATTCCTTGCCGCCAAAGCATTGGCGCCAGTCGGCGTGCCGAGCGAGCGGCGGGTCTCGCCGGCCGCCACGCACATCCTGTTCGGCTCGCCCGAGCTGACCGGGATCACGATGACCTATGACCGCAACGGCGAGATTTACGGCGAAGGTGAATCCGCTGATTACGTTTACAAGGTGGTCAGTGGTGCCGTCCGCACCTACAAGGTTCTCAATGACGGCCGTCGCCAGATCAATGCGTTCTACCTGCCGGGCGACTGTTTCGGCCTGGAGCTGGGGGATGAGCATACCTGGTCGGCCGAAGCGATCGTCGGAGCGACCATCGCGATGGTCAAGCGCAGTGCCGTTCTCAGCGCCTCGAAGCGCGATGGCGAAGTGGCCCGGCAGCTTTGGTCGATGACCGCGGGGCAGCTCGACGAGGCCCGCAATCATGCATTGCTGCTCATCAAGAGCGCGCAGGAGCGCGTCGCCGCCTTCCTGCTGGAAATGTCGCAGCGCCTCGCCCACAGCGACTCCGTTGAGCTGCCAATGGGCCGCCAAGACATAGCGGATTACCTTGGGCTCACGATCGAGACGGTGTCTCGGACGCTGACACAATTGGAGAATACCCGGACCATCGAGTTGTTGACTTCACGGGTGATTGCGCTGCGCAACCGCTCTGTCCTTTCTCGCCTCAACGGTTAAGATACCCGCAAATAGGTAGGAGGACGCCATGCGGGCCGTTGATGTGATGACGGTTGATCCGGTCTCCATCTCGCCGGACGAGTCGATCGTCGAAGCAATCCGATTGATGCTCCAGCGCAAGTTCAGTGGACTTCCTGTTGTCGA
>JAFAXD010000089.1 GCA_019241285.1 Xanthobacteraceae bacterium | reverse complement strand
ATCCGGGACATCCGCAATGGATCTTGGTTTGCGCGGTCGGCGCGTGCTCATTACCGGAGGCTCGCAGGGAATCGGCTACTCGGTTGCGGCCGGATTTATGGCCGAAGGCTGCGATGTGGTGATCGTGGCACGCGACCAGAGCAGGCTCGAAACCGCAACGGCCAGCTTGGCGCAGTTTGGGACCGGTCAGGTCGAGGCAGCCTCAATCGATCTCGCGCAGGCCGGCGCCGCTGAGGAGCTGGCGGAGGCTTATCCCGACACCGACATTTTGGTGAACAACGCCGGCGCGGTCCCGGTCGGCGATATTTTCGAAGTTGACGAGGCGCGCTGGCGCGCCGGCTGGGACCTCAAAGTGTTCGGCTACATCAATCTCACGCGCGCCATGTATGCGCGCATGCGCGGCCGCCCGCCCAAAGCCATCATCAATATTCTCGGCACGGGCGCCGACAAGCCGCAGTGGCGGTACGCCTGCGGCACGCCGGCCAACATCGCGCTCGTCGGCTTGACCAAGGCACTCGGTGGCCGCAGCATCGATGACGGCATTCGGATTGTTGGTGTCAGTCCCGGTGCGGTGGAAACCGATCGCTGGCGATCCATTCATATGCGGCGTGCACAGGAGAAATTCGGCGATCCATCGCGTTGGCGCGAAGCTTTACTGGACCAGCCGGAAAATCGTGCCGCCACTCCTGAAGAGGTGGCAAATGTCGTCGTATTCCTGGCGTCCGATCGAGCGAGCTGGGTGTGCGGCGAGATCGTCAACGTTGACGGCGGCCGGCTCTATCGCGAGCAGTGGTTCTGAAAGGAAGGCGTGATGCGCTTTCTGCGACGAATTGGGCTCGTGGTTGTTGTCTTCGCATTGGTGAGCGCTTCAGCGCGGGCGCAGCCCTACCCCAACAAACCAATCCATGTGCTGGTTCCGGTTACGGCCGGCGGGCTCACCGACGTGATCGCGCGCCGCATAGCCGCCGATGCGTCAGCGCGCATGGGCCAGCCCTGGATTATGGAAAACAAGCCCGGTGCGAATTTCATTCCGGCGGCTGAGGCTTGCCGGCACGCGAAGGGCGACGGCTACACGCTGTGCGTCTTTACGACGTCCACAGTGACCTTCAACCCGCACCTGATCGAGAAGCTGCCCTACGATGGGGCCAAGGACTTCAAGCCGATCATCAATCTCGGCCAATTCATTGGCGGACTGATCGCATCGCCCAAGCTTGGCGTTAAAACGATCGACGATTTGCGACGGCTCACGCTCGCCAAGCCCGGCGAGTTCAACTTCGGCACTTACGGTCCGGCGAGCAGCGCAAATGTGTTTCGTCAGTATTTGGCCGAACGCTGGAACACGCCCCTGGTCGAGGTCGCCTACAAGGGCTCGAACGAACTGATCGCTGCGCTGGCTTCGGGCGAAATCCAGATGACCTGGACGGCGCTCGGCAGCTGGGCCGACAATCCCAACGACAGCAAGGGCCGCATCGTTGCGATCGACGGCGCCAGGCGCTCGCCGTTGTTGCCCGACGTTCCGATTTACGCAGAGGCGGGTCTCGGCAATTATCCGATCCACACTTGGATGGGCCTGTTCGCGCCCGCGGAAACGCCTGACGATGTCATTACGCGGGTGAATCAGGTCGTGGGCGAAGCGATCAAGGAACCCAAGCTCACGGAGTTTCTAGTCAACCAGCTCATCGAGCCCGACGTCACGACGGCACCGGAATTCGCGGCCTACGTGGCGCGCGAGCGCGAGGAGACGGGTACGCTCCTGCGCAGGTTCAATATTCCAAAGATCCAATAGAATTTAAGCTGACCATCGCTTAAATGTCAGTTGATGCCGCGCCGGGCGTCCGGTCATCGGATTGATAATATCAGCGCAAATCTTCAGATCATCGCCGTCGAGTTCGAAGGTGCGCACTTGCCGGCTCCCGGTCCAGGACTCGTTCCAGCTGACGTCAACATCAAACAGCAGATGATTGCTTTGGACCTCGAACGTCCCCGTATAAGCGATCAAGGTTCGGAACAGCGCCTGGGCCTCTTCGTCGGTTGCTCGCGGCCCAGCGGGCCTCTGGCGCGCTGAATCGACCGTCATGTTGAAGAGCCGACCATTCCGGGCGAAATGTATATAACCATTTGGCGCTTGACTGAGCCCTGGGCGTTCTTCTCCCGTATCGACGTCGACGTATCTGCCTGAGAGCTGTCTCCAAGTCCCGAACAATGGTTCCGGAATAGCTGACGCATCGAATCCCATATCGCTGTCCCCGCTCGAATTCTGTACATAGATCAATAGCCCGCCACGGTGGTCAAGCCGTATGCACCTAGTACAGCTGCTGCAGATCTTGTTCCTCATGCTGCTGGCGAACGGTGCGCCCGTGATCGCAAAGCGCCTGTTCGGTCGGCGTTACGTCTATCCGGTTGATGCAAACATGCGGTTCTCTGACGGTCGCCGTTTGTTCGGCTCTTCGAAAACTATTCGGGGCGTCATCTGCGCGCTGTTCGTGACCGCGGTCGCAGCGCCGCTGGTCGGCCTCTCGGTCTGGCTTGGGCTCGTCATTGCAGCCGGCGCGATGGCGGGCGATCTGCTCTCGAGCTTTACCAAACGCCGCCTCGGACTTCCGGCGAGCAGCCGCGCCATCCCGATAGATCAGGTGCCGGAATCCCTCATTCCGCTGCTGGCCTGCTACGCGGTTTTGGATTTGACCGTTCTCGACGTCATTGTCGGGGTGCTGGTATTCCTGATCGGCGGCCTTCTGCTGTCGCGGTTGCTGTTCTGGCTGCATGTGCGCGATCGACCATATTAGTCGACTACCTTCATCCACACCGCAAATGATGCAGCGTGATTTCCGGCGGACAATTGAGCCGCGCGGTCACGATTGATGATCCGAGTCCGACCGATGTGTATCCGGCCATGTTGTTGTAGGTCCACGCTCCCGCGCCCAGTCGGCGCGGCAAGACCGAGTCGAGCGTGATTGGCGTTCCGCCCGGCAGGCAGATCTGGCCGCCATGGGTGTGCCCGCACAACACGAGAGCAAAGCCGGCGTGCGCGGCCTGGCGGTAGATTTCCGGCGTGTGCGACAGCAGAATCGATAATGCATCGCTCGGAATGCCGCTCGCAGCCTTGTCGAAATTATCGGCTCGGAAGAAATGCGCGTCATCGATGCCGGCCAGATAGATCTGCTGACCGTCGCGCGAGATCGTCACGCATTCGTTGAGCAGCATCCGAATGTCCATCGCCTCGAGCCGCGGGACCATGCGGATGGTATCGTGATTGCCGAGCACACCATAGACTGGGCCTTTGATACACGCTCGCAGTTCGGCCATTCCCCTTAGCGCCGCCTCGTAGGGGCCGTAGCTCGGACCGCGAAAATCCCCGGTGAGAACGCAGATGTCGTATTGCAAGCCGGGCAGCAACTCGGCAGCCCGGCGCATCGCGCCTTCGTTCATGTCGGCATGCGGATCGCTGATGTGGAGCAGCGTGAATCCATCGAATCGCGGCGGCAACGCGGGAAATGCGAGGTCGTTGTGCCGGACTTCGACCTGCGCGGCATTCCGATAGGCGCGACCGTAGAGTCCCGTGACTTTCAGGAAGGTGCGGATCAGTGACGGGCTCGCATACCAATTCTCAGGATGAAAGAAATTCAAACCGTGGCCGAAAACCTGGGCTTCGTGATCGACCTCGATCCCCAGGCGCTGGCGCGCATGGAGCGGACCCAATCGCTCCTCGAGTTTGCGCAATTCCTCATCATTCATGGGACATCGCCGGGCGGATAGATCGAGCGGTCACCGCTCGGATTTTCAACCTCATAGCGTTCGCCGTCGTGCGGGCGCAGATAGGTTGGCCCAATCGGGACCTTCCCGGCACCACCCGGAATGTCGAGCACGTAAGTTGGCTGGCACAACCCCGAGATATCGCCGCGCAAGTCCCGCATCAACTCCTGTCCGCGCGCAATCGATAGCCGCAGGTGCGACGTTCCGGGGGCGAGATCCGGATGATGCAAATAATACGGCTTCACTCTATTTTCGACCAAGGTTCGAAACAGCGACGTCAGTGCTGCCGGGTTATCATTCACGCCTTTGAGCAGCACCGTCTGGCTGAGCAAAGGAATCCCCGCATCAATAAGACGGGCGCAGGCTTCGCGGGCCGCCTTGGTGAGCTCGCGGGCATGGTTGATGTGCAGTACCACATAGCTCGCTTTGCCATCGGCTTTGAGCGCGCGCACGCATTCGCGCGTGATCCGCCCAGGAGCAACGACGGGCACGCGTGTGTGCACGCGCAGGATTTTGACGTGATCAATCTCGGCGAGGCGTCTGAAGACCGCGCGCAATCGGCGCGCTGACAAAACCAACGGATCGCCCCCCGTCAGAATGACCTCCCAAATATTTTGATCGGCCGCGATGTAATCGAGCGCCGCCGTGAGTTCGGTTGGGTTCAGGCTCCCGCGTCCGTGCGGCCCGACCATCTCGCGCCGGAAGCAGAAGCGGCAGTAGACCGGGCACACATGTACGAGCTTCAGCAGAACGCGATCCGCATAGCGATGCACGATACCGGGAACCGGGCTATGTGCATCGTCTCCGATCGGATCTGCGAGCTCGCCCGGCTGCGTCGTGAGCTCCGCCGGGTCGGGCACAAACTGGCGCGCGATTGGATCGCTTGCATCCGCGGCATCAATCAACTCCGCCAATGTCGGCGTGATGGCGATCGCATAACGCGCCGCCACGTCCTCGATCGATGTGCGCTGATGTTTTGGAACGAGCCCGGCGCCGATCAGATCGGATGACTGGCGAAGTGTGCGAGACGAACGCGTGGCCAAACTCAGTGTCTCCTTGGATATGTATTCTGCGTTACGCGCGTGCCGGGTCGCCAAAGCTTGCATCCCGACCTTCCCCGGATGATAAAACCTCTGGATTGCAACGGCGACCAAAATTGGGAGGATCGATGCCGGCCAACCGCATGGACGTGACGCTCTCGACCGGAACGATTCCGTATTTTGTGCTCGGGGACGGCCGACCGCTCCTTTACCTCCATGCCGCCGGTGGCCTGCAGTTCACGCCGTTCTTGCAAGGCCTCGCCCAAACCCATCGCGTGTTCGTACCAATCGCTCCAGGGTTTGAGGGCACGGCGCACCTTCCTGGGATTGAGACGGTCCCGCACTTGGCCGGTTTAGCCGCAGAATTTGCCCAGAAGGTGATCGGGCGAACCTGCGACGTCATCGGTCATTCATTCGGCGGTTGGATCGCACTGTGGTTGGCGCTCAATCATCCCGACTGCGTCGATCACTTGGTGCTCGAAGCTCCGTCAGGACTGCGTGTCGGCGCGACGCCCACACCGCGCAACCCGGACGAACTGCGGCGCAAGCTTTATGCTTATCCGGATAAGGCCAAGCCTTTCCTCAAATCGCCGGAGATCGCCAACGGCAATGCGGAGGCGTTCGCACGCTACCAGGCCGGTACATTGGTCGATGAGGCGCTACTCGCGCGCCTCCCCGAAATCAAGGCGCGAACGCTGATCGTGTTGGCTGGCCGGGACGAGCTCATTCCCGCAAAGACAGGCCAAGTGCTCAAGCAACGCATTCCCTTCTCGCACCTCGCCTATATCTACGATGCCGCGCATGGGATTGAAGTCGATCAGCCCGAGCGGCTGCTCCGACTGGCCAAGGCATTCCTCGAGCGCGGCGAAGCTTACATCGTGAACTTCGGCGACGAGGCGGCGTGAGGACCGGCTGATGAACAACAAATCCTCAAGCGTTCACTCACCCATGCTGCCGACGGACCGCATCAGCTATTCGGCGATTGATGAGCGTCCGACGTTGCGCCTGCCGAACGGCGCCCGCATGGCGGTCTGGGTCATCGTCAACGTTGAGGAATGGGATCCGACACAGACGATGCCGCGCACGGTGCTGACTCCGCCGGCCGGCGGCTCGCCCATGCCCGATGTCCCAAACTGGGCGTGGCACGAATATGGCAACCGCGTTGGGTTTTGGCGCATTCTGAAAGTGTTTGATGAATTCAAGATACCTGCGGTTCTCGCCATCAATGGCTCGGCGATTGCCGCCTACAAACCGATCGTCAAGGCGGCGCTTGATCGGCATTGGGAGTTCATGGGTCACGGCTTCACGCAGCGCAACATGCAGAAGGTCGAGGACGAGCGCGCCGACATTCGCAAGACGCGCGCCGTCATCGAGGAGGTCACCGGCAAACCGCCGCGCGGATGGCTTGGCCCGGGGCTGACTGAGACGTGGGAGACCCCCGATCTGCTCAAAGAAGAGGGCTACAATTATGTCGCCGATTGGGTGCTTGATGATCAACCCGTCTGGCTCAAGACGCGCACCAAGCCGATCGTCAACATTCCCTATACGCAAGAATGCAACGACGTCGCCATGATGCTGATCCAGCATCACAAGGCCTCGGAATACGCCGACCGCGCCATCGATCAGTTCGTGCAAATCTATATGGATGCCGAAGACTCGGCGCGGGTCATGGCGCTGGTGCTGCATCCCTACATCATGGGTGCGCCGCATCGCTTGAAGTACTTCCGGCATGCAATCGAAGTGATCCGCGCAAGACGGGATGTCGTGTTCTGGACGGGCGAACAGATCCTGGATTGGTTTCTCAAAACTTCATCTTCGTAGCCCGGATGGAGCGGCCAGCGAAATCCTGGACAGCCGCCCAGGATTTCATTCGGGCTACAAACTGTCTGCCGTCCACATGACCTGATCGATGCGGCTCGCCCCCAATGCGAGCATCACCAATCGGTCAAATCCGAGCGCAATGCCGCTTGCCGGCGGCATCTGGGCGAGCGCCGCCAGGAAGTCCTCATCGATCGGATACCGTTCGCCGTGAATGCGCTCCTTCTCGTCCATTTCGAGCCGAAACCGGCGCCGCTGTTCGGTCGCGTCGGTGAGCTCACCAAACCCGTTGGCGAGCTCGACCCCGCAGGCGTAGAGCTCGAAGCGCTCGGCAACGCGCCGATCCGATGCCCTGGGCCGGGCCAGCGCGGCTTCGATCACCGGATACTCATCCAAGATGGTCAGGCGCCCCAGCCCCAGCTTCGACTCGATGCGCTCCACCAGGACACGGCTGAAGATATCCGACCATGTGTCGTCATCGGCGAGCCGGATGCCCTCCCGGGCAGCTTGGGCTGCCAGCGCGTCGCGATCGGCGTTCCCGCCAGACAAGGTCGCCAGGAGGTCGATCCGGGCGTGCTGCCGGAAGGCCTCGGCGACTGTGACCCGTTCGGGAACCGCGAACGGATCGGCAGTTCGGCCCCGGAACCGGAATTCGCATGCCCCGGCGGTCTTTGCCGCCAGCGCGACCAAGGCGGCGCAGTCGGCCATCAGGATGCCGTAACGCTCCTTGGCCCGGTACCACTCGAGCATCGTGAATTCGGGCTGATGCAGCACTCCCTGCTCGCGGTTGCGAAATACGCGGGCGAACTCAAAAATGCGCCGCTCGCCGGCGGCAAGGAGTTTCTTGCAGGCAAATTCGGGCGAAGTTCGCAGATAGCGCGCCGTCCGTTCGCCCGCCGGGCTAAGTGCGTCGGTGGCAAAGGCGTGCAAATGCGCCTCGTTTCCGGGCGAAGTCTGCAAAACGCCGGTTTCGACCTCGGTGAAATCCCGTGCCGCGAACCACCCCCGCAGCGCGGCCTGGATTTGCCCGCGCGCCCGCAATAAGGGCCGCCGGTCGGCATAGATCTCGGGGGACCACCAGGGCATGAGCGGGTATCAGGACGTCCCTTTCGGAGCGCAAAATCACTGGCACAAGCCCGCAAGATCAGTATCTTGCGGCCCGAGCTTCCGGCATGGGGGCCGACAGACGGGCATGCGGCCCCAGCGATCGAGGACCTATGAAAGTCATTGCTAGTTCATTGCGCAAAGGCAACATCGTTGAGATTGACGATAAGCTCTACGCGATCCTGAGCGCGGAAAATATCCACCCCGGCAAAGGCACGCCGGTGACCCAGCTCGATATGCGCCGACTGAGCGATGGTGTGAAATCCTCGCTCCGGTTCAAGACCACCGATCAGGTCGAGCGCGCTCACGTCGAGGAGCGCGAGTATCAGTATCTCTATGAGGACGGCGACGGCTTCCATTTCATGAACATGGAAAGCTACGATCAGATCGCGGTTCCACCGGACGTGATCGGCGACCAGTCAGTCTATTTGCAGCCGGAGATGAAGGTCCGGCTCAGCGTTTACGAAGCAACGCCTGTCGGGATCGAGCTGCCGCAGCGCGCCACCCTCGAAGTCGTCGAGACCGAGCCGACCGTAAAGGGCCAGACCGCGTCGGGCTCTTACAAACCAGCGGTACTGTCCAACGGTGTGCGCACCATGGTGCCCGGACATATCACCGTCGGAACGCGCATCGTGGTGATGACCGCTGATGGCTCCTATTCGGAGCGGGCGAAAGACTAAGTTCCAACCCGAATTGGCGCCGTCAGCTTGCGCAGCGCTGCGACGACCGACAGCGCCGTGATCCGGCCGGTGCGCGGGTTCTCCGAGGGCACGTTCTCGATTGCGAACGAGAGCCGCGCCGAATCCGCCTCGACCTCGATGCTGTGGCAATTGCGGGTGACGCCGGGATCCGCCCAGATCTCGATCGTGGTGCGATCCGGCCCGATTCCGGCGAGCGAGAGCGCCGCCACCACGTTGACGTTGGCCGGGAAGCCCTTGGCGGCTTCCCGCGCCGTCCCAACAAAGACGCGCTTGGGCGCGTTCAAGCCTTCGACCGAGATATCGTTGGCCACCAAATAAGGCGCGCCGGCAAGGCCGTCGGGCGGCTTGCGCGTCGTCATGCGCACCGACTTGATCTCGCCTTCCGCCGCTGCGGTCACAGCATCGAGGCCGAGCAGGGCGCCCGTCGGCACGATTATCTGTCCGCGGTTGCCGATGGCCAACTCGATCAACTCCGGCCGCGGCAGCAGCGCGCCGGCACTGAGCACCATAACGCGCTTGCCCTCGGCCAGCATGGGCCGGCAGATCTGCTCGAGCGCTGCGGCCGGGGCGCACTCCACCGCAAGATCGCAATGCTGCGGGAGCGCATCCAAATCCACCAGTGCAGCCGCGATTTTCTCATGCTCCAGCCAAGCCTGCGCCTTTGCCTGATCACGCGCCGCAACGGCCGTAAGCGTCAGCCCGGGAATACCCTTGCTGATGTGTCGTGCAACGACGCGCCCGATGGCGCCAAGTCCGGCAATACCAACGCGGATGTCTGCCACTCCGGATCTCCCTTCGGGCCTGCTTACGCCGCGGTCGCACGGCCAGCAAGCTTGACGCCCTCTTTCCCGGGCTCCATTTGTTCTGCTCTGGGAGGACAAGAAGAATGCGCCAAATCGTTCTAGCAGTGCTGTTCGCCCTCGGCCTTGCGACTTCGGCGAACGCCGAGGATTATCCATCACGACCCATCACCATGGTGATCCCGTTCGCGGCGGGCGGACCAACCGATGTGCTCGGTCGCGTTGTTGCTGACCGCATGAGCCAATTGCTCGGCCAGCAGGTGGTGGTCGAGAACGTGGGGGGTGCTGGCGGAATGACCGGCGTCCAGCGCGTCGCCCAGTCGCCTCCCGACGGCTATACGATCGTGCTGGGAACGGTCGGCACCCACGCGCAAAACCAGACGCTCTACAAACGGCCGCTCTACAACGCGGCGACCGACTTCACCCCGGTTGCCCTGATGGCGCAGGTGCCGTTGGTGCTGATCGCCCGCAAGGACCTGCCGGTCAACAACCTGCAGGAGTTCATCGCCTACGCCAAGGCGAACCAGTCCAAGATGTCGTTCGGCTCCGCGGGCGCGGGCTCAGCCACGCATCTCGGATGTGTGCTGCTCAACGCCGCCATGGGCGTCGATATCCAGCACGTGCCGTATCGCGGGACCGGTCCCGCCATGCAGGATCTCGCAGCGGGTCGGATCGACTATTTGTGCGAGATCGTCACCACGGCGCTGCCGCAGATCCAGGGTGGCACGGTCAAGCCGATCGCCATGCTGTCGCTCGACCGTTCGCCGGTGCTGCCGAACCTGCCAACAGCAAATGAAAGCGGCCTGCCGAAGTTCGAGGCTTATACCTGGAACGCAATCTTTCTACCCAAAGGCGCTTCCCGGGAGATCGTGAACAAACTCAACAGCATGATCGTCGAAACGATGAAGACGCCCGCCGTGAAGGATCGGCTCCAGGGTCTGGGCGTAATGATCGTGCCGCCGGAAAAAGAAACGCCGGAGTATCTCGATCAATTCGTGAAGAGCGAGATCGAGAAATGGGCAGCGCCTATTCGGGCGAGCGGCGCCGAGGTCGAATAAGCTCGGTTACAGCTTGAGCTTCCGTTTGCGTTGGCCAAGCGTGCGCAGACGCAGCGCGTTGAGCCGGATGAACCCCGCCGCATCGCGCTGATCGTAGGCGACCGCACCTTCCTCGAACGTGACCAGATCCTGGTCATAGAGCGAATAAGGGCTTTCGCGTCCGATCACGCTCACGCTTCCCTTGTAGAGCCGCAGCCGCACGCTCCCCGTGACGTAGGTCTGCGATTTGTCGATTGCCGCCTGCAGCATCTCGCGTTCCGGCGTGAACCAGAATCCGTTGTAGATCAGCTCGGCATATTTCGGCATCAGCTCGTCTTTGAGATGCGCCGCGCCGCGATCGAGCGTGACTTGCTCGATCCCGCGGTGCGCGGCGAGCAGGATCGTGCCACCGGGCGTCTCATACATGCCGCGCGACTTCATACCGACGAACCGGTTCTCGACGAGATCGAGCCGGCCGATGCCGTGCTGGCGTCCGAGTCGGTTGAGCTCGGTCAGCACCGCTGCGGGTGATAGCTTCTTGCCGTCAACGGAGACGGCATCGCCGCGCTCAAACCCGACGGTGATAACCGCGCCTTCATCGGGCCCTTCGTGAGGATCGAGCGTGCGCGAATAGACGTAATCCGGAACTTCCTGTGCCGGGTCCTCCAACACTTTTCCTTCCGAAGACGTGTGCAGCAAGTTGGCATCGACCGAGAACGGCGCTTCGCCGCGTTTGTCCTTGGCGATTGGAATTTGATGT
>JAFAXD010000155.1 GCA_019241285.1 Xanthobacteraceae bacterium | reverse complement strand
AACCAGGTGAGCCTCGATGTCGGTCCCGATTGGGGCAGCGGCGCCTATGTGGTCGCGACCCTGCGCCGTCCGCTCGACGTTGCGGCAGGCCGGATGCCGAGCCGCGCCATCGGGGTGCAATGGTTCGCCATCGACCGCGCGGCAAAGACCATCGCGGTCGACATGCAACTGCCGCAGCTTTTGCGGCCGAGCAACACGCTGCGTGTTCCGCTCAAGCTTGCCAATCTTGCCGGTGAGGACGCACGTGTCGTCGTTGCTGCTGTCGATGTCGGCATTCTCAACCTGACCAACTACAAACCACCGGCGCCCGATGACTACTATCTGGGTCAACGCCAACTCAGCGCCGACATCCGCGACCTCTATGGTCAGTTGATCGACGGGATGCAGGGTACCCGCGGTCAGATCCGCTCCGGCGGCGATCAGGGCGGGGAGTTGCAAGGAAGTCCCCCGACGCAGGCGCCGCTCGCGCTCTACTCCGGCGTCGTCAGCGTCGCCGGCGACGGCAGCGCCGAGGTGAGCTTCGACATCCCCGATTCCGCCGGCACCGTCCGCGTGATGGCGATGGCATGGTCGAAAACCAAGGTCGGGCGCGCCGTCGGCGACGTCATCGTCCGCGATCCCGTGGTGCTGACCGCGACCCTGCCGCGCTTTCTGCTGGTCGGTGACCGCGGCAACATGCAGCTCGAGATCGACAACGTCGAAGGCGCCGCGGGTGACTATCGGATCGGCGTTGCGTTCGACGGCCCGGTTGCCTCGAGCGACGCGACGCGGACCCTGCGGCTCGACGCCAAGCAGCGCCAATCATTTGCGGTACCGCTGACGACGTCGGGTGCCGGCACGGCAGCCGTCAAGGTGAGCGTCGACGGACCGGGTGGCTTCACGCTCGCCCGCACCTATTCGCTCACCACCAAGCCGGCGACCCAGATCCTGGCGCGCCGGACGGTGAAGCCGATTGCGGCGGGCGAAAGCCTGACACTCTCCAACGATCTGTTCACGGATCTGGTCCCGGGAACCGGTAGTGTCTCGGTCTCGGTCGGACCTTCAACGGCACTCGACGCGGCTACCATCCTGCAGGCGCTCGATCGTTATCCGTTCGGGTGCTCCGAGCAGATCACCAGCCGCGCGCTGCCGCTGCTCTATGTGAACGAGCTCGCCACACAAGCGCGCGTCGCGCTCGATAGCGGCGTCGATCAGCGCATCCGCGATGCGATCGAGCGGCTCTTGTCGCGGCAAGCATCGAATGGCTCGTTCGGGCTGTGGTCACCGGGCGGCGAAGACCCGTGGCTCGACGCTTATGTCACCGATTTTCTGACGCGGGCGCGCGAGCGCGGATTTGCGGTTCCCGATGCTGCGTTCAAGCTCGCGCTTGAACGTCTCCGCAACTTCGCCGCCAACGCGCCGGAGCCGAAGAAGAACGGCGGGATCGACTTGGCCTATGCGCTCTACGTGTTGGCCCGCAACGGCGCAGCTCCAATCAGCGACCTGCGCTACATCGCCGACACCCAGCTCGACGGCCTGGCGACACCGATCGCCTATGCGCAGATCGGTGCCGCACTCGCCATGATGGGTGATCGCGGTCGTGCCGACCGGGTCTACGCGGCGGCGCTGACGGCGCTCAAGCCGCCACCAGCCACCGAGTACGGCCGCGCCGATTATGGCTCGACGTTGCGCGACGCGGCTGCGGTTGTTGCACTCACGGCCGAGAACGGCGGATCGCAGGCCGTGATCATGAACGCCGTGCAGCGGGTCGAGACGGCAAGGGCCGTTGCGACCTACACCTCCACTCAGGAGAACGCCTGGATGCTGCTTGCGGCACGTGCGCTCGAGAAGGAAGCGAAGATCTCGCTGCGTGTGGACGGGGAGGCCCGGCAGAAAGCGCTCTATCAGACCTATCGGCCGGCTGATCTCACAAACCCGGTACGCGTCGAGAACACTGGCGCAGGCACCTTGCAGGCAGTGGTGTCAGTCAATGGCGCACCGGTCACCCCGGAACCCGCGGCCGAGAAGGGCTTCAAGATCGAGCGCAACTACTACACGCTCGCCGGTGACAAACTTGATCCATCCAAGGTGAAACAAAACGCCCGGATGGTGGTGGTGCTGAAGATCACCGAGCCGAAGCCGCAATACGGCCGTGTCATTGTCGCCGACTACCTGCCGGCGGGCTTCGAGATCGACAACCCGAACCTGGTCTCGTCCGGTGACACCAGCACCTTGGACTGGATCCAGGACGGTGCCGAACCGACACACGCGGAATTTCGTGATGATCACTTCGGCGCCGCGTTCGATCGCGACAGCAACAGCAGCGCGGTGTTCACCGTCGCTTACGTGGTGCGCGCCGTGTCGCCGGGCACCTACGTGCTGCCGCAGGCTTATGTCGAGGACATGTACCGGCCGGATCGTTTCGGACGCACCGGCACGGGCAGCGTCGAGGTAACGAAGTGACATTAAATCGGCACGACCTCTCCGATACCTCCCCCCTTGTGGGGGAGGTCGACGCGCGCAGCGCGTCGGGAGGGGGGTCGATGTCGGGTGCGCCGGACGACCAACACCAACGACCCCCCTCCCTAACCCTCTCCCACAAGGGGGGAGGGAACGCGCCCGTTGCGCGGCGTCGCTTTCGATTGATCGCACGCGCGGCAGTGGTAAGCGTTGTTGTTGTCGCTGGTCTCGTGGCGGCCTTCGTCATCGCCCTCGGACCGCCGCCGCTCGGCAAGGACCTTGCGTACTCCACACTTGTTGTTGATCGAAACGGCCGCCTGTTGCGTCCGTTTGCGACCGCCGACGGACGCTGGCGGCTGCCGGCACGCGCCGATGATGTCGATCCGCGCTATCTCGATGTGTTGTTCGCCTATGAGGATCGGCGCTTTCGTCAGCATCCCGGCGTCGACCCGCTGGCGCTGCTGCGCGCGACCGGGCAGTTCGTCTTGCGCGGTCACCACGTGTCCGGCGCCTCGACGCTCACCATGCAGGTCGCGCGCCTGCTTGAGCCGCGCCCACGCACCTTGCTCGGCAAGCTGCGCCAGGTGGTGCGCGCAATCGAGATCGAGCGCAGCCTGAGCAAAGACCAGGTGCTTGCGCTCTATCTCAGTACCGCGCCGTTCGGCGGCAATCTCGAAGGCGCGCGTGCAGCTTCGCTCGCGTACTTCGGCAAGGAGCCGCGCCGGCTCACGCTCGGGGAAGCGGCATTGTTGGTTGCTCTCCCTCAATCGCCGGAAGCACGTCGTCCCGATCGCGCGCCGGAAGTTGCGCGCGCGGCTCGCAATCGGGTTCTCGACCGCGTGGCTAACCTTCTGCCCGCGAGTGATATCGAGCGCGCCAAAGCCGAGCCAGTGCCGATCGCGCGTGTCCCCATGCCAATGCTGGCTCCGATCGCCGCTGAGGAGGCGGTGGCTCGTGCGCCGGACGTGTGTGTCCATCAACTCAGCATCGACGCCGTCTGGCAGAAGAGCCTGGAAGACGTGGCGCGCAGCCGCGCCCGCGCGCTTGGGCCGGATATCTCAGTTGCCATCCTGGCGGTCGATCACGCGACTGGCGAAATCCTGGCTAAGATCGCATCAGCTGATTACTTCGACCAGCGCCGCGCCGGGCATGTGGACATGACCCGGGCATTGCGCTCGCCCGGCTCGACCCTGAAGCCTTTCATCTACGGCATCGGCTTCGAGGACGGCCTCATTCATCCCGAGACGCTGATCGATGATCGCCCCGCGCGCTACGGCAGCTACGCGCCTGAGAATTTCGATCTCAACTTCCAAGGCACCGTGCCCGTGCGCAAGGCCTTGCAGCTGTCGCTCAATGTGCCGGCCGTTGCGGTGCTCGACCGCATCGGAGCGAGCCGGCTCACCGCGCGTCTCGCGCAAGCGGGTGGGTCGCTGGTGCTGCCGGACCATGAAGTGCCGGGTCTCGCCATGGGGCTCGGCGGGGTCGGCATCACGCTCACCGACTTGGTCACCCTCTATGGCGGGTTCCCGCGCGGCGGCACGACCGTCGCTCTAATCGATCACCTCGCTCACGAGCCAGCGGTGACACGCCGGCTGATGGAGCCGGTGGCCGCCTGGTACGTGGGCAGCATCCTGCTTGGAACACCGCCGCCGGAGAATGCCGCAGGCGGGCGGATCGCATTCAAGACCGGCACCAGCTACGGCTATCGCGATGCCTGGGCGGTGGGCTTCGACGGCAAACGCACCATCGGGGTCTGGGTCGGACGACCGGATGGCGCACCGACCCCCGGTTTGGTGGGCCGCGGTGCCGCCGCGCCGATCCTGTTCGACGCCTTCGCCCGCAGTGGCAAGTTGCCGGCACCGCTGGCGCATGCGCCCCGGGATGCGATCCTGGCCGCGAATGCCAAATTGCCAGTGCCGCTCCAGCGCTTCCGCCCGGAGGGGATGGTCAGCAGCGCGGAACGATCGTTGCGCATCCTGTTCCCGCCCAACGGCGCGAAACTCGACGTCGGCGCCGGACCCAAGCTCGATCAGGTCGCCATCAAAGTCTCGGGCGGCACGCAGCCGCTCACCGTGCTGGTCAACGGCGCGCCGGTCGCGACGACCGACAAACGGACCACGTTTTTTGCCCCTGACGGCCCCGGGTTTGTGCGTCTCACCGTCATGGATGCCAAAGGCGCGAGCGACAGCGTACTCGTCAGGGTCGAGTAACCGCCTTTTCGGCGGCAGCCGAATTCTCTATGGTCCGAAGAGAGTGGGCGGGCGCACCACAGGGCGAATCGCGATTCGTGAAAGTGCTGCGTTCAGATGGGGATAGAGCGGGATCGTGATGTACCGCTCGAGCTAGCTTGAGCGAGATCGGGGTGGCAACGGACAGCATTCACAAGCCGGCGCGGGCGCCATGGCTTCCAGCGGTGGTCGATTTCGCCACCGACTCGCACGCGCGGGCCGTCGCGGTGCTGATCGTCGTCGCTTTGCTCGCGTTCCTGCCCGGCTTTTTCCAGATCGGCCCGGTCGATCGCGACGAGGCGCGTTTCGCCCAAGCAACCAAGCAGATGATCGAGACCGGCGACTATGTCGACATCCGCTTCCAGGACGAAACCCGCTACAAAAAGCCGATCGGCATCTATTGGCTGCAGGCCGCGGCCGTGAAGATCGCCCGCCTGGCCCGTCTTACCCACGCTGACACCGCGATCTGGCTTTACCGGATTCCCTCGTTGCTCGGCGCCATCGGCGGCGTCCTCATGACCTATTGGGCGGCACTTGCCTTCGTATCCCGGCGCGCCGCCGTGCTCGCCGGCATCATGATGGCAGCGTGTATCCTGCTCGGCGTGGAGGCGCGCCTCGCCAAGACCGACGCCGCGCTGCTACTCGCCTGCGTCGCCGCCATGGGGGCGCTCGGCCGGGTTTATCTGGAGGCGTTTAGCGAGTTCGCGCCCCGTGGCAGCCCCTGGGCGCTTCCCGCGATCTTCTGGACGGCAATTGCCGGCGGCATTCTGCTCAAGGGCCCGCTGATCCTGATGTTTGTGGCCCTCACCATTATTGTCCTGGCCATCTTAGACCGCTCCGCCGGCTGGTTATGGAGGCTCAAGCCGCTGGCGGGTATCGGCTGGATGCTGTTGCTGGTGCTGCCGTGGTTCATCGCCATCGTCGCCCGCCACGGCGGCGGCTTTTTCGAAGAGTCGATCGGGCATGATCTCGCGGCCAAGATCGGCAGCGGGCAGGAAACGCACGGAGCGCCACCCGGCACCTATTTCGTGCTGTTCTGGGTCACGTTTTTCCCCGGATCGATCCTCGCCGGCCTCGCCACTCCCGCCATTGTTCAGTCCTGGCGTGAGCCCGCCACCAAGTTTTTGCTGGCATGGCTCATCCCGTCCTGGATCGTGTTCGAGCTTGTCATGACCAAGCTGCCGCACTATGTGCTGCCGCTTTATCCTGCGGTTGCGATCCTGATCGCCGGCGTGGTCGATCACGATGCGCTGTCGCGGCGGCTGTGGCTGCAGCGTGGGACAGTGTGGTGGTTTCTGATCACGCTCGCCCTGGCCGCGCTCATCGTGATCGCCAATCTGTATTTCGAACAGCAAGCCGGTCTGCGCACCTGGCCGTTCCTCGCCGTCGCCGTGATCCTCGCCTTCGGCGCCTGGTGGCTCTATCAGCTCGACGGTGCTGAGGCGTCGCTGCTGCGCGCCGCCGGGGCGGCGATCCTGATCTCCATTGCGGTGTTTGGGTTCACGTTCCCGCGTCTGCCAACGTTATTTCCGTCCAACGCGATCGCCCGCTATCTGCGCGGGCTCGACTGCACGCCGGACATCGCGGCGGCCGGCTATCAGGAGCCAAGCCTGATCTTTCTGGCCGGGACCGATACGGTCGATACCGATGGGGCAGGGGCGGCCGTCTTTCTCAATGGAGGCGGCTGCCGGGTCGCTATCGTGGAACGGAGCGAGTTGCGCGCGTTCGGGCAGCGCGCCGACGCCATCGGACTTCGCTATTCTCGCGGCCCGACCATTGACGGGATCGACTACTCGATCGGTCGCCGGGTCTCGGTCGCAATCTTCCGCGCCGGGGGCGCTCAATGACCCCCTTCGACACGCCGCTCGCCGGCACTGCGCCGCGCAGCGGCTACGGCTATATCGTCACCAATCTGGAAGCCTGGATCCGGGCGCTGCTGCGCCCGCCACACACGCCATTCGCTGTCTCGCCGTGGCAACGCTACGGAAAGCTCCTGGCACTGGGCGGCCTCGCGATCGTGCTGTCGATGATCTTCATTGATGCCGCCGCCATCCGCGCCGTGGCCCACCTTCCGGTCTGGATGAACCGCGCCTTCAACGAGTTCACCGACTTTGGGCTGAGCGGCAAGTTTCTCTATCCGCTCGGGATCCTGATCCTGCTGATCGCCGTCATCGATTCGCCCTGGGTTGAGCGCGGCTCGCGCCTGGTCCTGGCGGCACTGGTGGCGCGGCTCGGGTTTTTGTTCACCGCCATCGCGCTGACCGGGATCGTGAACACCATCCTCAAGAACCAGATCGGACGCCGGCGCCCATCCGACCTGGGCCCGTTCACCTACCAGCCGTATGCGTGGAAAGGCGCGTTCGCGAGCTTTCCCTCCGGCCATACGACGACGGCCTTCGCGGTTCTGGTGGCGTTCGGGACGCTGTTCCCGCGGCTTCGGCCGGTGCTCTGGATCTATGCCGTCCTGATCGGCATCAGCCGGGTGGTGATCTCGACCCACTACCCAAGCGACGTTATCGGGGGTGCCCTGCTCGGGGCCTTCGGAGCGCTCCTGGTACGCAACTGGTTTGCCGAGCGCCGGCTCGCGTTCTATGTGGCGCCCGATCACGAGGTGCGGCCGCTTCCCGGCCCGTCCTGGGCGCGTCTCAAAACGGTTGCCCAGCGCTTTATCACTCAATAGAGCTTGTCCATGTCTGAGACGCCCGTGTCCGGACCACCCCCTTCGGTGTCCGTGGTCATCCCGGTGAAGAATGAAAGCGGCAATATCGGCCCGCTGGTCGACGAAATTGCCGCGGCGTTGGGTGACCGGAGTTTCGAGGTGGTTGTCGTCGACGACGGTTCGCGTGACGCGACCGACGCCGAGCTGATCGCCTTGCAGAAGGACCGGCCGTGGTTGCGTCACCTCAAGCACGTGGTCTCCTGCGGTCAGTCTGCAGCGCTGCGCTCAGGCGTTGCCAATGCGCGAAGCGAGGTGATCGCCACCCTCGACGGCGATGGGCAGAACGACCCGAAATATCTTCCGGCGCTGCTCGGGGCGCTCAAGAGCGGTCCGCGCGTTGGGCTCGCGGCGGGACAGCGCCTCGGCCGCAAGGCCACAGGCTTCAAGAAGCTGCAGTCGCGCGTCGCCAACGAAGTCCGCATGATGGTTCTCAAGGACGACACCCGCGATACCGGCTGTGGCCTCAAGGCGCTACGCCGCGACGTCTATCTCGGTCTGCCGTATTTCGATGGCATGCACCGGTTCATGCCGGCGCTGGTTCAGCGCGACGGCTATGACGTGGTGCACGTCGACGTGATCGATCGCGCGCGCCGGCATGGCACATCCAACTACGGTTTCTGGGATCGACTGGTCGCCGGCCTGCTCGATCTCGGTGGCGTGTGGTGGCTCATCAACCGTCGCAAACACATCCCGGCGGTCTCGGAGGTCAAACCGGATGCTGGCTGATCTTACTCAGGCGATTGGCAGTTATCTGCACGACGTGTTCGTTATTCAGTTCAGCTGGTGGGTCGTTCTTGGCTTTGTGGCGCAGGCGATGTTCTTCATGCGCTTCGCCGTGCAGTGGCTCGCGTCCGAGCGCGCCGGACGCAGCGTGGTGCCGACCGCATTTTGGATCTTCTCGGTGGTTGGCGGCCTGCTGCTGTTGATCTATTCGCTCCAGCGCAAGGACCCGGTGTTCATCGCCGGCCAGGCGTTGGGCCTCTTTATCTATCTACGCAACCTGCAGTTCATCATCCGTGGCCGCAAGGCGGCGGCCGCATAGTTCATCATATAGCGTGACAGGCCGGGGGTCCGTGCCGTTGACGGGGCAGAAACTTTAAGCTTAAAATAATTTTGTTCTGTCCGTGGTGCCGCGTCAGGAACAGCCGGTAATAACGCGCGTGCACAAATCGCGGGGCGATGACCGATGCCGCTTTGGCGGTGGTGTTCTGGGAGGACATCAATGAAGACGATCGCGCGACTGATGCTTGCGCTGCCATTCACCTTGCTGGCGGTGGCGGCGCAGGCGGAGATCAAGGTCGGTTTTGTCACGTCATTGAGCGGTCCGGCCGCCTCGATCGGCATCCCTTACAGCAAGGGTATGGCGGCGGCGGTGGAATATGCGAATTCTGCCAATGGTGAGAAGATCAATCTCATCCAACTCGATGACGGATCTGATCCGTCCACCGCAACCCGCAACGCCCGCAAACTCGTTGAGGAAGACAAGGTCGATGTGCTGATCGGCACTGCGTCCGCGCCCTCGACCATCGCCATGGTGGCAGTCGCCAACGAGTTGAAGGTGCCGATGATCGCCATCTCGCCGATCTCGGTGCCAAAGGTCGACGACCTGTGGGCGATCGACGTCGTGCAGCCGACCGACCTGATGAGCATCGTCGTCGCGGATCGGATGGCACGTCTTGGTCAGAAGAACGTCGGCTATATCGGCTTCTCCGACGCGTGGGGCGATCTCGTCTACAAAGGCGCCAAGGCCGCGGAGGCAGATGGCAAGATCAAGCTTCTCACTGACCAGCGTTATGGACGCACCGACACCTCCGTCACTGGCCAGGTCCTCACCTTGCTGGCGACGCATCCGGATGCCGTTCTGCTGGGAGGGTCCGGCACGCAAGGCGCACTGCCGGCGCTTGCCCTGGCCGAGCGCGGCTACAAGGGCCCGATCTATGGGACGCCGGCTTTACTCAACGCCGATTTCATTCGCGTCGGCGGCAAAGCTGTTGATGGTGTTATCGTCTCGGCGGGCCCGACGGTCGTTGCCGAGCAGTTGCCCGAGGATCATTTCAGCAAGAAACCCTCCATGGCGTTCCGCGCGGCCTATCAGAAGGCCAACAACGCGACGACGACGGACGGTTTCTCCGCCTATTCGTTCGACGCCTGGCTGATCCTCCTGGACGCTATTCCGCGCGCCGTGGCGAACGCCAAGCCGGGCACGCCGGAGTTCCACGCGGCGCTGCGCGACGCGATCTTTGCCACGACGGATCTCAAAGGCACGCATTCGATCTACAACTTCAAACCGGGCCAGCCATATGGTGCAGATGCGCGCGGCTTCGTTCTGGTGAAGCTCGAAAACGGCAGCTGGAAGTACGTGCCATA
>JAFAXD010000117.1 GCA_019241285.1 Xanthobacteraceae bacterium | reverse complement strand
ACTTTAAACAGATCTCGCAGATGCCCGGCACGCTGAAAGATTCTGCTCGGTTGCCTAGCAATTCGTGCCAGAGCCAGATCTGGGTGCCCATTGGTTCAATTGATTTAAAATATTCATCATGTTCGGTCCGCGTATCGAAGGCGAGATGCATTAAAGCCAGAGGCAGTTGATTGGGCATGGGAAGCGGGCTCCTGAGGGTCCGAGTATGTCAGTTTCGCCCATGAGAAAAAAACCGCCGCGTCGACAAGGCGGCCAAAGCCGCAGGGCCATGACTTCTAAGCGGAAGAAAGGGAAATTGAAATGGCGGCACAGACCGATGCAGTGTTTTGACTTTTCGGACGCCCTGACCTCTCCCTTCAACCGGGCCTGGACGGCATCGGAATTGCGAATATCATCGACGAACGCAACCGGCGTATGACGAATATTGGCGCGACCGGCCAGCCTCCACCGGTTGTCCGGCAACGGCGCCATATGGCGAATCAATTCACGGCGATGTCCGACAAACCTCAACTCCGGCTTTCGGCTCACACCGGAGTCGAGTATCGATCGACCCGCGGGCATTCCCAGCGATGATGTTGGACCCCATCTCTACGTCCGTGATCGGTCCGCGGTTGAAAAATGCCTCTACGCCCCATGTTTGGGTGGCTTGTTGCCGGTTATCTTTCAAGGTGTTCCCTGACAGCTTGATGTTTGAAATTGGCCCTAGGAGAGTAACTGCCCCTTGTTGAAGCATCATCCGCTTGCCAGGCGTCGCACTCTGGGCATTGTCGATAAAGACGTTATCACGCACGACCACATCGCTGCTGGCAGCAATTGCGGCTCCTGACGCCCCACAGTTCTGTCCCAGATTTTTCTCGATAACCAACTGTTGGGAATCTGCAACGTCAATACAGGCACCAGCTGCGCCATTGATCGAATTGCCGCGAATAATACCTTGTGAGGCTTTCACGAAGTAGATGCCGCCGGGATAATCGGGAGATACGATATCTCGATACTGAGTGCTGCGGATTGCAAGGTCGTTGTCCCGTATTTCGACGCGGTCGGCGCGGCACGTGGCGATCGGGTCGTACCCGGTGTTCGAAATGTGATTTCCAATGATGAACAGATCCCGGTGTCTCGGTAAGTTTTCGGCCCCGCAATCCCAGTTGAGCGTCTGAGCGCGGTCCGTCCGCGAATGTGTTAGCTGCCAATAATTCCCGATATCATCAAAGACGCTGTTTCTTACGCCGCTATTGGTGATTCCGGTTGACCATTCGACGGCGATTCCGCGCGTATGTTTAATTGAAAGATGGTCCAGGATTACGCCGCTCGATTGGTAGATTAAGACAACACGAGTCGGGTTCTTGATTGTGATGTGATCGCGAAGCGTGCCGTCGATATCGATGCCATAGATCAATACGTCGTGCGCAGGGCCCACCGCCAGGACCAGCGGGTCACCGCGTGAATCGGAAAATGGCTTTAGGGTTACTGTACCGGGTGCGGCGAGGAGAACGGTGTTGCTCGCGAGCATGATTGGATGAGATAACATGCAGGGGGCCGGGTAGGGCGGAAGATAGATGATGGCACGTGCGCCGTCGCGTCCTGCATCGCGAGTGAGCGCACTGATTGGTTCTGCGACGTCGGTGCTCCCGTCACACATTATACCCGCCTCAGCCGCGTTTTTGACGACACCAGGCTTCTCGCTGCCAATGGCAACCTGAACGAGTTCGTCAAGTGGCTGCTGAGCGCAAGCCAATCGGGGCGCGGCAGCGAGAAGAACGCACGAGAAAAGAAGCTTCCCAGGCAGATGCATGTTTTCCCCTTGCGTTGCGTCAGCTCTAGCGCATGCCCGGAAAAGTGGCCACCGGTTTTCCGAAAAGGACATGCGCAAGAACAAAATTTCTAGAGCGCATCCGATTCCTTCCAACCGGAATGCGCTCTAGCTCGCATGATTGCGCCATATTGCTGTGCCATCAGCATGACTGCATTTTGACACGGCAGGTGCTAGGGCTACGGGGACGCAGCGCAAAGGCATTAGCGCGGCCCAGCGTTTCGCCGGTCCATTGCGCTTCTGCCTTGATCTCGGGATCGCGCGAGAACTGCGAGCTCGACGGCACTGGCAGGCCGAGATCTATGGCATAGCCGTAATCATTGCCGGAAAAGCCGAGCCGCAGGGCGACCGTGGCCTTGCGCACCGTTCCCTGCACCGGCTG
>JAFAXD010000012.1 GCA_019241285.1 Xanthobacteraceae bacterium | reverse complement strand
GGCGGCGTTCTATCGGTTCTATGGCGTGCTGCTCGGACGCGAAGGGCGCGTGCGCAATATCTCAGGCCAGGACAACGCGATTTTGCAGCAGATCATGGCGGCAAGCCGCCCGCTCGCGGTGACCGACATCGCCCGCTTCGCAAACCGTGACGATATTGCCAACATTCAATACAGCCTGAAAAAGCTCACCCGTGCCGGATTGATTGAAAAGGCCGGCCGCACCTCCGCGCGCGAGACAAGCTACGTCGTCAGCGAACTCGCCCGGCGCTGGACGAAGGACTTCCTGCAACTACGTCGGCAACTCTTCACCGACCCGGCCGCGCAGATCCTCGACTTTGATGATCAGTTGGAGAAAAGCGCGAACCTGCTCAACCTGATCGCCGGCTTCTATGACCACGGCACGCGAGTGATGTCCGGCGCCGAGCAGATGGCGGAGACGCGAGCAGAGGCACGATCGCGGAAATGACGGACTGGCTCTAATCCGTTCGCTTCGCCAAGCTGACCAACCAGCGCCGAATCACGGCCTCGTCCGCCTGTGAAATCCCGATCTTCAATTCGGAATCGCTTTTGGCCGCGCGCTGCTTGCAGCGCGACAGTAACGTTCGCCCCATCTTGGTCAGGGTGATCACCTGCACACGTCCGTGGACCGGATGGGCGGAGCGCGCAATGAGCCCGTCCCGTTCGAGATTGGTGATGATGCCATGCACCGTCTGCGGCGTGAGGAGCGCCAGCCGAGCCACGTCGGCGCCGGAGGCACCTGGGTAGCTATCGAGCATCGTCAGGACGAGGAACTGCGGAGGCGTGACACCGAGGTCGGCCAAATTGCGTTCAAACCGCAGCCGCACAGCGCCGGCCGCCTGGCGCAACAGATACGCAAGGTGGCCACCTTCGCCGCGCTTTCCTTCTCCAGCTTCGGGGATTCTGGCGGCAGAGGCAAAACTGGTCTGCGGTTTCGACCTATTCATTAGGGTCCTGATATGTTATCAGGGTGCTGATATATTCCTCGCGAACAATCGTCAATCTCGGGATCGGGTCATGATCGCAATTCTTTCATCGCCTCCAGCGTCACCGTTTCCGGCGCCACGGCTTTGGCTTTTTGCCGGCTTGGCTGCCGCGACCGCCCTATCGCTGATCCTGAAGCCCGGGAACCAAGCGGCGATTAGCCTGCCGTGGATCGTGTGCAGCAATGCCGCCAGCGAGGCGTCGGCGCGGCCGCGCCCGGCCGTTGAGACTTTGCAGTCCGAACCGCTCGCCGGTGCACCCGGCAAATACGTGACCACACAATTGGTTCACCTGCCGCCGTCAGCCTTTTCGCCGCGCCACGTGCACGGCGGCGACCTGACGGTCTACGTTCTCAAGGGAACAGTGCGCTCCGAACATGCCGGTCTGCCCGCAGGCGAGTTCCACGCCGGCGAGATGTTCTACGAGCCGTACAGAACCACTCACGTGTTCCTCGAGAATCTCAGCCCGACCGACAGCGCAGACCTCCTCGCCGTGATAGTGCACGATCAAGACGCGCCGCTGACGACGTTTCTGGATTGAACTTGGCTTCTATCCAGACAGCATCCCGCTGACCAGACCCTGCCAGGTCATCGGGCCGACAATCCCATCGACCGCCATCGACGGTATGTCGAGCGAGAGGGCCTGTTGAAAGGCCCGGACTCCCGCGTCGGTCTGCGGTCCAAAATCGCCATCGACCTTCACGCCCTGGTTCGGATTTCCGGATCCGTTGCGAAACTGGAATTCTTCCTGAACGCCACGCACCGCATCTCCGTGGCTGCCTTGTTGCACCTGGACAATCAGCGCACCCCACGTTTGCGCATCGACCGTTCCGGTCGCAGCCAAACTTCTGCTCGTCTGGAACGCTTTCACCGCGCCGTTCGTCTGCGGGCCAAAGTCTCCGTCGATGGCAATGTTGTGGCCGTGCGCCCGCAACAGATATTGCAGTGTCTTGATCGGATGTCCGTTGAGACCATTCGTCACCACGGGCCAAGGACTAAGGGTGCCAGGCATCGGAATTCCCCCTTGCCAATAACGCCGGTAACAGCGGCATCGTGCCAAACCGGGTAACTCCAACGCTACGATGAGAAGCCGGTGGGAGCGAGTGCGCCGGGTCACAGCGGCCGCGTTGCAAATGATCTACAAATTGAGATCAGCAAATCCAGTTGATAGGTACCGGAATACGTTTTCACGCAAAGGCGATTCATGGCCAATCTGCCAACCCCCGACTTCGGTTTCGATCCCAATGCGCCCGGCGCATGCATCGCCGGCGTGCGGCCCTATCGCAATGGCTCCTATCGGCTCGAGGCTGAGACAGCCGCGAGCAAGTTCATCGTGCACAATTATGGGCATGGGGGCGCCGGCATCACCTTGAGCTGGGGGTGCGCCGCGAAGGTGCGCGATATCGTTCGACAACATGTGGCAACGTCGAACGACCAGGATGCCGCCGTGCTGGGGGCCGGCGTCATGGGGCTGACGGCCGCGACACTGTTGCTTGATCTCGGATTGAACGTCACAATCTACTCGGACCGCAAGCCGGCCGATACCACATCGGCCAAGGCGGGAGGCCAATGGGCGGTTTCCGTCGTCGAGTTCCAGGGCAAGGAGCAGGAGCTCGCCGACATCATCAAAACCGCGTTTACGAAGTTCAAGAGCAGCATCGGCGGCGGCTTCGGCGTGTCCGCACAGCCGAACTACACACGCACCAGGTCGCATAACCTCGATGTCGTGCTGCAGCTTGGGTCTCATTCCACCGCCCGTCCCGCTCGCGCACATGCCGTTCGAGGGACACACCAAGCCGGGCTTTGAATACCAGACCTTGCTGATCGAGCCGCCGATTTTTCTGGCGCGCCTGGAGGCGGATCTGCTGGCGCGCCAAGCAAAATTCGTTGACAAAAAGTTTGCCAGCAAGTCCGACGTCCTCGGGTCGCTGACGCAGAACATCATCGTCAACTGCACCGGCTTTGGTGCGATGAAGCTCTGGAGCGACCCCAAAGTCGTGCCCATCAAGGGTCAGCTGGCGATGCTGCCGGCGCAACCCAATCTACAATATCTGTACGGTCAAGATGGCTACATGTTCCCGCGCGCGGACCATGTCGTCATCGGCGGAACATTCGAGGTCGGCGTCAGCAGCGAAACGCCCAACAAATCCGTTTGCAAAAGCCTTGTTAGCCACATCGCGTCGCTATTCGGCCAAGCCGTCGCCAAGCCACTTCCAGACATTCATATCCACCATCCGGACCACGCACCGATCGTCAATCCGGCCATACCGAGCGTCTGAACACGCATCCGCGGCTCGCGTGAGTTGACGACCCTGTTTGACGCCCGGTTGTGGTGCCAGCGACGAGATTTCAATTGATCTTATGCTGATCCAGCCTTGTGCTGCGGATCAGGTTACGTTTGTTCGGACTTCACTAGATCAACCCGCCCGGGAGCGCATATGAACGAGCTCCACAGCGTGTCCGCCATGCGGCCGGCTCGCAAACATCGGCTGCGTGACGGCACGATGCGCTTCGGCGTGTTCTGGCCGTATTCGCGGACCCTCATTCCGTCCGCGACCATCGCGGAGCGGAACCCGGATGTTCTGGACGTGCATAATCACGTCCGGCTGGCGCAGGCGATCGAAGCGGTCGGCATCGATTTCACCCTCATCGCCGACGGCTATGCACCGGCGTCGGCGGAGAACTCACGGATCGGCTTCCAGGATCCGTTGTCACTGCGAGCGAAGCAATCCAGAGGCTATGGAAAGTGGGTCTGGATTGCTTCGTCCCTTCGCTCCTCGCAATGACGAGGTCGGGGTATCGTGTTCCAACTTAAACCTATCACGTTGTAGCTCATCGGCCGTGCAAGAAAGGCACTAGCCGCGGCAAAACCATCTGTTTAGCCTTGCCGACGGATGCAACGTCAAACGCAAGGGACAGGTCGTGAGGCACGCCGGTTGGAGTCGTCGGAATTTCATGCAGGTCGGCGGCTTGGGCGCAGCCGGTCTATTGACCGGGCTGGCGCCGTGGCCAGTGCGCGCCGCTGAACCGGGTGCCCCGGACCAGATCGTGCTCAATGCCAATGTCTACACGGTCGACGACCGCATGCCGCGGGCGCAGGCGTTCGCCGTCAAGGACGGCCACTTCATGGCGGTCGGCACGACGGAGGATATGAAAGCCCTCGCGGGGAGCCAGACGCAACTGGTCGATGCCCAGGGCGCGACCGTGATCCCCGGCTTCATCGATTGTCACAACCACGCGCCTGGAACCCGGCTGCTCAACGACGTCATCGTTGGCAATCCCTATGAGGTCGAGTTCGTCACCATCGACGGCATCGTTGACAAACTCAAAGCCCGCGCCGCGACCACACCACCCGGTGTTTGGATCGAAGGCCAGTTCTTCGACGACACCAAGGTTAAGGACGGCCGCGAGCTCAACGTCCATGATCTCGACAAGGTCTCGCTCGATCATCCGGTCGTCGTCAACCATCGTGGCGGCCACACGTCGTTCTACAACAGCAAGGCTTTGCAGCTCGCCGGTATCACCAAGGACACGCCCAACCAGGCCAGTGGCACGTATGACAAAGGCCCCGACGGCGAGTTGAATGGGCGCGTTACCGATCTGGCGCGGAACGTCTTCGCCAAGGTCGGGCAGCGACCGACCTTGACGCCCGATCAGGAATTGCAGCGCGACCGCGACGCGCTTGCGTTCATTTCCAAACAGTTCGTCCGCTTCGGCCTGACCAGCGTGCACCACTCCGGCGGCAACCTGTTCGCCCTCCAGCACGTGCGCGCCGATGGCAACCTGCTGCACCGCGTCAGCTACGAGGCGACAGGCGACATTCTCGAAGCGATGATCAAAACCGGCATCGAGACTGGCCTGGGCGACGAGTGGATCAAATTCGGCGCAACGTTCGAGCATTTGACCGATGGCTCATTCTCCGAGCGAACCATGGCGCTGCGCGATCCCTATCCGGGCTCCAACCCGCCTTACCGGGGCAATGTCGCCGAGACGCAAGACCAGCTCAATGCTTGGATCGAGCGTGTGCACCGGGCAGGCATCCAGACGAATTGCCATGCCAACGGCGATCTGGCGATCGACCAAGTCCTGACCGCCGTCGAACGCGCGCAGAAACTCTACCCGCGTCCCGACGCGCGGCCGAAGATCACACACTGTACCAACATCAACGCCGACCTGGTCGCGCGGATCAAAGCCGCCGGCGCGGTGCCGGCTCTGTTCACCACATACGCCTACTACAACGCCGACAAGTTCCACTTCTACGGCCAGGAGATGATGTCTCACATGATGGCCTATCGGACCCTGCTCGATGCCGGCATTCCGGTGTGCGCGGGGTCGGACTTCACCGCTGGAGCGCTGTCGCCCTTGATGGGGATCCAAGGCATGGTCACACGCAAGGGATGGAACGGCGAAGTCTGGGGCGAAAACCAGAAGATCACTATACCGGAAGCGCTCCGCGTCTACACGATCAATGGCGCCCATGCCTCGTTCGAGGAACATCTCAAGGGCTCGATCACGCCCGGCAAGCTGGCCGACTACGCGATGTTGGCCGCCGACCCTCATACCGTTGATCCAAACACGATCAAGGATATCAAGGTCGTCCGCACCGTGACGGGCGGACGGGTCGTCTATCAAACTTGAACCGCGTCAATGCGCCATCAGGACCAGGAAACAAGTCCAAGACGCCAAATTGAACACGATGAACGAAATCTCAAGCGCTCTGCTGGCCATGTTTCCCACCCTGCCAAAGGTCGCGCGGGAGCCTCGCAGAGCTAACACAGAGTCCGGCGCAGGCGCCGGTATCGCGGCTCTCTCTTTGGTGTTGAGCCCCTGTACTTTGGTTTAGACCCCTTCGATCCAGTAACCGACGCATAACGAACCGGCGTTAGAATGCGTTGCGCGCGAGCAACACGTCGGGAAAAAGTTAACAAACTCCTGTTTTTGCCCTTGCGGAATCCTGGCTTGTCCTAACAATCAATGCCGTCGCATGCTTTTGCGTTGGGATGGCTCGATCGAGACTGGTCTCGCATCGAGCCTAGGGCCGGACAGGGGGCGACAGTATCATGAGACGGCTGCGGATTGCGGCGTTGCTGGCGTCGTGCGGGACAGTCGTTCTCACACCCTTGGTAGTCGGGGCATTTACCGGTTCCGGGCCGCCTCCTCCGGAGGTGACAGCTGCTGCACCGGCGGCGCATGACCCATCAGCGTCGGTCGCTGTCACTGCCGAGCCGGTGAACGCGGCTCAGACGTCAGCAATGAACAAAGCCAGTGTCGCTGATACAGAGCCGGCGATTACGAGGGTCGCCCGCCCTGAGCGGTCCGCCGACCCAATCTCGGCTCCGGTCGCCGGGCCGGCGCCAGTCGAGCCACCCGCAACCGCGCTGGCCATGGCGGCATCAGACAATTCGCACAGAACGCCCGGCGAGATCACAACAGCGAGCGCCCCAGATCCGGCACCGGCACAGGACGACGGTTCAGAGGCCGCACAGCCCGCGCAGACTTTGAACGATGCATGCGGCGGAGTTGAAACCTGCATCGACGAATATCTCTGGTCCCTTTACGAACGGGCGCCGAAGGTCGACACCGTCAAGGAGACGGAAAAGAAGAAAGTGACGGTCGAGAAGAACGGAAAGTCGCACACGATCACCAAGACTGAAACCAAGCTCGTGGCGGAGAATTTTGCCTGGAAGGATCCGCAAGCGGCCGAAAAAGCGGGCATGTCGATGAAAGAGTACGTGATCGGCGGCATGGATCGGAATTTCAAGCTGAGACTCTATCGCACGCTGCGGGCTCTTGACCGTGCCGGGCTTGTACCGGGCATCACCAGCGCGTTCCGCGACGACTATCGTCAATCGCTTGCCAGCGGCCTGCACGCCGCAAGCAACAGGTCATACCATGGCGGCAGTCTGCGCGGCGGCTACGGCCACGGACTTGCCGCCGATGTGGTGAGTGTCAAAGGCGACACCAGTGCGGAGCGCTGGGCCGCAAGTGAGCAGTTGTGGAAATGGGTCGACGCACACGGCAAGGATTTCGGAATTGGCCGGCCCTATCTCAATAAGGATCCCGGGCATTGCGCGCCGATCGACGGCAAGGAATACGCGGATCATCACGCCAAAGCGCTGGCGCAGCAGACGCACCCGGACGCAAAGAAGAAGACCAAGCTCGCAAAGCACGAGCATAACAAAGAGGCATCCACCACGGTGGCAACCAGCCACGAACCGCAAGCCAGGTGAGACTCAAATACGTCCCCTTCACGGGGCAGCGCCCTCACCAACAACTTCAAATGGCCCCCAGAGCCCCGGATAAGCGTTGCGGTCATTCATATAGTCGAGCATGGCGCGCCGCAGTGCTTCTGCCCGGCCAAGCGTTGGATCTGCCTTTAGGTAGGCGAAGGTTGCGGTGGTCAGTCGCGTGGCTGCGCTGGAATCGACGGACCAGTGCGTCACCAGGAGGGCACGGGCGCCCGCGTAGAAGAATGCACGCGCGAGGCCGGACAGGGCTTCGGCTCCAGGTTTATCACCGGCCACTGTGTTGCATGCGGAAAGCACGACCCAGTCAGCATCAAGCTTGAGCTGGGCGACTTCGCTTGCGGTCAGGAGGCCATCATCCTCCACAGTCGGCGCGGCCGGGATGCTGAGCGCGAGTGCCGGCTCGGCAACGCCCTCGATGTCGCCGGCGACGAGGCCATGGGTGGCGAAATAAACGATGCGATAGTTCGCGAGCGGCGCATGTTTGACCGTGGTCACGCTCGCGTCAGCCCGCAGGTGGATGTCGCTCTCTGACGCCCCGAGGCTCTGCCCAACCGCGCGCAGCTCATCGGCCGTATCCTCCAGGCGGGGCAACAGGGCAAGCTTACCCCGGTCCAGAGCCACACCTTGCCAGAAATCGCTCAGTCCACGGTCGTTGAGCGCCCGGCTCGCCATGCGCTGCCCGCTGCCGCTTCCCGCTTTCGGATCAAAGATAGGATCGCCGAACCCGATCATCGGCTTACGCGGCTCATCGGAGCGCGCGAAATGCCGCAACGCGCGCAGACTTGCCACGGACGGCAACACCGAAATGGCGTGCTGCTTGATCAGCCAAGCGGCGTCGCGATAGCTCGCAAGAGCGCCCGGGTCGGACAATGGCGGTATCGCGGCCGCGGGCTTCTTTGTCACCAGCAAGTGGAACGGCAGCGCCGTGAGCGCGCCCGAAGCCGCGATCAGCAAATGCGGTTTGTCCGCAATCAGCGCTTCGACCGGACCGAGCAGCGTCTCATAAAGATCGTAAGCGGTTCCAAGATCAAACGGCTCGCGACTGAACCCTTCAACTTTGAGGCCGCGACGAAACGCGGTGACTCGCTGCGCCAGCGCTTGGGCGTCGAGCGGGATCGTGTGCCAGGCGAAATCGTCGCGTGTTGCAGCGAACACGTAGCTTTCCGTCATCCCAATCGCAAAAGCAATCAGCGCCTCATTCGGTTTGAGCAGCTGCTGCGCCTCGGCGAGGGCGAGCGGCTTGGGGCTGGCAAGCGCTGCGTAGTCCGGGAAGCTTCGCTCAAGCTCGCTCTTAGCCGCGGCGGCGCGTGTCTCCGTGTCGGCGATCTTCGCTCGCAACGCCGAGATGGCCGCCTGGTCCTGCCGGCTTCCCGGCTTGGCCAGGGCTAGCGCGAGCATCTTGTCTTGATCGCGCCAGCGCACGGCAAGGTCCTGGCTTTCGCGCACCAGCGCGGCGAGCCGATCGCTGCCGGCGGCAAAGCGCGCCGCCATCTGCTGCAAGGCTGACGCGGCAGAGGTTTGGCTCGCCCACTGCGCCGCCTCAAACGCCTCACGGCCGAGCCGGGGTGGTGGTTCAACTCCTTTCTGGGCGGCAAGTGCGAGGTTCGCCAAGTAGCGTCGGAAATATGTGATCCGCTGGGCCAGAAACGCATCTGCATCCGGGCCGGATGTTTGCATCGCATTCGCTACGGCGTCGGCACTTGCTTGCCGTGAAAATGCCAGTGCTTGCGCGGTGTTGCCGGCCTCGGCTTGCAGGTTTGCCAGATTGTCGAGGGCAAGCGCGACGTTGGGATGATTTGCGCCAAGGCCTGATTGCCACAACGACAGCGCGCGCCGATAGAGGCCTTCGGCCTCATCATAATGACCCTGCGCCTGGTCGTTGGCTGCCAAGTTGTTGATGGTGCTCGCGAGGTCAGGGTGATTCGGGCCCAGCGCCTGTTCCTTGATCGCGAGCGCGCGCCCCAATAAGGTGTCGGCGTCAGCATATTTGCGCTCTCGCCGCTCGATCAACCCCAGATCGTTGAGCGTACGGGCGACTTCAGGGTGATTGGGGCCGAACGTCTGCTCCTTGATCGCGAGCGCACGCCGGTCATCGCGCTCAGCCTCGTCGAGTTTGTCCTGATCCACAGCCGTAAGGGCGAGATTGCCTAGGAAACTCGCGACCATTGGATGGTTGGGGCCAAGCGCTTTTTCGGTAAGCGCGATCCCACGCTTGAGAACCCCCTCCGCGTCGCTGTCCTTGCCTTGCGCCATGTAGATTACGCCAAGGCTGTGCAGGATGCGCGCGAGATCGACCGGGTTCCCGCCCCTCGCCTTTTCGCGGATCGACAACGCGCGTTGCAAGAGGCTCGCAGCTTCGCTGTTCCTGCCCTGCTCCTTGTAGACCAGCGCCAAGTTGTTGAGCGCATCGGAGACATCGGGGTGGTTCACACCGAGCGCCTTTTCGCGCATGGTCAGCACGCGTTGATAAGCCGCCACGGCCAGGTCGAGCTTTCCCTGCATGTCATATACGACGGCCAAGTTGTTGAGCGCGCCGGCCGCTGGTACGGAGCCGGGTCCCTTAGTCTTTTCCAGGATTGCGAGTTCCTGTTGGAATAGCTCCTCGGCCTCCGGATATCGGCCCGTTACCTCGTAAACATTGGCAATCAGATTGAGCGCGTCGGCGTAGTTCGGATGCTCGGTTCCGAACCGCGCCTTGGTCCCTGCCTCATAGCTCTGTGCTTCGACGAGCGCGGCTGAGTAATTTCCGGCGTCAAAAAACTTGAAAAACCGGGTCCAGATGGCGGCAAGGTCGATCTGCTGGGCGCGGGCGCCCGCGACCATCAACACACCCAGCACCAGGATCGCGCAGGCGAGTGGACGTCGGCGACGCATTGGTCTCTCGCACCATGGACGGGCCCGTCCGCATCATACTCCAACGACGGTCAGCCGTGTGACATCGATTGAGCACGCGATCACGCCGCCTGACGACGCGAAGACTGCGAGCCTGGTTTGATCCAGCATCAACCAGAGGCAGCCGCCTCGATTTGCCAAGACGAGCTCGTGGCGAAAGCCGGCATTGGCGCGCTCGAGGTTCACAACTGGATTGCCGCCCGCGCCGCATTCACGGGACGATCGGTCGAGACCCATTATGATCTCGTGCCGGACTATGCCGTCGGTTACGCGTTGGCCATGGGCCAGCAAGCATACCACCTCGCCCCGCGCGCGGGGCGAGGTGGTCCACGACTGTCAGCCGCGGTCGGGCGCGCCTTCCCGGTGCATCCGCTGCTCAGCCATATGATGCCGACCTTCCGCAAAGCGCATCGCCACCACAAAACGGCGCTTCTGCGCGTCGTCGAGGCTCTGGTAGAGCGGCTTTTCCGCCTCGGCCAGACGCCGCAACGCATCGGCGCGTGCCGTCAATCCGTCGGCGTGGCTGCTTAAGCGCGCGATCGGATCGGTCTCGGGCCCGGCCGCCCGACGGGCGTCGCGCCGTGCGATCCGCGCCTTGCCATTATCGCGCAGCGCCTGTTCGACCGCAGGCCAGTTCTTCTCCTGCGCGGGCGTCAGCTTCAGCGCGGTCTTGAGCGCCGCAAGGCGTGCGTCGGTGAACGCCGCGATATCATCGGCGGTCAGCTGTACGTGGTGCGGCCGCTCGGCCGGAGTTTGTTGTTGAGCGGAAGCAAGTGTCGAGCCGGCGATCGTCAGCACTGTTGCGCCGGCAACAAGCGTTTTCCACATAGAAGAGCTCCATCAATTTTCGTCGCCTAGCTAAGTCAAACGCGCCATTCCTCCGCGCACAAGTTAAGCTTTGGCCATGCATCAGCAACATTTCGTAACAAACAATAACTGCGAATTGGATCTCCGAATTATTGCGAATGCAACACCGCTTGACGGGTAGTTGACGGTGCCTCATCACGCGGCGCAGGCTGACGGTCAGTCCTGCGAGCGCGTCAGCGTACCCCTCCCCGTGCACGTGCGGCTGGCCTATGCGAGGCAGTTGCCACCGCGGAGCTGCGCCTCGTCGGCGCGGTTGACGCCAGGGCCGTTGCATCGATGCTGGCCAGGACCTGCCACACCGGAGCCCTCATCACACCCGCCGAACGCCCCCGGAAAACGGCCTTGAAACGAACACAGCTTTGCGCCATATAGGTGCGAAGACCCCTGCGTCTTGGCGAGCCGCGTGTACGTGTTCCCTTGAACCGTTTTGCTTGCCCATCGATATCCGACAGCCCAAATCACGCGGGGATGTTTTTCACCCACTCGCAGGCCGAGCCCGCTAGGTCCTCGCCTTTGCGCTTTTAAGAAAGATTCCTAATTGACCTCCTTTCATGATCTCGGCCTGGCCGAGACAATTACACGTGCATTAGCTGCAGAGAACTACGCTGCGCCAACGCCAATCCAGTTGCAGACCATTCCCGTCGCGTTGTCACGGCGCGATGTGATCGGCATTGCCCAGACCGGGACCGGCAAAACCGCAGCCTTTGCCCTGCCGATTCTGCACCACCTCGCATCCGATCCGCGCCCCGCTCCACGCAAAAGCTGCCGCGCTCTGGTGTTGAGCCCGACGCGCGAGCTGTCCGGCCAGATCCTCGACAGCTTTCAGACTTACGGGCGTTATCTCAAGGTCACCGGCGCACTGGTGATCGGCGGCGTACCCATGGAGCGCCAGGTGCGCGCGCTTCTCGGCGGTGTCGACGTGCTGGTGGCGACGCCTGGACGCCTGCTCGACCTGGTGCACGGAAACGCCCTGAAGCTTCAGGACGTCGAGTTTCTGGTGCTCGATGAAGCCGACCGAATGCTCGATATGGGCTTCATTCACGACATTCGGAAGATCGTCAGCAAGCTGCCGGCACAGCGGCAAACGATGTTGTTCTCCGCGACCATGCCGAACGCCATCGCGGAGCTGGCAAGCCGGATGCTGCGCGACCCGGTGCAAGTCGCGGTCACGCCGGTCGCCTCCACGGTGGAGCGAATCGCGCAACGTGTCATCCACGTCGATGCAGCCACCAAACACACGGCACTGATCGACCTGCTGCGCGACGAAGCGGCCGATCGCGCGCTCGTTTTCACGCGCACCAAACACCGCGCTGATGTGGTGGTGCGCCGTCTCACGGCAGCCGGGGTCGCGTCCGCCGCGATCCATGGCAACAAGTCGCAGAACAATCGCGACCGCGCATTAGCAGACTTTCGCGATGGCCGGGTGCGCACCCTGGTGGCGACGGACATCGCCGCGCGTGGCATCGATGTCGACGGCATCACACATGTGGTGAACTTCGACCTCCCGCACGTGCCCGATACCTATGTGCACCGAATTGGCCGGACTGGCCGGGCCGGAGCAGATGGTACGGCCGTATCCCTATGCGATGCCGACGAGGTGGCGTTGTTGCGTGATATCGAAAAACTGATCCGCAAATCCATCCCGGCAAGCGGCCAGCGATCTTCACACCCTCCGGCGCGGCATACGCCGGAGCACGCAGGGCATCGGGGTCGTCCCTCCCAGCCCTCGCGGGCAAAACGCAAAGGTCGCGACCGACGTCCCGCCGCCGGTCACCCGCAACAGAACGGAATCGCTGCTGTGGCATTTCTTAAGGGTGACGGCAAAGGCGATAGCCGTCAGCAATTCCGCAGACGCCGACGACGCAAGCCGGCTCAGTTTGACCGAGCTCAAGCCGGCGGGTGACCGATGAAGCAGGAGAAACTCACAATGGCACGACAAAGCAATTCCACTTGGCGAAAGGGCAAGCGCAACAGCAACGACAGCTTGGACGCGGACCCGGGGACCGATGACATCCCTGCGCGCCGGACCCCGTCAGAGCAAGGCCGCTACCGCCTGCAGGTCGATCGGCAGACAAAGGGATCCTATGCGACCCAGGAGGCCGCAAAGGACGCAGCCCTCGCCATCAAGCGCGCCTATCCGATCCTGCACGTGGCGGTGTTTGATGCACAAGAAGGGCAAAGCGAATTGATCGCCTTGACCGAGGCGTAGGCCGGCGGGAGGCCCTCCCGAGGGCATAGGGCGGAAGAAGATTAGTTACCGATTGTCCGCCGACTTGGTAGCATGCGCGACCCGCGCTCCGCGCTCTCAAGGTCAAAAATGCCCAAAAATTTGGTCGCCCCGAACGTCCTACTGGTGTTCCCGCGGTTCAATCCGAACTCATTCTGGAGTTTGGCGCCGGTCTGCGAGATGTGGGGCGCACGCTGTCCAGCGCCGCCGCTTGGACTGATCACACTCGCCGCCCTCCTACCATCCGGCTGGAATGTCCGGCTGATCAATCGCAACAGCGAAGAATTGACGCCGGACGAGCTTGGCTGGGCCGACCTGGTCATGACCGGTGGCATGCTGCCGCAGCAGGACGACACGCTGGCATTGATCGAGTTGGCGCACACGCATGCCAAACCGGTCGTCGTTGGCGGCCCCGATGCGACATCGAGTCCTGAAGCTTACCGGAGTGCCGACTTTCTGGTGCTCGGTGAAGCCGAAGCCGTGATCCAAGACTTTGTCAAGGCGTGGTCGGGCGGAGCCGATCGCGGTGTCTTCGAGGCACCGAAGTTTACGGTCGACGTCACGACGACACCGATTCCCCGATTCGATTTGCTGAAGTTCGACCATTATCTCTATGTCGGGATTCAGTTCTCGCGCGGCTGCCCGTTCAATTGCGAGTTCTGCGATATCATCGAATTGTACGGCCGGGTGCCGCGCGCCAAATCCAACGCGCAGATGCTAGCCGAGCTCGATGCGCTGCACGCGGCCGGATATCGCGGTCACGTCGATTTTGTCGACGACAACCTGATCGGCAACAAGAAGGCCCTCAAACGCTTCCTGCCTGAGCTTGCGGCTTGGCAAAAAGCGCATCGCTATCCGTTCGAGTTCACCACCGAAGCCTCGATGAACCTTGCCGATGATCGGGAGCTCCTGATGATGCTCCGGGAGGCGAACTTCATCGGGATTTTCGTCGGCATCGAAAGCCCCGATCCGGAAACCCTGATCGCCACCCAGAAGAAGCAGAACACACGGCGCAGCCTCGCCGATAGCGTGCACCGCATCTATGCGGCCGGCCTGTATGTCATCGCCGGTTTTATCGTCGGCTTCGACACCGAGCAGAGTGCGGTCGCCGACGCCATGATCGATTGTATCGAGGCGACCGGCATTCCAGTCGCCATGGTAGGCCTGCTGACGGCGCTGCCCAACACCCAGCTTACGCGCCGACTGACGCGCGAGGGCCGCCTGCTTCCGTTCAAGGCCGTCGCCGGCGGCGGCGACCAATGCACGTCCGGTTTGAATTTCGTCACGCTGCGGCCGCGGCGCGACGTGCTGATAGACTTTCGCGCCATCCTGGCGAGCGTTTATGAACCGACGGCGTATTTTGCCCGCGTCCGCCGGCTTGGCCGCGCACTGGACCGGCCGCGACACGCAAGCGCGATTGATTGGAAAATCGTCGGCAAAGAATTGCGTGCTCTGGCGCGCATCCTCTGGACGATGAACGTCAAGCGTCCGGATCTGCGGTCGCATTTCTGGGCGACGATCATGGATTGCCTGCGCCACCAGCCGCGCAACTTTGAAGCCGTGCTGACGATGTCCGTGATGTATCTGCACCTCGGCGCCTTCGCCAAGGTGCTGATCGCCAGCCTGGATCAGCAGATCGCGGAGCTCGACGCCGCCCCGGCGCCGGAGCTGCCGTTATTGCCGGCCGCCTGAGTTTGTTATCATCCCCACAGGCGTCGGGTTGCGAGCTCTGCCCCTTGCGCAAGGGACCTCAGCTTTGCCCACACGACATCCGGAGCAACGAATTCGTATCCGGAAAATGTGCCAAAGCCGCAATCCGTGCTGGCGATGACGCGCGAGCGATCCCCCACTGCGGCGACGGCCGCACCAATGCGATCGGCGATGACCTCCGGATGCTCCACGTAGTTGCTCGTCGAATCGATAACGCCGGGCAATAACAGCATGTGGTCCGGAAGCGGGTGCTGCGCGACCGCCCGGTATTCGTGCTGATGGCGGCCGTTGGCAAACTCGAGACTGAGCGCGCCGACATGAGCCTGATACAGAACCGGCAGGATATCCGCGAGAGGAATATCATGCATGTGCGGACCGTCCCAATTGCCCCAGCAGCAATGCAGGCGCACCTGATCGGCCGGGATGCCGGCAAGTGCCTCATTGAGGGCCGCGACGTGCAGTTCCGCGATCGCGAGAAATTCCGGAATCGTCTTGTCCTGATAGAGCATCGTGCGCTCCATCGCGAGATCCGGCGCGTCGATCTGTAAAACCAGGCCCGAGCCCGCGATCAACTCGTATTCTTTCCGCAGCTCCCGGGCCAGGGCAAACAGGTAGCGCTCGTGGCTGTCGTAGTATCCATTGAGCATCGTGGTCGCGATGACCCCTGGTGACGGGGCCGTCATGAACCGGTCTGAGTACTTGCCCGCGAATTTGTCGCAGGTCGCTACAAATAACTGACACTCTCGGTTCGCTTGGCTCAAGTTCTTGTACCGGACTTCACCGATCGCCATCGGCGCATCCGACACCTTGGAGCGGTGCGGGAAGCGGCGCGCCGCCTGAGCGGCAAACTCCGGAAACTCCGCATAATCCAGTGGGCGCGGCCGTTTCGACACGCCGCCGAAACCGTCCATTCGCATGGCGATGTATGTCTGAAAGCCGACGCGCGGTTGCTCCCCGTCGTTGATGACATCAACGCGCGCCTCGATCTGCTTGGCAATGATCTGCGCCACCGCGCCATCAATTTCACGGTCCAGCACGGCACGGTCGACGGCTTCACCGCGCTCTTCGCGGATGAGCAGATCGGCCAGCGCTGGATGGCGCGGCAGGCTGCCGACATGTGTCGTAAGAATGCGGTCCTGACTGGTCTGCATGTGGGTTGTTCCGTTTTTTAACGCTGCGCGACGACGGCCGCCTTTTCAAATAGATCGCGGAGCTCAGGGGTAAACTCGCCATCCACCAGGATGAAGGCGACCCGGCACGGTGCGCTCGAACGGTTGCTCCAGGCGTGATTGGTGCCGCGCTGAACGACGACATCGCCCGCACGCACAAGAACTTCCTGCTCATCCAGGATGAGGTAGATCTCACCGGACAGGATGACTCCGTAGTCGACCGATTCGGTTCGGTGCATCATCGGATGCCGCGCGTCAGCGCGATATGTCGACGCGTCATGACCACCGATCGCTGCAAACGCTGCCTTGGCGCTGGTCTCGTCGAGCTTGCTGAGGGATAACGGTTCGGGCGGAAATTCAATGATGCGGATGACTGTACCGTTTGGGGGCGGCGCCAGCGGCACGGTCTCAAGGGTGGGATCTTGACCATCGTCGACCGGAACGGGCGAGCTCGCCGTGCGCCAGATCTGCGTCATGAAATAGCCGGGGCGCGTCGGGTGGCGCAGCACGTTCGGCGCGAGGCCATCCATGGACACGATCGCCTTGCCGGATGCGTCATGACCGGTGACGACACGCCGAACCTTTCCCTCACTCATCGTTGTTCCATAGTCCTGTTTGTTCAGAGTCCGAGATAAGCTGCCAGGATGGCAGGATCCGAAGCCAGCGCGCGGCTGTTCCCGCTTTTGACCAGCACACCGGCATCAAGCACATACGCGCGGTTGGAGACCGCCAGTGCGAACTCCACGTTTTGCTCCGCCAGCAGAATTGCCAGGCCGCCCGCGCGCAGCGTTTCGATCAGCTCTGCGAGTTCATCGACGATGATCGGTGCGAGACCGAGCGTCGGTTCGTCAAGGAGAAGAACGCGCGGCGACGACATCAGCGCCCGCGCGATCGCCAGCATCTGTTGCTCCCCGCCCGACATCGTCCCGGCCAATTGAGACTGCCGCGACATGAGCTTCGGAAACATGGCAAACACGTTGGCTGTTCGACAATCCGCGTCGGCACGGCTCGCCCCGGCGGCGCCAGCCAACAGATTTTCGGCTACGCTCATATCCGGGAATACGTGGCGGCCCTCCGGGGACAGCGCGAGGCCGGAGCGCACGCGTTGCGCGGCGGCGATATGCGAGATTGTCCGGCCGGCGATGCTGACCTTACCCTCGCGGTTTGGTGCAAGTCCCATCAGCGCTTTGAGGGTCGAGCTCTTACCGGCGCCGTTGGCGCCGATGAGTGATACGACCTCTCCGGCCGCGATCGTGAGGTCGAGGCGCTGCACGGCGCGCAGCAGGCCATAGGAGACGCAGAGGCCCTCAACCGACAGCATGGACCGCTCCAGTGGCCGCTCGGCCGATGTAGGCCTTCACCACACGCGGGTCGGACTGCACGTCGGCCGGCGTGCCTTCAGCAATTTTCTCGCCATGCTGCAGGACGACCACGCGATCACAGAGCGACATGATCATCTTGAGATTGTGGTCGATGATGACGATGCCGATACGCGCGGCGCGCAGCTTGGCCAGCAAATTCGCCAGCCGTGCTGCCTCGACCGCATTGAGGCCGGCGGCCGGCTCGTCGAGCAACAACAGCTGCGGCTGCGTCACCAATGCGATCGCAATCGCGAGCAGGCGCTGCTCGCCGTATGATAAGGATCCGGCCCGGACATATGCGCGATGCAGCATGTCCACAGCCGCAAGCGCCGCGTCCGCTGCTTGTTCGCGCCGCGTCTCGCGTCCGCGAAACGCTGGCGTCCGCAGTACCGCCGCGACAACGCGTTCCGTCTCCAGCAAATGGGTGGCGACGAGCACATTCTCACGCACCGACATCTCGGCGAACAAGGTCGTGTGTTGGAATGTGCGCACCATCCCGGCTCGCGCGCGCTCATGCACGGCATATTTCGCGAGGTCGGCGCCACGAAAGCGGACCGTCCCTTTGTCCGGCACTAGGGTCCCGCACAGCAAATTGAGGCAGGTTGTCTTGCCGGCTCCATTCGGTCCGATCAACCCGAGGATTTCGCCGGCACGCACTTCGAAGCTCGCCCCATTGACCGCCTGGACGCCACGGAATGCCCGGGAGAGATCCTGAGCAGCCAGCAATGTGCCGCGTTCATCGTGCACGTCGGCAAGCGGTGCTAGTACCGGCTCCGTCGTGGGCGCGCTCGCGGGGACCTGCTTTGCGATCGCGGTCTCGGATCGGAGCAGGCGCGCAACAACTGAGACAATCCCACCGGGCCACACACGAACGATGATCAGCAGGAGCCCGGCAAAGACCACCATGCGAATGTCGTCGACGACCCGCAACAGCTCGGGGATGACCGCAAAGGCCAGCCCGCCAATCACCGGCCCGAACACGGTGCCCCTGCCCCCGAGAATGACGGCCAGCAGTCCAATCGCCGAATAGGTTGGGCTGAACAAATCCGGCGTGAGCACAAAGATCTTGGGGACCAGCAGGAATCCAGCCAATGCGGCGAGCACGCCGGAAAACGCCACGGTCGCCACCCGATAGCGCAGGGTCGGCACGCCGATCGCCTCCGCCAACGGCAGCGACTGTCGGATCGCGAGCCAGGCGCGGCCGTAAGGTGTCTGCTTTAGCCTCAGAACGAGGAACAGGCAGGCGCAGGCCAGTATCAGCGCCACGGCGAGGTAGGCCGCCGCCGGACGTATGCCGAGCCATGTCGCACCCGGGAATGGCGGCGCGGTAACCACCACGCCCAGCGGGCCGCGCGTGAGGTCGATCCAATTCGCGGCCACGAGGCGGAGAATCTCGGCGACAGTGAGCGACGCGATCGCAAAGTAAGCGCCGCCGAGGCGCAGCGACGCAAAGCCGACGAGCGCGCCCAAGGCCGCCGCTGGCAGCAACGCAAGCGGCAACGTCATCCAATAGTTCCAGCCGAGCTTTGTCGCCAGCAGGCCCGCCGTGTACGCACCGAGGCCGAGGAAGGCTGCTTGCCCGAAAGTGACGTAGCCCAAGAATCCGAACACGAAATTGACGCTGATGGCAAACACCACCAGGACGGCGGCATAAGCGAGCAGCCCGGCGTAGTAGGGCGAGGATACCAGCGTTGCCGCGACAGCTGCGGCAATCACGGATCCTGCGAATGCCCAGCCCGACCAGCGATCGATCATCTGGCGGCGCGTCCAAACAGGCCCTGGGGGCGCATCAGCAATCCGACCAGGAGGAGCGAATAAATAATCGCCGTCGTCATTCCCTCACTGAAACGAATGTTGACGAGCGCTTCGATCAACCCAAGACCAACGCCGCATAGAACAGCTCCGGGCACACTGCCCATGCCGCCAATGACGACAACCACGAATGCCTTGATGACGACGTTCTGCCCCATCAGCGGCGTGAACTGCGTCACCGGGACGAGGAGAGCGCCCGCAATTCCGGCGATCGCGGCACCAAGCATGATCGTGCGCGTGCCAATTGCATTGACGTCGATTCCAACCGCTTCCGCAGCGAACCTATCCTGGGCGGCAGCGCGCATCTCGATGCCGAAGCGGGAATAACGCAGCATCGCGTCCAGCCCGGCGATCAAAATGAAACCGAGAACAATGACGAAAAGCCGCTGGTGACTGATGATGACGGGCCCGAGGATCAAGACTCCAGACAGGCCCTCCACCCGCTCCGGCGCCGGGCCGACGACCGCCAACACCAGGTCGAGCAGCAACAGACTGACGGCAAACGTGCTGAGGACAACGTCGGAGAGGCCATCGCGCCGGTCGAGCAGGGGCCCGATTGCAAGCTTATCGAGGCCAACTCCCACGACAAGCATGATCACCGGTGCCAACACCAACGTCACCAGATACGGAACGCCGAGCAGATTGCAGGCGATAACCGTCACCAAGCCGCCAAGCATGTAGAGTTCGCCGTGGGCAAAGTTGATCACGTGCAGCACGCCGAAAATCAGCGTCAGCCCCAGTGCAACAAGTGCGTAGGCAACTCCCGCGGACAGGCCGTTGACCAATTGTTGCGCAATCAAATCCATGCGGGCGGAATCCAGACGCTTGTGCGGCCCGGGATTACTTTGCGGGAACGAGTCGGCCGTTCTCGACAGTCAGCCGGATCAACGGTCCGGACGATGCTTGGCCGGTGTTGTCGAATTTCACCTCGCCGCGCGGCGAAACCCACGTGTTGGCGCGCAACACCTCCGCAATCTTGCTCGTGTCCGTCGCCGTGCCTGCCTTGTCCATCGCCTTGGCGGCGAGCCAGACGCTCTCGAAACTGACCTCTTCCACTTTTTCCGGCGTCTCTTTGAACTTTGCTTGATACGCGGCCACGAAGCGTTGGTTGAGCGGGTTGTTCAGCGTCGGAACGTAGATGTCGGCGCTGACGGTGCCCTCGGCCCCCTTGCCGGCGATCGTGACCCCGCGCGAGTTCAGCACCCCGGGCATGACACACCGAGTTGCTTGCATCTGGAACTCGGCCTCCATCCGCAAAATCGCGCCGTATTGCTCCATGTTGGATCCTGCAACGCAGACGAGATCGGCGCCGCTTGCCTTCGCCTTGGTGACAAGGGTCGAGAAGTCCGACTGGTTCATCTCATAAGTCTCAGCGAGCACGACTTTCGGGCCAAACAACTTCTTCAGATTGTCGATGGTCAGCCGGCCAAAATCGCTGTTCTCCACGAGCACAGCGACTTTCGTCGGCTTGATCTGGTCGCGCAGAACCGTTTCAAACTCCGAATCCATCGCCGTCGTAGAGTTCATGCGGAACACGCGGTCGTAGCCGCTGTTCGTCAGGTCCGGATGTTTCGGGACTGCCGCAATGAACAACGTGCCGCTGGCACGGGCGACTTGAAGGACGGCGAGCGCGACGGTGCTGCTGATCTCACCGGCGATGACCTTCACGCCGTCCTGGTCGATCAGGCGTTGAGCCGCGGCAACGCCCTCGTTCGGCTGAAACGCCGTGTCATAGACCACCAGCTCCACTTTACGGCTACCGAGAATGCCGCCGTCGGCATTAATGAGATCAGCTGCGAGCTGGCCACCCTGGACGATCTGTTTACCGACCAGCGATTTGGTTGGAGCCAGCAGCCCGATTTTGACGGTGTCCTGTCCCGAGGCAGTGCCAAACGTCAGCGCCAAGCCCACGGCCGCAAAAATCCAGGTTCTGATGTTGGTTTGCACGTTCCCTCCTAGCTCAGGTCTGTCCCGGCATCCTTCTGTAGACGCGCTTACAATAACTGGATAAGGTCAGTCAATCGATTGATTCAATCAAGTGATTTATGATGAGCGAACGGACGGAGAACGCGCCGCCCCTGACCGGCCATATGGCAGATGGCCAGACGCGGGATCGGATCCTGCGCGCAGCCGAACGGCTGTTTGCCGAGCATGGCTACAGCGGCGTGTCGTTGCGCACGATCATGGCGGAGGCCGGTGCGAACACGGCATCCGTGCACTACTACTTCCGTGGCAAGGAAGGGCTGTTGCGGGCGCTGTTCGATATGCGCACGGCCCCGATGAACGCCGAGCGTGTTCGGCTGCTGGATGTCTGCCAGCACGAGTTCGAACAAGGTCAGCTGACAATCAGAAAATTGATCACAGCGTTCGCCGGCCCCGCGATCCGCAGCGGCTGGCATCCGAATGGTGTTCTGTTTGAGAAGCTATCCGCGCAATGCTCCGTCGATCCAAATCCGGAGGTCCGCCGCGTCGTATTCGAATCGTATCACGCTGTCGCGATGCGCTTTGTTTCAATGCTGCGGGCGATTTGTCCGCATTTATCCGATACCGAGTTTTACTGGCGGCTGCATTGCTTCTATGGAACGATGACATACACGCGAGCCCGCAACGGCCGGGTTGGTTACCTGCTCGCGTGCTCATACGACGAAACACCAGCCGATTTCGTACTCGAACAGCTGGTTACATTTGCTGAAGCTGGATTTCACGCGTCCGGCCCCAAATAGGCGTGCATGAAGACCTAGCGTCAAACCCGCCGCTGACCGGGTCCTTGGCAAAAAGGTCGATTCCGGTATTCAGTCGACAAGTAGCGTGTCGATTGTTTGGGCGTTTGCTGCGGCAAAAGGGTTCATCAGCCGCAGGCCGTCGATTACGCGTCCGTCCTGCATGTCTTCCGTCAGCAGGACCTTTGCTCCGGCGTGGACGGACGCCGTGCAGATCACACAATCCCATAGCTGCATGCGATGCGCGTGCGCAATCTCACAAGCCTTGTCGATGGTGGCGTCCGTCGTCGGCGGCGTGAGGAAAACCTCACGATAGATGGACACCTGCCGGATCGCCTCCTCGAAGGCTGTCGGCACGCGGCGCTGAATAAAACGCAGATACTCTCCGAGCACCTGCGCCGAAATCACGCCATCGCGTGCAACTCGAAGTATCAGATCGGTGGAACGTTTACCTTTCCCCGATTCTGGTTCGAGCTCGGCGTAGATCAGAATGTTGCTGTCGAGGGCGACACGCGTCATGCAGCGTCATCACCGTATTTGTCATTTTCGGTGATCGTTCCAACCCGATAGCCCGTTGGACGCTTTGACCGTAGGCTCTTCTTGAGCGCCGCAAAGGCGGAACGCCATTCCGGATCAATCGAGCGATCCGCCGTCTGCGGTGTAATCTTGGCGACGGGGCTGCCATTCTTGGTGATGACGATTGTTTCGCCGCGCTCAGCAGCGGCGATCACTTGGGAAAAGTTCTGATTTGCCTCGCGGACGGTCATTTCGCGCATTGCGTCACCGGTGTTCTACGTTGCAACATATGCTTGGTCAACCTCCATTGCAAGCGTAGATTGTATCAGCGCTGCTTCGTCACCGAGCCCAAGCCGAGCGTTGGATTGCGGTGCGTTCCGGAGAGTTTATCTACTTCGGCGGATTGAACTCCTTCCACGGGTCCTTCACGTTCGGAATGGTCTCGAATTCGATGTTGGCGAGCTTGCCGTCCTTCATCTCGGTACGGCGCAGATAGACGTTCAGGATGATGTCGCGTGTCGCCGGATCGATCGAGATCGGACCGCGCGGGCTGTCTGCCGTCTTCCAGTCGGTCAGGAACTTGATCGCCTCCTCGCCGGTGAACTTGCCGTTGGTCGCCTTGATCAGATCAAAGATCGCCGCCATTCCGTCCCAGCCGTCGGCAGAGAGGAAATTCGGAGTCGCTTTGCCGCCATATTCGCGGTCCCAGGCGGCCAGAAAGCGCTTGTTGGCCGGCCGATCGCCGGCGGCGGAATAGATGCCGGAGGTCACGATGCCGACCGCGACGTCGCCGATCAGCGGCAGTTGCTCATCAGGCACCAAGTCCTGGGTCGAGAGCACGTTGACGCCGGCCTGCCGCACACCAAAGTCCCGAACTGTCTTGAGTACGGCCGTTGCCTGCTCCTGGGCCGGCACCCAGATGAACGCTACGTCGGGCCGCGTGTCCTTGATGCGCTGGACGATGGGTGTGAAATCCGGATTGCTGGTCGGAAAGCGCACTGCGCCGACCATCTGCAAGCCGGCATCGATCCAGCCCTTGGTGAAAGCGCCCTCGGCATCATGCCCGGGGATGAAATCGCTCACCGCCGTGTAGGCCGTTTTCCATCCCTGCTTGGCTGCCCATTGGCCCAGCGGATAGGCCTGCTGCCACTGCGTGAACGCGACCCGCACCACATAGGGCGACATGCGCGGAATGGACACGCCGCCGGCGTTGGTGATGATCAGCGGGACCTTGGCTTGTGCGGTCAGTGGTGCCACCGCGGCCGCGATCGGCGAACCGACGATACCCAACAACAGCTGCACCCCTTCGCGCGCGATCAGTTCCTGCGCCACACGCTTGCCGGTGTCCGGCACAGCGCCGTCGTCACGCCGGATCAACTCAATCTTCACGCCGGGCGGCAGCTCTTTTTCATGTTCCTTGACGTAGAGATCGATGCCCTTCTGCATCTGATCCCCTGCCTGTGCCAGAAATCCTGAATAACTGTTGATGAGCCCGATCTTGATGGTCTGCGCCGCAGCCGGCGAACTGGCCCAGCCGGCGAGCGCGACTGCAACCGCACAAATCCTGACAGACAAGGAACACAACCGCATTGCCACAATCCTCCCTGAAGGCCCCCGGTTAAACGAGAGCCTATGCGAGTTCGGGCAATGGAGCCAGATACCAGGATGCGGTTCCGGCCACCCGGAGGGGCCACACCGCGCTAGCCGGTTGTACCCGTGCTTGGACAAGCCGCCACCGTAGTGAGGTCAGGCCAGCAGCTTATCCAATGAGATCGGCAGGTCGCGTACGCGTTTGCCCGTCGCGTGATAGACCGCGTTGGCGACCGCCGCGGCCACGCCGACGATGCCGATCTCGCCCAGGCCTTTGATGCCAAGCGGGTTGGAGTCATCCGGCTCGTCCACGAAGATCACCTTGATATCGTGGATGTCGGCGTGCACCGGCACGTGATACTCGGCGATGTTGGCGTTCACGATACGCCCGAAGGTGTGGTCGATCTGGGTCTCCTCGTGCAGCGCCATGCCGATGCCCCAGACGACGCCGCCCAGGATCTGGCTGGTCGCCGTCTTGGTGTTGAGGATGCGCCCCGCGGCGATCGCGCTGACCACGCGAGTGACGCGGATGACACCGAGCTGCTCATCGATCTTAACCTCGGCAAAGATTGCCGAGTGCGTGTTATGGGCCCGCTTCTCGTCCTGGGCCGGATTGGTGGTTTCCTCCTGTTCGATGCGCTCCACCGCGCCTTGTCGCATGGCGTCGGCGATCGATACCGCGCGCGAGGAATCGCGCTTGCTCACGAGCTTGCCGTCGGCGAGGGCCACATCATCCGACCCAACATCCGCGAGCGGAGAGCCTGGCATCTGCTTTGCCAAACGCAGCAGCTCGTTGCGGATCCGCGCGGCAGTCGTCGCGATACCGTTCGACACCGAAGCCGCAATCCATGAACCGCCTTCGACCGGCGACTGCGGCAGCGAGGAGTCGCCAAGCTTGATGCTGATGTTGTCGAGCGGCAGGCCCAGCATATCGGCGGCGACCTGCGCCATGATTGTGTAGGTGCCCGTGCCGATGTCGGAGGTCGCGCAGGCGACCTCCGCGTGACCGTTGGCGGTGAGCACGATGCGCACCGTGATCGGCGCCTGAAACGCGTCCCAAACGCCGGTCGCCATGCCCCAGCCAACCAAGTCCGTGCCCTCACGCATGGAGCGTGGCTCAGGGTTGCGCCTGCTCCAGCCGAACGCCTCGGCGCCTTGCCGGTAGCACTCGCGCAGCGCCTTGCTGCTGTAGGGGCGATCCTCATGCTGATCACGATCCGAATAGCAGCGCAGGCGCAGCTCCAGAGGATCGAGCTTGAGGGCGACCGCAAGCTCATCCATCGCAGCTTCGAGCGCATAGACGGCCGTCGCGGCGCTGGGCGCGCGCATGTCGCACGAGGTCGCGAGATCGAGATGCGCAAGCCGATGCGCGTACTTCGCATTGGCGGATGTGTAGAGCAGGCCAGACCAGGCCGTCTCCTGCCGATAGAAGTCCTCGTATTGCGAGGTCACGGTGATGGCGTCATGGGAAATTGCGTCGAGCGTCCCGTCGCGATTAGCACCGAGCGCGATGCGCTGGATCATCGCCGGCCGGTAGCCGAGCGCGTACATTTGCTGCCGCGTCAGCACCACACGCACCGAGCGTTGCAGCGCGCGTGCCGCCAGCACCGCCAGCACCACCTCGAATTGCGGCCGCAGGCCGGAGCCAAACCCACCGCCCATGTAGGGGTTCATCACCTTCACATCGTCGGACTTCAGCCCGAATACGCCACACAGATAGTGTTGGATATTCTGCACACCCTGCGTCTTGTCGTAGACCGTGAGCTTGCCGTCCGGGTCGACAATCGCGGTCGCCGCATAGAGCTCCATCGGGTTGTGATGCTCGATCGGCACATAATACTCGCCCTCATGCCGGACGGCGGCCGCAGCAAGCGCCCGATCGGCATCGCCGCGCGGCTTGGGCGGTGCGAACAGGGCCTCGGACGGATTTGCCGGCGCCTTGACCGGGACGGCCGCTTCGCGTCGGCGAAAGACGTCGGTGACATACGCCGCCGCGCCATACTCGACAACAACCAGTGACGCCGCAAAGCGTGCGATCTCCGACCTCTCAGCAACAACAAGCGCGATCGGCTGGCCGTTAAATTTGATCTTATCGTCATAAAGCGGGCGAAATGGCGAGCCGTCCGGGGCCACCTCATCCTTGTAGGCCTCGTCCTTATCGGCCATGCGGGGACGGTTCTCGTGCGTGAGCACGGTCAGCACGCCCTCGACCGCAAGCGCCGCGCTGGTATCGATTCGCGTGATGCGGCCCTTCGTAATGGTTGCACTCACGATGCTCGCATAAAGGAGACCAGGAGCGCTGAATTCCGCGGCGTACTTGGCGGCGCCGGTGACCTTCGCGACGCCATCCACGCGGGATACGGCAGTGCCGATATAAGGTGCCATGACGGCCTCACGCGATCTTCTTGTTGGACTGGGACTGCGGCGTACCATTCGCGGCTTGTGTAAGCGCGCGGATGATGGCGCGACGGGCGAGTTCGATCTTGAAGTTGTTGTGGCCAAAGCCGCGCGCATCGCGCAGCACGATATCGGCCGCCTGCCTGAACACCGCTTCGTTTGCCGCTTGGCCCGCGAGCGCAGCCTCGGCCCGCGTGTCGCGCCACGGCTTGTGCGCTACACCGCCGAGCGCCAGGCGCGCAGCTTTGATGCGCCCGTCCGCGATCTCAAGCCCGACGCCGACGGAGACGAGCGCAAACGCGTAGGACAGGCGATCGCGAATCTTCAGATAGCTGTAGTTGCTGGCAAAGCCGGCTGACGGCAACTCGACCGCAACGATCATCTCGCCCGGCTCGAGGTTATTGTCGCGCTGCGGCGTTTCGCCCGGGAGCCGATGAAACGCATCGAACGCGATTGTGCGCGCCCCATTTGGGCCGCTCACATGCACCCTGGCCTCGAGCAGCGCCAGGGCGACGCACATGTCAGAGGGAAACACCGCGATACAGGCATCGCTCGTGCCCAGGATCGCGTGCATGCGGTTATGGCCCGCAAGTGCGCCGCAGCCGCTGCCTGGCGTTCGTTTATTGCAAGGCAGTGCGATGTCGTAGAAATAGGCACAGCGCGTCCGCTGTAGGAGATTGCCGCCGGTGCTCGCCATGTTGCGCAGTTGCTGCGAGGCGCCGGCGCGGATTGCGCTCGACAGCACCGGATACCGGGCCTCCACCGCCGGGTGGTAGGCGAGGTCGGAATTGCGCACCATCGCGCCGATGCGCAGCCCACCCTCGGCTGTGTCCTCGACCTTGTCCAGCGCCAACCGCGAGATGTCGATCAGCTTGGTGGGCTGCTCGACATCCATTTTCATGAGGTCGATCAGATTGGTCCCACCGGCAACGAACTTTGCAGCCGGATCATCGGCGATGAGATTGACGGCGTCAGCAATGCTGTTTGCCCGCACATATTGGAAATTGATCATGACTGCCTCATCGCTTGCTGGATAGCAGCCAGAATGTTCGTGTAGGCGCCGCACCGACAGATATTGCCGCTCATCAATTCGCGGATCTCATCAGCGGTCTTGGCATGACCTTCGGCAATCAAAGCCACGCCGGAACAGAGCTGGCCCGGCGTGCAATAACCACACTGGAAGGCATCATGATCGATGAAGGCCTGCTGCAGCGGATGCAGATGCCCGTCTTTGGCCAAGCCCTCAACCGTCGTGACGTTTGCGCCATCCTGCATGACGGCGAGCGTGAGACACGACACGACCCGGCGGCCATCCAGCAGCACCGTGCAGGCGCCGCACTGGCCGTGATCGCAGCCTTTCTTGCTGCCGGTGAGGTCGAGGTGCTCGCGCAGGAGATCGAGCAATGACGTGCGCGGGTCGAGGGTTAGTGAATGCCGCGTGCCGTTTACCGTGAGGTTCACCGAGACGGTGCCGGACGCGCCGTCAGCCCGCCCAGCGGGTTGATTCCGTTGCTGCATATCTCGCCCTCGAGTTTTGTGGGGTCGTCCACCATTCCTGTCTACGAAACGAACCAGCGCCAGCTTTGATCCACCTTGCTGAATCGGGGCCGGATTGCGGAAATTAACGGGAAGACTAGCATACCCCCGCGGATGCAGGCGGTAGCCCTACGCCTGAACCGGCTCGGCCTGGACAAGGGAGCGGTAGCCCTCGGCTTCGCGGACAAACACCTCACCGGTGGCGACGTCGAAGTAAGCGCCGTGCAGCATCAGCGCGCCGCTTTGCACAGCGGCCGCCACATAGGGAAACGTCAGAAGATTCTCCAGGCTTTCGCTGATTGACGCCTGCTCGAGTCTGGTCAGGTAATCCGGGCCCGCATCCTTTGGCCCGGCCCGTTTGGCGGCCGGCCCGATCAGCGACATCCATTTATGGATCGAGTCGCCCGGCGAAAGCGGCGGCCCGTGCTCGGCGAAGGCCCGGATGCCGCCGCAGTGCGCATGACCGAGCACGACGATGTGCTGGACCTTGAGCACCTGCACGGCGAATTCGAGTGCGGCGAAGACCCCGTGACACAGGCCGCTGGGCTCATAGGCGGGCACCAGGTTCGCAATATTGCGCACGACAAAGAGCTCCCCCGGGTGAGTATCGAAGATCACCTCCGGCGAGACGCGCGAGTCGCAACACCCGATGACCATGACGCTTGGCGACTGGCCACGCTTGGCGAGTTCCTGGTAGCGATCCCGCTCGGTCGGCATCCGGTCTACGAGGAAGTCGCGATATCCGTCGATCAAGCGGTCCGGGAACGGAGCCAATTCGGCCATGGCGGGTGCTTTCGCTCCAATATGCGCAAACGCATACGCATATTGCCCGCGATGTGTGACGGTTGTACCGGCGCCGCCCTTAATCCACCCCACGGTTGGCCTCGCACCGCCCCCCTCATTAGCAGAAAGTCGTATCCCAAAAATGCCAGCCCGTTGATTTAGCGCAAACTCCCGCATCGGGGCGAATGCCACCTTCAATGTCGACAGGGCGGGAAAGCGCGTACGCATTGCAGCGCGGGCTCCTGAGTTACACGGCAGCGTCAGGCTCCTGCATCGGAGAGCACCATGGGTGACGGGAACGTCAAGCAAATCCAGGATGAGCCGTTGTTTCACGATCTGGTCGAGCGACGGAAGCGGTTCGCGTGGACCTTGGCCATCGCCATGCTGGTCATCTACTTCGGGTTCATCGCCATCATCGCCTTCGCGCCATGGCTGTTGGCGATCCCGATCGCCGGCAGCGTGACGACGATCGGCATCCCGGTCGGTCTCTTCGTCATTGTGTCTGCGTTCGCGCTTACCGGCATCTATGTCTGGCGCGCGAACGCGGTGTTCGATCCCCTCACCCTTCGGATTATCGAAAGGATGAAATGATGCGCCCGATTGCACTGCTGCCGGCATCCGCCGGCCTTCTGGCGTTCATTGGTATCCCGCAGGTGGCCTGGGCCGCAGGCGCCATCGACGGTGGCGGCCGCCAGGCCCTCAACGTTCCTGCCATCGCCATGTTCCTGGTCTTTGTCGGCGCGACGCTCGCGATCACCAAGTGGGCCGCGAGCCGGACCAAATCGGCTGCCGATTTCTACGCCGCGGGCGGGGGAATCACCGGCTTCCAGAACGGGCTGGCAATTGCCGGCGACTACATGTCCGCAGCTTCTTTCCTCGGCATTTCCGGGCTCGTGTTTGCGTCCGGATTCGATGGCTTGATCTACTCAGTTGGCTGGCTCGTCGGCTGGCCAGTTATCCTTTTCCTGATCGCGGAACGCTTGCGCAATCTCGGCAAATACACGTTCGCCGACGTGGTCGCCTTCCGGCTCGAGCCAACACGGATCCGGAGCCTGGCCGCGGTCGGCACCCTGACGGTTGTGGCGTTCTACCTGATTGCCCAGATGGTGGGCGCCGGCAAGCTGATCGAACTGCTGTTCGGCCTGCCTTATATCTACGCGGTCATCGTCGTTGGCGTATTGATGATTACCTACGTCGTTTTCGGCGGCATGGTTGCGACCACCTGGGTGCAGATCATCAAGGCTTGCCTGCTGCTCGGCGGCGCGACCTTCATGGCGTTCATGGTGCTGATGACGTTCGGCTTCTCGCCCAACAAATTGTTCCAGGCCGCCGTTGATATTCACCCCAAACACACGGCGATCATGGCACCGGGCGGGCTGGTAAATGATCCGATCTCCGCAATCTCACTCGGGCTCGCGCTGATGTTCGGGACCGCCGGGCTGCCTCACATCCTGATGCGGTTCTTCACGGTGTCTGATGCCAAGGCGGCGCGCAAATCCGTGTTCTACGCTACAGGCTTCATTGGCTACTTCTATATCCTCACCTTCATCATCGGCTTCGGCGCGATCACGCTGTTGATGAACGATCCCAACTACTTCAAGGTTCTGGCCAGCGGCACCTACAACAAGGTTACCGATTTGATCGGCGGCACCAACATGGCGGCGATTCATCTCGCCAACGCGGTCGGCGGCTCGCTGTTCCTCGGGTTTATCTCGGCCGTCGCATTCGCCACCATTCTGGCCGTCGTCGCC
>JAFAXD010000608.1 GCA_019241285.1 Xanthobacteraceae bacterium | reverse complement strand
AAGGTGATTGCCACCTACCACGACAATGTCCTCACCTTTGATCTCCGGCTGCCGACCTGGCCTTTCTTTGCCGTTGCTTGGGCCGGTGACGTCTCGGCCGTGTGTCTGATCGCGATCCGAACCTATCGGCTCGTCTTCGACCCTGAATCGCTCGGCATCCCGCCTCTGAAGTCCATGGAATGATGTTGCAATGAGTACGGATGCTGTTGCGATTATCGGATTTCTGGTGCTGTTCGCGCTGATGCTGCTGCGCGTCCCGGTCGGGATGGCCATGGGATTGGTCGGCGTCACCGGGTTTGGTTACATCGTTGGCGGCGCGCCGACGCTGAAAATGATCGGCCAGACCTCCATGCGGACGGTCACCGATTACACCTTCGGCGTCATTCCGATGTTCCTGCTGATGGGGGCGTTCGTCACGGTCTCCGGCATGAGCCGCGAGCTGTTTCGGGCCGCCAACACCTGGCTCGGCCACATGCGCGGTGGGCTGGGCTTTGCAACAATTCTGGCGTGCGGCGGCTTCGCGGCAATCTCCGGGTCATCTGTTGCGACCGCCGCGACGTTCTCCACCGTCGCCTACCCAGAAATGCGCCGTTACAACTATCCGCAGTCCTTCGCGTGCGGCGTGGTGGCTGCGGGCGGTTCGCTAGGCGCGATGCTGCCGCCGTCCACCGTCCTGGCGGTCTACGGCATCATCACCGAGCAGGATATCGGCAAGCTGTTCGTCGCCGGGATATTGCCCGGCCTGCTGGCGATCAGCATGTACATCACGACGATCGTGCTGATGGGCTGGTTGCGCCCCGGGTTCCTGCCCTCGGGTGACCGCGCAAGCTGGAAGCAGCGCCTGGAATCGATGCGCGAGGTGTGGGCGCCGCTGCTTTTGTTCGTATTCGTGATCGGCGGGCTCTACGGCGGTTTGTTTACACCCACCGAAGCAGGCGGCATGGGGGCCGGCGGAGCGTTCCTGATTGGCGTGCTGCGTGGCCGCCTCTCGCGCAAGGATATTCGTGCCTCGCTGCTGCAGGCAACGCGCACTGCGGCGGCAGTGTTCACCGTGCTCATCGGCGCCCTCTTGTTTGGCTACTTCCTCACCGTCACGCAGACTCCGCAGAAAGTCACCTTGTTCCTGACGAGCTTGGGGTTGGGACGCTACGGTGTGCTGGCGCTCATCATGCTGATGTACCTGCTGCTCGGCTGTCTGATGGACGCGCTCGCGATGGTCATCCTGACAGTCCCGATCATGTTCCCGGTCATCCTGCACCTCGGCTTCGACCCGATCTGGTTCGGCGTGATCATCGTCATGACGGTCGAGCTCGGGCTCATCCATCCGCCGGTCGGCATGATCGTGTTTGTGATCAAGAGCGTGGTGCACGACGTTGACTTCCTGACGATCTTCAAGGGCGTCCTGCCGTTCATCCTAACCGATCTGCTCCGTCTCACGATTCTCATCGCATTCCCGATGATCGCCCTGTTCCTGCCCAGCCGGATGTAGAAATAACGCTCGTGAAGAACCCCAAAGGAGGAAGCGCAAATGGTCAAATATTTACTCGCCGTCAGTGCTCTGCTCGCTGTTGAGCTTTCTGGTCAGAATGCGCTCGCGGCCGATGCGGCACAAATGGAGCAGAATAAGAAGGCCGCGATAGCGTTCGAGGATGCCGCGCTGAACCAGAAGGATTTCGACGAGGCCGCAAAATATCTCGGGTCACGCTACACTCAACACAACCCGACCGCGCCGGACGGTCCGGAAGGCCTCAAGGGTTACATCGCGTTCTTGAAGGAAAAATTCCCGCAGAGTCATAGCGAACACAAGCGGGCGTTCGCCGACGGCGACTACGTGATTGTACACGATCATGCGGTTCGCGAACCTGGCACCCGCGGGTTGGCGATCATCAACATCTACAAACTTGAGGATGGCAAAGTAGTCGAGCACTGGGACGTGATACAGCCGGTTCCGGAAACCGCCCAGAACAACAACACTATGTTCTGACGCCCTACGCCGCGATGATCACATCCGCCTTGAACAGGGCATCGCGTACCGGCTGATTGGCAAAGGCGGTGCCCTCTTCGAACCAGGAGCGGGGGGCTGGCTGACCCCACAGCGTTTGCCGGCGCGGATCGCGCACGGACCAGCGCAGCGGCTCGTGATCCGGATCCATGGTCTGATAGTCCGAGGAGTAGAACTCGGTGCGGTGGCCGTCCGGGTCGCGGACATAGAGGAAGAACGCGTTGGAAATCCCGTGCCGGCCGGGTCCGCGCTCCATGTTCGCCAGATAGCCCGTTGACGCCATCACGTCGCACAGATGGATGATGTGCAGTGGCGAGGTGATCCAATAGGCGAGATGGTGCAGCCGCGGACCCGCTCCGTTGGTGAAGGCGAGGTCGTGCACGTTGCCCTTACGATGCATCCAGGCGGCGACGATGCGACCATCGCGCCCGTCCTCTTCGGTGTACTCGGTCATGCGGAAGCCAAGCAGGGCATAGAAATCGATCGCATCCTGCAACTCGGGCGAAAAGATATTGAAGTGATCGAGCCGCTGCGGCTGGACGCCTTTATAATGGCCGTAGAGCTGCAACAGGCGCTCCCGCTGATCCATCTTGAAATAGAACTCGAGCGGCGTGCCAAACGGGTCGGTCGCCTGCAGGGTGCGGCCCTGATACGGCACGTCGGCAAATGCATGCCGCAGCCCCTTGGCTGTGAGAAAAGCCGCGGCTTTGTCGAGGTCGTCTTCGCTCGCCAGTTTGTACCCGAGGCGCTCGCACACCGGTGTGGCTGATGTCTTCAGCACCAGTGAGTGGTGCTGACGCTCTTCCACGCCGCGCAGATAGGCCTCGGTTGCCGTCCGGTCCTCGAGATGCAGGCCAAGCGTTGCTTGATAGAACGCCAGGCTGCGGTCGAGATCGGTCACGCCGAGCACCACATGGCTCGTGCGCACAACGTTGAAAGGCGGGTTGAACACATGCTTTGGCAACGGCATCGTTGCTTCCTCCGCTAGCGTCCCTTGAACACGGGCTTGCGCTTTTCGACAAAGGCGCGCTGCGCCTCCTTGGCATCCTCGGTGTGGGAGAGCTCGACCGTGACGGTCTGCTCAAACCGGTAGCCGTCGCGCGCCGGCATTTCTTCGATGGCGTTGAGCGCGCGCTTGAGGTGCCGGATCGTGAGCGGG
>JAFAXD010000192.1 GCA_019241285.1 Xanthobacteraceae bacterium | reverse complement strand
TTCGGGCATCACAACGGCCGGTTGCTGGATGTGGGGCTGCTGAATTCGTGCCGGAACGCTTATCGGCGCCCCTTGCGGGGGTCAAGGAGACGCGCCAACCTCGTGACAATGCCGAGCACTGCATTGCGATTGATCATTGTCGCCCTGATGGCGTGGCTCCCAACCGGAGCCGCCGCCGATGATTCTGCCGCGCGGCCGATTCGGATGATTGTTGCCTTCGCGCCCGGCGGCACCACCGATTTCGTCGCCCGGCTGGTGGCGGAGCGCGCGAGCGTCGCGCTCGGGCGCAGCATCGTGGTCGAGAACAAGCCGGGGGCGAACGGCGCCATTGCGGCCGAAATGATCGCCAAGGCCGAGCCTGACGGCACGACCCTGTTCTTTTCCACCATGGGGGCGCTCGCGATCAATCCCAGCCTGCGACCCGACCTGCCCTACAGCCCGACGCGGGATTTTACGCCGGTGGCAATGCTGGCGCGCAATACCACCGTGCTCGCGGTCAGTCCGTCCCTCGGAGTTCACTCCGTGGGCGAGTTAATCACCCGCGCCAGGCAAAAGCCCGGCGGAATCAGCATGGCGGTCACCGGGATTGGCGCCAATTCACACCTTGCGCTGGAGCTCTTCCAATCCGCCGCGGAGGTGAAATTCCAGATCATCCCCTATCGGGGCGCCGCCCAGGCCACGACCGACATGCTCGGCGGCCGCGTCGACGGGATTTTTGCCGATGCCCCGGTTTTGCTCGCGCAGCTCAATGCCGGCAAGCTCATCGCGCTGGGGATCCTCTCTGAAGCCCGATCCGATGCGCTGCCCGGCGTGCCGACCCTGCTGGAGCTCGGCCTGCCGGATACAATTGCGGAGAACTGGCAGGGCGTCGTGGCCCCCGCCGGCACGCCGCATGCGGTTGTTGCCCGGCTCAATCGCGCCTTTGTGGACGCGGTCAACGATCCGGACGTGCGCCGGCAGTTGCGCGAGAACGGCGTGACCGTGGCGGCGACGTCGCCGGAGGCGTTTGGGCGTCTGATCGCCAGCGAAACCGAGCGTTGGGGCAAGATTATCCGCGAAAAGGGCATCAAGCCGGCGACTTAGATTTGATTTCGATCATGTCCGCGGGCGCAGCCGGGGCTCATTTTGGCAACCCGGAGCCAAACCATGTGGACCAAACCGCTCATTCTGATCGTCCTGTTGGGCACCTTGGCCGTGGGCCCCTGCGCCAGTCAACCGCTGCCGCTGCCCGGGTCAGATACGGACGCCGCGACAACCCAGCTGATCGAATCACAAAACCGCGCCCGACTGCTCGAGCAAGGCCAGTTCTTTCCGCGTTCGATTTCGGAGGATATGCACGGGCAGATCAAGCGCTCGTCGCGGCGCGCGCGCGAGGCTATCTCGATTTTTCTCGTGACTTCTCTCGGGCTTCTGCTTTTCCTGCTGCTCCCATTGTTCGAGCGTGACAAAGTCATCGTCCAGAAGCCGCTCGGGACCGACGAAACGCACGTGCATCGGGTTTAGGGCGCATCCCGGTTCCGGGCTGTGCCTTCAAACGCCTGGAGGGAGCGCGATTTTGAGGTTTGTATCATCGCTCATCGTGGCGAGTGTTGCAGCTGCGCTGAGCATCGGCGCAGCCTGCGCGCAGGATTTTCCCTCGCGGCCGATCAAAGTCGTGATCGCGTTTCCCGCCGGCGGCCCAACCGATTTCGTCGGCCGCCTGCTCGCCGACAAGCTCAAGGAAACGCTCGGGCAGAGCGTGATCATCGAAAACAAGGCGGGCGCGTCCGGAGTGATCGGGGCCGATTACGTCGCCAAGTCCGAACCGGACGGGCACACGTTGTTTCTCACGACCGTCGGCGCCGTCGCGATCACGCCGAACATGCGCCCGGACATGCCCTACAACCCGGTCACCGATTTCGCGCCGATCAGCGAAATCGTGCGCAACACCACGGTGCTGGTGGTGCGCTCCGAGAACCCGATCGCCTCAGCTCAGGAACTTGCCGCACGCGCCAAGGAAAAGCCCGACACGATCCCCTTCGCTTCCACTGGCACCGGAACCACGACGCACCTTGCCCTCGAGCTGTTCCAATCCGCGGCGGGGGTGAAGTTTCTGCACGTGCCCTATCGGGGCGCGGCACCGGCGCTCACCGATCTCCTGGGAGGTCAGGTCGAGGCCCTCTTTGCCGACGTGCCGGTGCTGCTCTCGCAGATCGAGGCCGGCAAGCTCAAGCCGCTCGCGGCCGCATCCGACACGCGCAACCCGATCCTGCCGCAGATCGCGACCTTGCGGGAGCTCGGCTACCCGGACACCCAGTCCGACAATTGGTATGGCCTGCTGGCGCCGGCGCGGACCCCGCAGCCGATCATCATGAAGCTCAATGCGGCGGTGGCGAGCGCGCTCGCCGATCCAGAGATCGCCCGCAAGCTCGTCCAGTCAGGTGCAATCCCGACGCCGAGCACGCCGGAAGACATGGGCGCCTTGCTCAAAGACGAACTCGCCCGCTGGGGCCGGCTCGTGCGCGAAAAAGGCCTGAAGGATTCTTGACGATCTATTCCGGCCGATAAACGCCGGTGCGCGGGTCGGGCCGCAGCGTGGGGATAGACTCGCGGCCCAACTCGGCGGTGGCCGTCAGTTCCTGCGCGTCGAGCATCTCGTTGACGCGGCGCCATTCTCTGACCAGCAGCCGGCCCAACGCCGCGGTGGCCACGGCGGCGATCGTCCATCCAAGCACCGGCGGAACGGGTGGCATATCCCTGCTCCTTGCGTTCAAGCGAATTCTCAACCCTATCTGAGTCGAATCGGGTCCTACAACCCGTATCGCGCCCACAGGGCACGGGTCTCAATGGCCGACACCACGTCGTCGGCGAACCCCGCCGAAGCTCCACCACCGAAATGCGGCCCCAACACTTCCGACGCCGACGACAGCCGGCTCAACAAGCCGCGGCTCGGGGCGACGAGTGGCGTGAGCACCTCCTCACCGAAGCGCTCGCGCAGCACCGAGCGAAGGTCGCCGATCCGATCAATCAAACCGAAGGCGAGCGCCTTGCGCCCGGTCCAATACTCGCCGGAGAACAAGTTTTGCTCCGGACCGCTGAGCCGGGCGCCGCGGCTCGCCTTGACGAGGCCGATGAAGTCCTCATGGATTTCTTTCTGGATCGCGCGCAGCTTTTCCACGTCCTCGGGCTTTTCCGGCTGGAACGGATCGAGCATGACTTTGTGGTCGCCCGCCGTATAGACCCGGCGCTCGATCCCGAGCCGTTTGATTGCTTCATCGAAGCCGAACGATGCGCCGACAACGCCGATCGAGCCGACGATCGAAGAGGCGTCGGCCACGATCTCCTCGGCCGCACACGCAATCATGTAGCCACCGGATGCAGCGACGTCTTCGACGAATGCGATCACCGGCACCTTCTTTTCCGCCGCCATCTGGCGGATGCGCTGATAGATCAGGTGCGATTGTACAGCCGAGCCGCCGGGCGAGTTAATCACCAGGGCGATCGCCTTGAGGCCCTTTTGCTTGAACGCCTTGTCGAGCGTGCGGGCAATGGCGAACAACGTCAGGCCGGGCCGCAGCGGCGTGGAAAATCCGATTACGCCGGCGAGGCGCACCACAGGGACCACGGCTACGCCGCGACGCCAACGCCGCGGCGTGATGGGGCGCAGCCAGCTGAGCACGCGCTCTGAGAATGATTTTGGCTGGTCGGTGATCGCTGGCAAGTTCATGTCATGAGTCATAGAGGTCACCCTCATCGCGCTCAAGTTACCACTTTTTTACCAAATCGTTATCTGTTGGTGCAGGAACAAGGCGTATGAAGGCGGCGTTTGATTGTCAGCAGTCGCCGCAGGGAAATGACGCGAGATGGAACTTAAACTTCTCATCTTGATCGCCTTGGTGAGCGTGATTGCGGCATTTGCGCGCGCCCGTCGCTCCTCTCCTCCGCTTCCTGCGCAACCGGAGAGCTGAACCTAGCTCCGCGATTACGCGGCGAAGCTCAGAGCCGCGCCCTCACGGAGGATTAATTCCGCGGCTCGCGATGACCTCCCCTGCTCGTTGAGCAGCAATCCTGGACACAGCGTCAACGCGCCGCGGCTTCCCTTGAGGCCGCGCACAACAACCCGGATCGCGCCCGCGTTCGGTTTGGGAAAAATCGGTACAATGGCGATCGAACCGAAATCGCCCGCCAACGCGTCGAGCACCTCAGCGAGGCCATCGGCCCGATAAATCAACGTCAACGTTCCTTGCGGTCGCAGCAGCTGCGCCGCACTCGCAATCCATGATCGAAGGTCCGAACCGAGATGCGCACCACGGCGCGCCGGATCGGGCGACGCGTTGTGACGCGCCGGATCATTGAACGGCGGATTGCTCAGGACGTGGTCGAAGCTCCCAGCCACAAGGCCGGCGGCGGCGAAGGCCTCGAGCGGCGCGGTCGCATCAAGACAATGCGTGCTGACGCGATCCGCGAGGCCATTGCGGCGCGCATTTTCCTGCGCGAGTTCGGCGAGGATTGGATTGAGCTCGATCAGGCTTACCGAAAGTCCCGCGATGCGGGCTGCCAGCGCCAAACCAGCGGCGCCGACGCCGGATCCAAGCTCAAGCGCGCGCTCGCCTGCGTTTGCCTGCACCGCGGCCGCGAGCAGAATCGCGTCATGGCCGAAGCGGTGCCCGGTGCGCGGCTGCAGCAGCCGCAGGCGTCCGCCCAGCACCGCATCATCGCTCAGCTCAGGGCGCATCCGCGCTCAATTCGTGTGCAAGTCCCGCGTCGGACAGAAGGTCGCGGGCAGCGGCCGCTCTGCTCTCATGCACCAGCACCCGGCGCGGCAGCACGCCGACCGAGCCTTCGAGCACGCTCATATTCTGGTCGAGCACGACGTGCGGTATGCGGGCTTCGCCGAGCAGCGCTTCGATCACCGAAATGAGCACCGCGTTATTGGTGCGCACGATCTCGCACAGGCGTGTCCCGGCGGCGGGGGCACGTCGAGGGCGCAACATGGCCCAGAGCACCAGCGCCGTCGTGACGATCAGACCGGCTACCGAAAGCCTCAACCGTGGTCTCCGTGCCTCACGCGCGATGACATTTGCGTGGTGTTGTCGGCGTGCACTTGCCCGCGCAGCATAGCGTTTCTATTCTCGCCCGTCCCGCCGGCACCGGAGCTTGTCCTTGGCTGTTGTCGTTCCGTTCGAACCGCATGACCGCCGATCCGTCGACCGACTGAGCAAGCTCGTCGCGACCGACATGGATCGGGTCAACGCCGTGATCCTTTCGCGCACTGGCTCCGAGGTCACCATGATCCCGGAGGTAGCCAATCACCTTATCGCCTCCGGCGGCAAGCGGCTGCGCCCGATGCTCACCATCGCCATGGCGCAGCTCGCCGGCTACAGCGGCGAAGGCCACGTGAAACTCGCCGCCGCCGTCGAGTTCATGCACACGGCCACCCTTCTCCACGACGATGTGGTCGACGAGAGCGACATGCGGCGCGGCAAGCTCGCGGCGCGCATGCTGTGGGGCAACGAGGCGAGCGTGCTGGTCGGCGATTTCCTGCTCGGCCAGGCGTTCAAGATGATGGTCGAGGTCGGCTCGCTGCGCGCGCTGGACATTCTGTCGTCCGCCGCGGCGGTGATTGCCGAAGGCGAGGTGATGCAACTCTCAGCCGCCAAGAATACCGCGACCACCGAGGATGAGTAC
>JAFAXD010000041.1 GCA_019241285.1 Xanthobacteraceae bacterium | reverse complement strand
GCGCATGAAATAGAGATTCATGCCGCGGCGAAAATCATCGACCCCGAGCAGCACTTTCAGCATGCGCACCACTTCGGCGCCCTTTTCGTAGACGGTCGCCGTGTAGAAATTGCTGATCTCGTGATAGACTTCGGGCCGCACCGGGTGGGCGAGTGGGCCCGCATCCTCGACGAATTGCTGCGCCCGCAGCGCGCGCACGTCACTGATCCGCTTGACTGGACGCGAGCGCTGGTCAGAGGTGAATTCCTGGTCGCGGAAGACGGTGAGGCCTTCCTTCAGACAAAGCTGGAACCAGTCGCGGCAGGTGATACGGTCACCGGTCCAGTTGTGGAAGTATTCGTGCGCGATCACGCCCTCGACGCCGGCATAATCGGCGTCGGTCGCGCTCTGCGCGGACGCCAGAACGTATTTGTCGTTGAAGATGTTGAGCCCTTTGTTCTCCATCGCCCCCATGTTGAAGTCCGACACGGCGACGATCATGAACACGTCGAGATCGTACATGAGGCCGAATGCCTCCTCGTCCCAGCGCATGGCGCGCTTGAGCGAGTCCATGGCATAGCCGGCACGCTCCTCCTTGCCGGGCTCGACGTAGATGCGCAGCGCGACCCTGCGTCCGGTCTGGGTGACGAACGTATCTTCAATCACGCCGAGCCGGCCGCCGACCATCGCAAACAGATAGGAAGGCTTGCGGAACGGATCGAACCAGGTCGCAAAGTGCCGGTTGGTGCCGGCGATTTCGCCATGCTCGACCAGATTACCGTTCGCCAGCAGGATCGGTGCCTCGTCCTTGTCGGCCTCGATGCGGGTCGTGTAGATCGCCATCACGTCGGGACGGTCCGGGAAGTAGGTGATGCGGCGGAAACCTTCGGCCTCGCATTGGGTGCAGTAAGTCCCGCTCGACCGGAACAGCCCCATCAGCTGCGTGTTGGCCGACGGGTTCGTCACCGTCTCTATCTCGAGCACGAAGTTGCGCTGCGGCGGCTGCGGGATCGTGAGCCCGTCGGGGGTTGCACTATACGCATCCGCGGCGAGCGGCTGGCCGTCGAGCTTGAGCGAGGTGAGCTGCAGTTCGTCCCCATCCAGCATCAGCGGCGCGGGTGCTTCTGCCTGCGGATTGGGCTTGAGTGCCAAAGTCGCGCGCACCCGCGTCTGCGTCGGATGCAATGACACGTCGAGCTCGACGGTTTCGACCAGCCAATCGGGCGGGCGATAATCGACGAGGCGGATGGGACGGGCTTGTTCGGTGCGCATGGCTGTAGTCGTTATCAGTAATCAGTAATGAGGAGAAGAGGGGCTGGATCCCTGGTATAGTCGGCGCGATAACGCAGCAACGCCGCGAACGATCGGCGCACGCAGGGAGGAAGATATGACGTGGATGGGACATGGTGACCTGGGCTGTGCGTGCGGGTCGACGCATGTGTCGCGGCGCGGATTTCTGTGCACCGGTGCGGCGGCTGTGGCCGCCGCACCAGTGGTGGTCGCAAGCCCCGCGGCGAACGCGCAGACACAGCCGACCCCTGCGCCCGCCCCGGGCCGGCCGATCCTGATCAAGAATGGCTGCGTGCTCTCGCTTGATCCGGCGATGGGCGATTTCGAACGCGCCGATGTGCTGGTGTCCGGCGGCAAGATCGCCGCAGTCGGTCCGAACCTCACCGCGCCCGACGCCGAGGTGATCGACGCCAGCCGCGCGATCGTCATGCCGGGGTTCATCGACACCCACCGGCACATGTGGGAAGGCATTCTGCGCAACATCATTCCGGATTCTTCGCTCGGCGATTATTTCAAGATCGTGCAGCGCCAGCTCGGTCCGCATTACCGGCCGGAGGACGTGTATGCCGCCAACTTGGTCAGCGCACTCGGCGCGATGGAAGCTGGCGTCACAACCATTCTCGACTGGTCGCACATTCAGAACTCGCCGGAGCACACTGACGCGGCGATCAAGGCGCTCGCCGATTCCGGCATTCGCGCCGTGTTCGCCTACGGCAACCCCGCCAATGGTCTGGCCGATTTCCGCGACGACCCGCGCCAGAAATATCCCGAGGATATCCGCCGCCTGCGCAAGCAGTATTTCTCCAGCGATGACCAGCTGCTCACGCTCGCGCTAGCGAGCCTGTCCAATCCGCCCGACCGGGTTGCCGACGCATGGTCGGTGGCACGCGACGTCGGCGCGCCGATCACCATTCACATCGTCGGCACCGCGATGAGCGGGCTGGTGCAGAAACTCGGCGAGAAGGGCCTGCTGAAACCCGATACGACCTATATCCATTGCTGCACCATGACCGACACCGAGTTCAAGATGATCGCCGACAGCGGCGGCACCTTCTCGATCGCCGGCTATGTCGAGATGATCATGGGCCACGGTACGCCGCCGGTGCAGCAGGTGCTCGACCTCGGCTTGCGCCCGTCGCTGTCGATCGACGTCGAGACCACCGTCCCGGGCGATCTGTTCACGCAGATGCGCACCATCCTGGCGCTCCAGCACAATAACATCTGGATGCGCTCGCAAGCGGGCGAGAAGAACCTACCCAAGATGCTCACCGCGCGTGACGTCATCGAGTTCGCCACCGTCGAGGGCGCGCGGGCCAATCACCTGGACCGCAAGGTCGGGACGCTCACGCCCGGCAAGGACGCCGACCTGATCCTGCTGCGCACCGATCGCTTCGGCGTGACGCCGATGAACAGCGCCACCGGCGCAATTGTCACCAGCATGAACCCGGCCAACGTGGACACGGTCCTGATCGCCGGCAAGGTGATGAAGCGCAACGGCCAGATGGTCGGCGTCGATTACGACAAGATCGCGAAGCTGGTCGACGCATCGCGCGACTACACGATGAGCAACGCGAAGTACGAGCGGGTGAAGTTGTAGATCGGTTATCAGAAGAGTCATCTTCTCGGACCTCATCCTGAGGAGCCCTCGCGCAGCGAGGGCGTCTCGAAGGATGGCCAAGAGCAAAGGCCTATCATTGTGGCCGTCTTTCGAGACGCATGCGCGTTTGCACGCGCATGCTCCTCAGGACGAGGGCCGTATAGGTTTAGAGGGCCGTTATTTGTTTTGACTTCCCGGTTCGGCGTGCCCGATCACGCGCTTGATGCTTGGGAACGTGTTGCGCAACCCGCGCTCGAGCGCGTCGACTTTCTCATGCACGTCGTGGACGCTGAGCGCGGGATCGACCCAGCAATGAAAGTTCACGATCTCCCCGTCGACGGTCTCGCGCATGCGGACGTCATGCACGTCGCGCACCGCGCCGAGCCGGCCGGCAATATCGGCGAGCGCCGCTTCGACCGCGCCGGTGCGCTCTGGTGACGCGTCATGCCCGGTCATGTCCTCGACCTGTAGCGGCTCGATGTGGGTCTCAACCTCCACCTCAGGGCCGAGCTCGTCGTTGATCGCGCCTTCGAGCCTGCTGGCTATGTCGTGCGCTGCGCCAAGCGGCATGCTGCCGTCAACTTCGAGATCGAGCGACACCGAGAGCTTGTTGCCGATCGCGTGCACGGTGACATGGTGCACCGGGAGCGCCAGGTTGCGGGCGATCACCATGACGCGTTCGAGCACGGTCTCGTTGTCGAGCGCACGCGGCACGACGGTAACGGCGGTCTCGGCCTCGCCGAGCTCGGCGCGCAACCGCTGCACGATCTCGTTCTTGATCGCGGCGACGCGGTCGAGCGGCAAGGTGCGGCTGGTCGCGACCTCGAGATCGACAAAGGTGGTCGGCCCGACCTTGCGGGCGCGCACGCGCTCGACCGCAACGACGCCTTTGACTCGGGCGAGCAGGTTCCGAACGCGCTCGGCGATGCCCTCGGGAGCGGTGTCGGTGAGCGTATCGATGGTCTTGCGACCCAGCTTCCCGGCCGCGATGCAGATCAACACCGAGACCGCAATCGCAGCGACCGAGTCTGCCCAGGAGAACCCCAGCGCAATCCCGCCGAGCCCGATCAGCACGGCGACCGACGCCCAGAGGTCCGAGCTGAAATGCAGCGCGTCGGCATGCAGCGCCTCGCTCGAGGTCTTGTGGGCAATGCGCGTCAGCGCCCGCGAGCGGAAAAAATCGACCACGATCGCGCCAACGATCACCGCAAACGCGACCGGCGTTGCTTCAACTTCGGGACTGCCTTGCAATAAGCGATGCCCGGCTTCCCAGATCACGATCGCGGCGAGCACGAACAGGAGCGCGGTCTCCGCCAGCGCCGAGATGCTCTCGATCTTGCCGTGGCCGTAGTGGTGCTCGTCGTCCGCCGGCTTGTCGCCGACGCGCACCGCGAAATAGGTCATCACGGTTGCGAGCAGATCGATGAACGAATGCGCGGCGTCGGTGATGATCGCCAGCGATCCGGTGGCAAAGCCGACGGCCGCCTTGGCGGCGGTCAAGCCACCAGACGCTGCAATCGAGCTTAGCGCGACGCGCTCTTTTTCACCTGCCATGTGCCACCGCCCGCCGGTTGGTTATCGGGCGGCAGTGTCATGGTCAATCTGTGACAAACTGCGCGAGCTTGCCTCTTCGGCGCATTTGGCGACATGGACCTCGCGATTGATCACCTGCAGGTTAGGCAGGCCCCAAAAGCCGAGCAGCCCTGGCCATGGCGCTTGGCGATGCTCGCGCCAGACCTGGAAGAGGGGCACGCGATGGTCGACCTCGGCGCTGCGCAGGAGCCGGCGACCGGACCCGGCGCAGCGGCGCGTCTGCAGGCGCTTGAGAAGCTTCACCTGATCGCTTGGTGCGTTCCAGAACTGCCAAGCAATGACGCAAGCCGAATGCCACACCGCATTCTTGTTGCGCCCAGCGTTCCACAGGTCGCAGTGCCAGCCGAAACGGTAAACCGGCTGGCCGCACACGCAGCAGAAGCCCGGACCGAGTGCAAATGCCTGCTCGCGATAGGGTGCAGGCGGCGTGCGGAATGTCGCCGGAAGCCCGCCATCGCGATTGTCGCCCAGCCGCCAGGACCACTTTGCGGGCGCGCCGGACCTGGCGGCGAGTGCGCGGGCGAGCCGCTCGGCACGCAGCGGATGCGCACGCCAGTAGGAATCGACCGCGAGCCGCGGCATCGGCGGGATGAAGCGGCGCTCGAGCGCATGGGTGAGCACCGGTGCCGGAAAGACGGCGGGCAGCGCCTTGTTCAGGCGTGCCAGCGCCTGCCGGTTCGCGGCCTCCACCATGTCCCGCCAGTTCGACATGCAAGCATCATGGCGGAAGAGATGTAAATGGTTCGTCTAAGGCACGTGTCCCGGGCGCAGCGCAGCACGTAGTGGTGCGCTGCTGACCCGGGACCGTCACGAACTCCGGCGCTCGATACGGTCCCGGATCTGCGGTGCGGATTGCATGCCGCACCGCGTCCGGGACACCGGCTACCCGAACTGAAATCCCGAGATCGCCTTGCCCCAGATGCGGTCGTTGAACACGCGGCGGCCGCGGTCCGTGCCGGCGGCGCCGGCGGCGACCATCAGCGGGAGGAGGTGCTCGCTGCGCGGATGCGCGTTGAGGGCGCCCGGCGCCTCGCTCCAGTGCCTGAGTTTGTTGTCGCGCGCGCCTGTGTCGGGCTCCTCGACGGCATTCGTGAGCCACGCATCGAAGTGCTCCGAAGCATCGTTGCCGCGGGCGCTGCCTGTGAGCAGCTCACGCAGATTGTGATAGCTCATGCCGCTGCCGATGATCAGCACGCCCTCGTCGCGCAGCGGCGCAAGCGCACGGCCGATGGCGAGATGCGTCGCCGGATCAAGCCCCTCTTGCAGTGAGAGTTGCACGATCGGCACGTCGGCATCGGGATAGACCAGCATGAACGGAATAAACACGCCGTGGTCATAACCGCGCTCGCCATCCTCGTCGGTCTTGAAGCCCGCGCCAGCGAGCAGCGCCTCCACCCGGTGCGCCAGTTCCGGTGCTCCCGGCGCCGGATAGGTGAGGCGATAAGTATTCTCAGGAAAGTTGTAGTAGTCGAAGAGCAGCGGCGGCTCCGCACCCACATTCACTGTCGGGCGCGGCTCCTCCCAATGGCCGGAGATGACGAGCACGGCTTTCGGCCGCAGGCCGAGGGACTTATCAAGCCCGCGCAGATAGTCGGCGAGACGGTCCCAGGTGTCGGGCGGACCGTGCATAACCGGCATGAACGGCCACGGGCCACCCCCGTGTGGAATGAACAAGGTCGGCAGGCGCTGGGTCATCGTCGACATGTCCTGTTAGCGATTGTCACGGCACCCAAGCCGGTGCGGTGAGGCGGCGCTTGCCGTCTGGCGTGCGGCGCGCGCCGTCATCGGAGGGGAGTTTATCCCAGAGCTGGCACGTCACCGGCTTGTGCTTCTGGTCGAGGCCTTCACAGTAATTTGTGTATTCGCAGATCCGCACCGTGTCGCCCAGGCCGAGCTCTATTTTGCGGAACCAGTCCGGATCGGCGAGCGACTGGCGCGCGGCGCCCACGACGTCGCACTGGTCCTCAATCAACAACTTCTCCGCCATCTCGAAATTATGAATGCCGCCGGTGCAGACGACTGGTGTGGCAAGACCCGCATCGTGGATCGCGCGGCGGATCGCCGCCGTCGGCGCAACGTTGCGGCCGAACGGGCCGCGCGCGTCGGAAATGAATTGCGGCATGCACTCGTAGCCGCTGCGGCCGGTGTACGGGTAAGCCGCGTCGCCGACGCCCGGTTGCTTCGCGTCGTCAAACTTTCCGCCGCGCGAGGTGGACAGAAAATCCATCCCGGCCTTGGCAAACGCGACGCCGAAATAGACCGTATCGGCAAGCTCGCTGCCGCCCTCGATGCACTCCTCCGCCAGGAACCGGCATCCGACCGCAAAATCGCTGCGCACGCGCCGGCGCACTTCAGCAAATACATCCAGGGGCAGGCGCGCCCGGTTCTCGCGGGCGCCGCCATAACCATCCTCGCGCGTGTTGGTGCGCGAGAGGAATGAAGCCATCGTATAGGCGTGCGCATAGTGGAGCTCGACGCCGTCGAACCCGGCTTCCTGTGCCCGCACCGCGGCGTCAGCAAATAAACCTGGCATGCTGGCCGGCAGATCGCGCACGTGTGCCAGATGCATGTCGGTCACGCGCTCGCGGTAGCCGAACTGCAACGCTTCGCGTTCGCCGGGCGTGAGCACGCGCGCGAGCTCCTCGCCGCTCAGGCCGCGCAGCCGGACACGAACCTCGTCTTCCGGCAACGACGGATCGCCAAGCGCGCGCCGGTGCGCATCGGTGATCGTGAGGAAGCGGGAGAAGAATTTGTCGGGCTCGGGCCGCCGGCGGATGGCGAGAAAATCGATCAGCTGGATCAACAGCCGCGTATGACCCTCGCTCGCTCGTCGCACCGCGTCGGTCAAGCGCCGCAACCCGGGCAGGAAGCGATCATGGCCGATGCGCAGCAACGGCCCGCTCGGCACGTCGCGAATTCCCGTCGCCTCGACCACGATTGCGCCGGGCCGGCCGCGGGCAAAGCGCTCGTACCAGTCGATCACATCGTCGGTGACGTAGCCCTCGTCGGTCGCGCGCCAGGGGACCATGGCCGGCACCCAGGTGCGCTGCTCGAGTTGGACTGGGCCGATTGCAACGGGTTGAAACAGCCGCGCGGCTGCAGCCTCGGCGCGCGAGGGCATGCGGCCGAGCGTTGCCTCATAGCGGATACGTTCAGGTGGGCGCCACATAGCTACCTACTTGGGCCATGCCACAACATAGAGCAAGCCTTCGGTAGCGGGCTGTGTCACAGTTCAGGCCCTCTGCTCTGAGGGACACGCATGACGCTGCCGCTGCCACTTCCGAAATCGCGTGAAGAGATCCGCGCCATCCAGCGCGAGCGCAAGCGCATCGCCTTCGCGCGGGCGAAGCAAATCCCCTGGTACCGGGGCAGGCTCGACCACATCGATGCCGATCGCCTCGATGACCCGGCGGAGTGGAGCAAGATCCCGATTCTCGACAAGGAGAGCCTGCGCCAGCTCAACCACGACGAGTTCCTGCGCCAGTTCTGCTGCGCCCCGGCGACCGAAATCGCCGAATACTGGCGCTCCGGCGGCACCACCGGCACGCCGGTGTTCTATCCGCGCACCCACGCCGATATCCGCTACGGCCTCAATGCCTGGGGCCGCTCCTTCCCCTGCATGGGGATAGGCGCCGGCGACCTCTGCCACATCGCGTTCCCGATCGGCATCCATCCGGCCGGCCAGGTGTGGGCGCGCAGTGCCCACCTGTTCGACGTCGGCATGATCTGGGCCGGGGCCGGCAATGCCTGCCCGTCCGAGGTGCAACTGCGGCTGATCCAAACCCTGAAGCCGACGGTGTTCATGGGGATGTCGAGCTTTGCGCTGCATCTCGCCAACCTCGCTGCCGCGACGGGGCTCGATCTCGCCGCCTGCTCCGTACGCAAGGTCGTGTGCTCGGCCGAGACCTTGTCCGATGCCAAGCGCGAGAAGATCGGCCGCATGTGGGGCGCCGAGGTCTACGACGTGTTCGGCATGAGCGAAGCCGGCCTGATGGGCGCGGAGAACGCCGCCCATGACGGCATCCACGTGTGGACCGACATGTATTATGTGGAGGCCGTCGACCCGGATACCGGCAAGCCGGTCCCGGAAGGGGAGATCGGCACGTTGTGTGTGACACCGCTGTGGACCAATCACGCAACCCCGTTCCTGCGCTGGAACTCCGGCGACGTGATCCGGCTCTACGAGAAGTCCGCCGGCTCAGGGATCTGGGCGGAGCTCTTCCCGATCATCCGCCATGCCCATCGCACCACCGGCTTCTTCAAGATCCGCGGCGTCAACATCAATCACGCCGAGTTCGAGGATCTGATGTTCCGGCAGAGCGCCGTCAACGATTTCCAGGCGGTGCTGCAGACCGACCCGGCAAGCGGGCGCGAGGAGATCAAGATCCTGATCGAGATCGCGCGCGATCTCGACGGCGCGGCGATCTGCGCGCACGTCGCCGATCACGTGAAGAAGACGTTCGAAGTCTCACCGCTGGTCGAGGTACTGCCGCTGGGCACGCTCGCGACCGAGTTCGAACGCAGTGTCAAGGCGCCGCGATTTGTTGATCGGCGGGAGTGAGCGGCTTGCCGACTGGTTCATGACGTCTCTCGCCGCAATTCGCCGCCAACATTTTGGGGCTCCAGCGCAAACTGCGGCATGACGTCGTGCGGGCCGCAGCGCATAGATGACCGCGTCCGCATAGGTGACGTTTCGGCAAAGATGACCTTGGCAGCCCCGTGTCCCGGACAAGCGGCGGCAAAGCCGCCGCGCCGATCCGGGATCCAGTTTTTCAAGAAAAATCTTGAGCCGCTGCGCGACCGGTTTCGTACTGGACCCCGATGGCACTGCGCGCCATGCGGTCCCGCGACGCCAAGCATAGATAACGCTCAATTCCATAGATGACCGCGTCCGCATAGGTAACGTTTCGGCAAAGATGACCTTTGGCAGCAGGGCTCTTGGCAGCCTCGTGTCCCGGACAAGCGGCGGCGAAGCCGCCGCGCCGATCCAGGATCCAGTTTTTCAAGAAAAATATTGAGCCGCTACGCGGCCGGTTTTCGTGCTGGACCCCGGATCGCGCGAGGGCGCTGCGCGCCACGCCGTCCGGGGCACGCCACACCATAGATGACATTTTCACAAAGATGACGTCTACCTCCATACATGACATGTGCGGGCATGCTTCGAGCCCTCATTCTGGGCGCCCTTCGGTAACACGCTCGATCGGGAGTGCTTCGCGTTCTGATTCAATTATCAAACAGCCCGACGCAGACGCGCGTCATACCCCGGCGCAAACTAGGTGCGGAGCCACCCTTTAGCTCGGGTTTACGTCCATCATCCCCTCGAAGGGCGGGCAGCATTATGCATTTTGTTATCATTTCGTCAAATACTATATTAATGGCAGTTGAAGTTCGGCAGCGTGGCGCGCTATCAACTCGCGAGCAGATGGCGGGAGAGGCTACACGCGATGGCACGTGTGTTCATTTCAGGCTCATCGACCGGGCTCGGTCTCATGGCGGCCAAGCTGCTGGTCGAGACGGGCCATCAGGTCGTGCTGCACGCGCGCAACCGGGAACGCGCCGGCGCAACGCGTGCGGCGCTGCCGCAAGCCGAAGCGGTCGTGGAGGGCGATGTCTCGACAATTGCCGCTGCCCGCGAAGTGGCCGAGGAGGTGAACCGGCTCGGGCGGTTCGATGCGGTCATTCACAATGTCGCGGTCGGCTATCGGGAGCCGCGCCGGATCGAGACCGCAGACGGGCTCCCGCTCGTGTTCGCGGTGAACACGCTGGCACCCTTCATTCTGACCGCGCTGATCAGCAAACCCGCACGCCTCGTCTATCTCAGTTCGGGCATGCATCATGGGGCCGACGCGCATTTGGACGATCTGGCCTGGACCAAGCGTGAATGGCGCGGCGCAGAGGCTTACGCCGAGAGCAAGCTGCATGACGTGCTGCTGGCCTTCGGCATTGCCCGCCGATGGCCCGACGTCTTGTCGAATGCCCTAGAGCCCGGCTGGGTGCCGACGCGAATGGGCGGCCCGGGAGCCCCTGACGAAATGGATCAGGCGCATCGGACCCAGGTCTGGCTGGCGGTGAGCGAGGATCCGCGAGCGCGCGTCACCGGGCAGTACTTCTATCACCTGCGCCGGCGCGAGGTGAATCCGCGTGCCCGCGATCCGAAGCTGCAGGACGCCCTGATCGCCGCCTGCGAGCGGCTCTCCGGGATCAAGCTAGCGCGAGGCTGAGCGATACTGCGTCTCGGCGGGCCAGCGTGCGACCGTGCCGAAGCAAGAACTATGAAGGACAGCAATGAGCGGCAAGCCACCGCCGACCGCTTCCGTCAATGTGCGCGAACCCGAACCCCACAGGAAAAGACGAGGAGCGAATCATATGTTCAAGGTCACGTTGTTTGCGACAGCGGCTGTCTTGGTTGTCACGCCCGTTTTGGCACAGCAGGCCCAGATGGCTCTTGGCGAAGGCGAGGCTGTGTTGATCAGCCCGGATGGCGCCATGCACCGATCAAACGTCAAGGTCTCCGACGCCAGGCACGACGCGGCCGTCGCCAAGGGCGCCAGCGAAATATCAGGCGGCACGGTTCTCTACAGGCATGGTGGTAAGCTCTTCAGCGTGCGCTGCACCGGAACGGATATCGGCGCCTGGGAACAGGGATATCCAGGTACGCAGAACATGTGCTGAAGCGGTCGCCCGCTCGAGAATGCGATCCGCCGCGTCGGCTGCGTCCCGCAGCCGGTTCGCGGCGGAAGTGCCTGCTAATCTGCTGCTTTACCGCTTTCTCAGAGGCTCCCTCGCTGGATATCGGTGTCTAGACAACGTT
>JAFAXD010000009.1 GCA_019241285.1 Xanthobacteraceae bacterium | reverse complement strand
TGCACCTCGGTCGAGTGCGCATTGGTCGTGATGGCGGAAATTCCGTCGATGGCGGCGAGATCGGTAATGTGTTGTTTGAAGGATGCGACGTCGATTGAGAAATCGGTATCGAACGGCAACAGCGCAGCTGGGATGACGCCCGCCGGTGTCCAATTCTTGAATTTCGCTGCCATGGCACTCTCCCTGGGACCTCGCTGCATTCTACTCATTTGCTGGCGGGGTTGATAGCGTCCGGCGCACGGCCGTCTGCCAGCCGGCGAGGCGCTTGCGCCGCTCCGCATCGGCGAGCGTCGGTTCAAACCGCCGGTCCAACTGCCAAGTCTTGGCAAAGCCGTCCGCATCGGGCCAGACGCCCGCCTGCGAGCCCGCAAGCCAAGCGGCACCCAGCGCCGTCGTTTCCAGGATTTTGGGCCGGTCGACCGGGATGGCCACCAGGTCGGACAGTCGCTGCATGGTCCAATCGGATGCCGCCATGCCGCCATCGACGCGCAACACCGGATCGTAACCGCCATCCCAGTCCCGCCGCATGGCGTCAAGGAGATCGCTCGTTTGATAGCAGGCGGCCTCGAGTGCGGCGCGCGCCAGCTCGGCGCGCCCGGCACTGCGGGTGAGCCCGAGCATCGCGCCGCGCGCGCTCGCGTCCCACCACGGCGCGCCGAGACCCGTGAACGCAGGGACGAAGTAGATCTCCTGCGCCGCGTCCGCCTGCTGCGCCAACTCGCCCGCTTCGTCGGCGCGGCTGATGATCTTGAGTTGATCACGCAGCCATTGGATCGCCGCTCCGGCGACGAAGATCGAGCCTTCCAACGCGTAGGCCGTGCGACCGGCGAGCCGATAAGCGATCGTCGTCAGCAGCCGATTGGATGAGGCAACGCGCGTGGCACCGGTATTGAGCAACGCAAAGCAACCGGTACCGTAGGTCGATTTCACCATGCCCGGGCGGAAGCAGGCCTGCCCCATAACGGCGGCCTGCTGGTCGCCGGCCATCCCCCGGATCGGAACCGCCGCGCCGAGCAGCGAGGCCTCCGTCGTGCCGAACTCGGCCGCGCAATCGCGCAGCTCCGGGAGCAGCGCGCGCGGAATGTCAAACAGCCGCAGCAGATCGTCATCCCAATCCTGGCTGGCGATGTTCAGCAACTGCGTGCGCGACGCATTGGTTACGTCAGTTGCGTGGACCCGGCCCCCGGTCAGGCGCCACAACAGGAATGTGTCGATCGTGCCGAACGCCAGTTCGCCAGCCTCGGCTCGCGCCCGTGCGCATGGCACGTGATCCAGCAGCCAGGCGATCTTGGTCGCCGAGAAGTACGGGTCGATGAGAAGCCCGGTGCGCTCGCTGATGAGTTGTTCCGCGCCATCCGCCAAAAGGCGGGCGCAGGTGTCGGCGGTGCGCCGGTCCTGCCACACGACCGCGCGGTGAATCGGCCGACCGGTGGCGCGCTCCCAAATGACCACCGTCTCGCGCTGATTGGTGATGCCGATACCCGCAAGCGCCTGCGGTTCGAGCCGAGCGCGCGCGAGCGCCTGCTTGCACACCGCCAGCGTCGCGGTCCAGATCTCCTCCGGATCGTGCTCGACCTCACCTGGCGCGGGGAAATGCTGGGAGAGCTCGCGTTGAGCAAGCCCGCAAATCGTCAAGCTGGCGTCGAAGATGATCGCCCTGGTCGAGGTTGTTCCCTGGTCGATGGCGAGCATAGTGCCGGACATGAAGCGCTTCCAATAATTCGCCCGCCAACAATGGCAGGGGTTCAATGCGGCATGCGCAGGACGGGCTTGATCGCTGCTCCGCTGGAGGAATCCTGCGCTGCCCGGTTGATATCGTCGAGGGGATAGAAGCTGATCATGCGCTCGATCGGCAAACGGCCGGCCATGATGAAATCGACCAGTTGCGGGATGAACACTTGCGGCTGGCTGGCGCCCTGGATGATGCCGCGCACGGTTCGGCCGAACTGGAGAAATGGCATCTCCAGGGAAACCTCGGTACCGCTGCGCGCGCTTCCTAGCAGCACGCACGTGCCGCCGGGCATCAAAGCCTGCACGGCTTGGCGCAGGACCGCCGGCTGAGCCGACGTATCGAGCGAAAAGCGCATCCCAGCCGCCGTGATTTTTTGCATCTCGCGTACGACATCTGTTCCGGCGTCATTCTCCAGGACATGAGTCGCGCCGAGCTCGCGCGCAAGTGCGAGCCGCTCGGGGTGAATATCGATCGCGATGATCGGATCGCACCCGGCGATCTTCGCCGCCATCAACGCCGATAGGCCAACGGCACCGACGCCGAACACAGCCAATGCATCGCCAGGCTCCGGCTGCAACGTGTTGAGCACGGCGCCGGCGCCGGTTTGCCCGCTGCAAGCCAGTGGACCAAGCAAATCAAGCGGGGCATCACGCCGGACCTTCACGGCAAAGCGCTCATTGGCGATGGCGTGGGTGGCAAATGAGGATTGCTGAAAGAAGGCGCTGTAGACCGGTGTCCCATGCTGGCTCATCAAGGTCGAGCCGTCCGGCCGCTTTCCGCTCATTTTGAGTTTGAAGTTGTCCTGGCAGTGCCAGGCCATCTTGCGTCTGCAATTGTCACACGCGCCGCACGACGGAAACGAGATCACCACGTGATCGCCCGGCGCAAATTGGGTTACGGCATGACCGACGGCCGCGACAACACCGGCCCCCTCGTGACCGAACACCGCCGGCAATGGCGTGTTGTAATAACCATCGCGCCCATGTTGGTCGGTCTGGCACATCCCGCTGGCGATGATCTTGACCAGCAATTCGTCAGGACGCGGATCCGTCAGCTCGACTTTTTCGACGCTGAACGGACCAAACCTTTCGCGCGCGACCGCCGCTGTAATCTGCATAGGCCGATTCTCACTTCGCAAACGGCTGATCCAGTTTTCCGTCCGCGTATTCGGGCGGATAGACGATCACCTGCTTGTGGCCGGTCATGTACTGGTCGAGCCCGTTTCCGGCGATGTTTTGAAACTGCACCTCGATGATCCGCGCGTTCGCCCATTCACCAAGCTCGTCGAATTTGATCTCGCCGACGATTGTGTTGAACGGGTTGGCGTGGATATAGGCGGCGAGCTTCTCATCATCGAGGCTCCCGGTCGCCTGCACGGCCTGCTCCAGCACCTGCAACGCCGCATAGGCAAAGGGCGGTTGATAGAACCCGAGCGGATCGGTGCCGGCATCCTTGGCGCGTGACTGATACTTGGTCAGAAATGCCTCGATGCCGGGGAAGTTCATCTTTGGGCTGGGAACGAAGAAATGATAGTTCACGACCCGGTTGAGCTTCTCGGACAATTGCGTCATCAGCGATGCGAATTGCATCCCGACCATCGCCCCGCCGAACAGCTGGGCTTTTAGCCCGACCTCGGTCGCGGCCCGCACCATGCCGACCGAATCGGGCGGATACGATGCGAGCAGCACCACATCCGGATTAGCCGCCTGGATGGCGCGCACGACCGGCGTGTAATCGACCGTGGACGGCGGATAGCTGCGGTCGTACACGACCTGCAAGCCGAAGCGCTTTGCATTCTCGCGCGCGCCGATCAACACGTTGTTGGAGAACTCCGCGTCAGCCCCGACCAGTGCCACAGTCTTGGGCGCTGGATTGAGCGTCTTCGCTACCTCGAAGAAGGCGTTTGATAGCACACCCTTGGGATCGGGCCCGAATGGTGCGCTCTGAAAATAGCGTGAATACTTGAATTCAGCGTTGGAGCCGAGCGCCACCAGGACCATGACCAGGCGCTTGCGTTCCATGATCTGCGGCATGGCGGCAACGATCAGGTTCGTCGCCGCGCCCATCAACAGGTCGACCTTATCGATGTCGATGAGCTTGGCGTAGATGCCGGGCACTGTCGCCGCGTTGGTCTGATCATCGTAGTAGACGAGCTTGACCGGACGCCCCAGCAATCCGCCCTTCGCGTTGATCTCTTCGGCCCAGATTTGCTTGGACAGCAGGTGCGCCTTGCCGGCGGACGCGAGGCCGCCGGTGAGCGATACGCTGAAACCGATCTTGATCGGCTCCTGAGCGTGAGCGGTTCCTGCCAGCAGCCCCACGACGATCGTGAGGATCCCAACAAACAACCCGCGTGCACACAGCATTCCCCGGCTCGCCATGGCAGCCTCCCCGGCGTTTTATCTGATTATTAGTGCCAGCATTTCCACCTGCGTGCCAAACACCGTTATTCCGGCGCTTGGCAAGCAAAATTCGCCGCATCGTCACTATTTCCATTACCGGAGAAATGCGCCACCTGCGGGTACGGACAGAGCGGACGCGACCGCGTCACCTTGTCCGCCTCCGCGCGGGTCGCGGTGATTGCATCCGGCGCCTTGCCGGCTTCGACCCAGTTGATGAGCGCGGTCAGCGCATCGAGGTGATCGACGCCGATGCCGCCACGGCAATGGAACATGCCCGGCACCATGAACAGGCGGAAGAAATCCTTAGTTTGCGGCCCGTTCGCCTTCAGGGCGCGCTCATAATAATCAACCGACATGTATGGCGTGAGCGCCGGGTCGGCCCAGCCGTGATACATGATGAGCTTGCCGCCACGGCTGCGGAAATCTGAGAGGTCCGGATTGTTGGCGTTCATCAGCGCCCGCATCTCATCAAGGCGCGCCGGATCCTTGTCGAAATCGAAACGGTGGACGTCGTAGTTCGGATCCGGCTTGCCGAACGCCGCAAACCGCATGAACGTCTCGGCATAGAGAAGCTGGCGCGGCGGCTCCCCGTTCTGGCCAATGAACCACCTGTTCCAGCCGCGCTCCTGTGTTCCGGTGAACGGGTCTGTGCCGACCTTCTCGGCACCGGGCGGGAAACCGAAGAAGAACGGCGCGCCATTACTGCGCGGACCGTGATAAACCGCATTCAGAGCGGCGGCCTGCGCGTCAGTCAGGCAATCAGCACCATCCTGCCCGGCTGCGCACTTCGGCGCGTCGCGCGCCGGATCGAAATCGCAACGGCGCGGATCATCAATCACACCGTCAGCAACTCCGTCCAGCTTGTCGCATTTGGCGTACAGCGCCGCCTCGACGACCTTCAGCTTGTCGTTGCTGATCGGCGCTTTTTCCAACGCCCGGCTGAGCCAGAGGCCATTCACCATCGTATCAATCAGGTTGAGCACAGGCGCGCCGGCGATAATTCCATCGAAGTCGCCGGGAAAACGTTGCGCTTCCATCAGGCCCTGGCGGCCGCCGGTCGAGCACCCGTCCCAATAGGAATAGGCTGGCGGACGGCCGTAGTAGCGCGCGGCGATGCGCTTGGCATTCTGGGCCGTGAGGTCCACGGCGCGGAACGCATAGTCGATCAGCTTGGCGCGATCGACCGCGAAGGTTCCGAGCGGCTCGCGCGTCGCATCGTGACCGGTGTTGGTGGTCGCAGCCGCGAACCCGTTGCGCAGCGCATTCGCCCGCAAGGCAACCCGCGTCGGCAAATCCGGTCGCTCGCCCGCATAGCCGCCGTTGCCATTCATGTAGAACCGGCGATTCCACGACGACGGCAAGTTCACCTCGAAGGCGATCTCGGGCAGGATATTGCCGGTGACGCGACAGTACTCCGGCACGCCGTCGGCCGCGGGGATAAGTTGCGCCGAGATGATGGTGACGTCCGTGGTCGAGAGCATGCGCATGTCGGCGCACTTCATCTGCGGCGTCGCATTCGCGAGCGAATAATTGACCGGCGACTTGGCCGCGTCGATGAAGCTGTAGCTATTCTGCGCTTGCGCGGATGCGCACAAAGTGAGCGCGGCCACGGCGCCGAGCGCGGTGGCGATTGCCCTCGCGGTCATGTTTCGCTCCCTATTCGTTATATTGCTTACGGCCAGCACCGCAGCATGCCTGAGGGTTGCGGCACCGGCAAGCTACTCGGCGAGGATTTCCTGGATGCGCTGGCGGATCGCGGGGTGCTCATCGGCACCGCTTAGGCGAACATCATAGGCAATACGCGCCGGCCGCCGCAGCACCCCGATGCGATCGCCGACCTGTAGCGCCTCGCTGATCGAGTGCGTGATGAACACCGCCGTTTTGCGGTTCTGCCGCACCAGCGCGACGAATTCGTCGCGCAACCGCTGCGCGGTGTGCTCATCCAGAGCGGAGAAAGGCTCGTCGCACAGCAAGATCGGCGCATTCGTGGCGAAGGCCCGCGCGATCGCAACACGCTGGCGCATTCCGCCGGAGAGCGCGTGCGGATAGTCGTGCTCATGGCCTTTCAGGCCGAGCCGCTCGAGCCAGGACTGTGCCTGTTCGCGCCGCGGCTCGCGCGGCACGTCGAGCATGTCGAGCCCCAGTTCCACATTGCCGATCGCGGTCCGCCACGGCAGCAGGCGATCGCTTTGAAACACGATCGCGATCTTGCCGCGGAACAAATCAAACTCGCGAAACGGATCACGTCCCTGTACCAGCACCTGGCCGGCACTGGGCGCGCCAAGGCCTGCGATCATGTTAAAGATCGTCGACTTACCACATCCGGTCTTGCCCAAGAGAGCAACGAGCTCGCCCGGCGCAATCGAGAGAGTCAGGTCCTCAACGGCGCGAAAGGTTTCTCCGCCACCCGGGCGCGCAAAAGTCTTGGAGATGTGGTCGAGATAGATTTCCGGCGTCGCGGCGAGCGCGTTCACAAGGCGCGCTCCGACACCGCCCGGTAGCGGAACGCATAAGCTTCGATCAAGGCGATCACTTGCTGCGAGATCAGTACAAAGAACACGAGCTGCAGGGTCCAGGCGAGCGCGCCCGCCATGTCGAATTGCTGTTGCTGCATCAACAACTCATAGCCGACCCCGCCGGTGGCGCCGACAAGCTCGGCCACGACCACCACGCGCGAGGCGTTGCCGAGGTTGACTTTCCAGGCGGTCATGATGTCGGGCAAGATCGCCGGCAGGATCATCGCCCGGAACAGCTTGTGCCGCGTCGGGCGGAACGCAAGCACCATTTCAAACAGGTCTTTCGACATGCCCCGCAACGCGTCCAGCACCTGGAACGTGAACGCAGG
>JAFAXD010000502.1 GCA_019241285.1 Xanthobacteraceae bacterium | reverse complement strand
CGAGGGAAGCCCTACCATGCGTGCGGCTTCGAACCAGGGCGCCCAGACCAGCTGAGTTGCTTGCATCCAGAACGCGAACGGGTTCGCACCTTCCAGGAAGCGGCCAACCGCCTCGAATGAAGGCACAGCCTGCAAATTGATCGATATCTGCTCCGCGTTGCCGCTGGCGGATCGCTGGTGGACGATGGTGATATCTAGCCCCGGCAGGTGAGCGCTTGCCGTTGTTGGCTCCACGTCATTTGATCGTGTGATTGCCTTGAACTCGGACAAATTTCGTCTCCAACTTAGGTCCAGGGCCGGATCGCTCCGGTCCTGTTAGAGACCGATGAAAGACGATCTGACGCGGAAAATCATCAGCTGGGCCGGTCAAATAGCTAGTCGTGCGGCCGCGCTGCCGTCAAGGCAGGAGCGCGACGCATATCTGGCAGACCGCCAGCGCGAACTGACCGCAGGGGCTATTGCGGAAGGCGCAAACCCAGAGGATGCCGAAATCCTAGCGGGAGCCTGCGTGAGCGCCGCGCGCCGAATCATGACTGAACTGTTGGCGCGCCGCGCCGGGGTGCCCCAGGGACGGGCATAGCCCCAAAATAGGTTAGGATGCGCGAGCAAGTGGTTTTTGAGTGGGATATATCCTTGGTTATATTGTCAGGTAAACTCAGCCTGTTTAGCTAACTGTGGAATATAGCCTCGACGGATAGGGGTTACTACTTGAAGTTGATGCCCTGCTGTTTTGCTAACCTCAACAAATAGAGGGTGGCTCGAACCACAAAGATACTCTCGTGCCGAAAGGGTATCATTACAGAGGCGCACGGAGAACGTAGGATGGGCGCGGGTTGGGAGATCCATACGAGCGGCGCGGGCGCGTTCGATGTTTGGTATGTGGCCATTCCAGACATGTCCGAGGCGATGGAAGCGGTGGCGCACAAGTCGCGGGCGATTGTCGATACCCGGTGCATCAGGCGCGAACTGTCGGCTCGGGACATCGAAAGCCTGGGAGTAACGCCAGGCAGTGTCAAGCTTGCGCCAAAACCAGCCGAGAGTTGATCCCAAAGCAGGCCGAGAACGTCACTTGGATCGGGGACTCTCACGCATCAAGTCGACAAAGCGCCCAAACAAATAATGACTGTCGTGCGGGCCCGGGGAAGCTTCCGGGTGATACTGAACTGAGAAGACGGGCCGGTCGGTGAGCGCGATCCCGCAGTTAGAACCGTCGAACAAGGATACGTGCGTTTCGCGAACATGCTGCGGCAGGGTCTCGGTCTCGAGCGCAAAGCCGTGGTTCATGGACGTGATCTCGACCTTGCCAGTCGTCAGGTCCTTGACGGGATGATTGGCGCCGTGATGGCCCTGGTGCATTTTTCGGGTACGGCCGCCCACCGCGATGCCAAGCATCTGATGCCCCAGACAGATGCCGAAGGTCGGTATCCCCTCGTCAATTACCTGGCGGATGATTGGCACAGCGTAGCTGCCGGTCGCCGCGGGATCACCCGGGCCGTTGGATAAGAAAACCCCGTCCGGCTGTAGCGCGAAGATGTCGCCAGCGGGCGTTTGGGCCGGTACGACGGTTACTGTTGCTCCGATCCCGGCAAGCTGCCGGAGGATGTTGCGTTTGATTCCGTAGTCGACTGCAACCACATGAAATTGCGGCGCTTCCTGTCGGCGATAGCCTTCGCCCCAAGCCCAAGGTGTCTCATCCCACGTGAAGCGCTGCGCGCTGGTCACCATGGGAACCAGATCCATCCCGACGAGCCCCGGCCACTCCTGGGCTTCCTTTGCCAGGGCTGCTCGATCAAATTGGCCGTCGACTGCATGGGCGATCACGGCGTTGGGCATTCCCTTGCTGCGGATGAGGCTGGTCAAGGCTCGCGTGTCGATGCCGGCAAGCCCGACGATGCCGCGCCGTTTCAGCCACGCATCGAGGTGCAGTGCTGCCCGATAGTTCGAGGGTTGGGTAATCGCCGTACCCAAAATGACACCCCGCGCCCCGGGCGTGGCGGCCAAATTGACGGTCTCGATGTCCTCGTCGTTCGCGCCGACGTTGCCGATGTGCGGAAACGTGAACGTAATGATCTGGCCAGCATAGGAAGGATCGGTGAGGATCTCCTGGTAGCCGGTCATTGCCGTGTTGAAGCAGACCTCGCCGACGGCGTGGCCGGTGGCACCGAAGCCGACGCCCTCCAGGACCGTTCCATCAGCCAGCACCAGCAACGCTGTCGGGCGTGACTGAACCCAGGCGGTTTGCGCGTTCATGCGGGCCGCTATAGCGCTTCGGGGCAGACTGCGTCAAAAGCCGCGACAAGACGTCCCGCACGTCGCTGCCGGTCCGCACGTGGACGGCCTGCAGTCCGCAGGCGCGGGCGCCCTCAACATTTTCGATCAGGTCGTCAAAGAACAAAATTCGCTGTGCAGGCACGCCGATCGAATCGACAACGTGCCGATACGCTTCGGGCTCTGGCTTGCGCAAGCCGATATTGGACGAAACGAACACATGCCTGAACGGGCGCAGCAGGTCAGCGAAGCGATGCGACAGGCAGGTTACATGCTCAGGATTGGGATTGGTGAACGCATAAAGCGGGAATCGTTCGGCCGCGCTGGCTAACAAATCGGCTATTCCGGGCATTGCCCCAATCAGAATCGCATTCCAACCATCGCGTAGATGAGCGTCGGAGATCTCGACGCCGAGGTTTGTCCGCAGCGCTGAAAAATAAGTATTCAGATCGATTTTGCCGCGCTCGTGTTGATCATACGCGTGATCGTGGCGAAAGCGATCGCGAATCAGGCTTTGCTCGCAGCGTGCGTGCGTGGCCCAATGCGTAAGGGCGCGATTAAAGTCGATCTCGATCACGACGTTACCGAGATCAAACAGAAGCGCATCGACGCTGTCGCTCAGCATGCAGGGCAAGATCTGTTGTTACGAGGCGGCTTGACGGAGGATGTTCGCCGCACCCTGGTGGCCCTGGCGCGCCGCCGCCTCGTACCAACGCCGCGCGGCGGCTTCGTCGCGCGGAACGCCACGTCCGGTTCGATAAATCTCGGCCAAAGCCATTTGCGCCTCGGGCACACCCTGCTCCGCGGCCATCCGGAAAAACTCGACCGCTTTGGCAGGGTCGGCCTCGCATCCTTGGCCTTTGGATACCATGACGGCGAGATTGTATTGGGCGAGCGCATGACCCAGGCGTGCCGCAAGTTCGTACCAGATCACGGCGTGCGCCAAATCCTTGGGCACCCCTTGTCCGGTGCAGTACATGACGGCCAACTGAAACTGCGATGCCGGGTGGTCAGCATGCGCGGCCTTCTCAAACCACGTCGCCGCCGCGTCGGCATCCGCTTCGACGCCACTGCCGTTGAGATAGAACATGCCCATGGCGTATTGCGCCTCGAGCTGTCCGGCTTCGGCTGATTTTCGGTACCACGAGATCGCGCTCGGAAGCTGTACCGGGGTGCCGTATTTACCGGCGTAATACTGGGCGAGTTCCAGCATGGCCGGACCATGGCCTTGCTCCGCGGATTCGCGCAATAGCTGCTCCGCCCGCGCCGGATCGCGCATCGTCGTGTCCGGACGCAGATGCAGAATCGCGAGACCCATCTTGGCTTCCGGGTCGCCACTCGCGGCGCCCTTGGCGAGCCAAGCCGCGGCTTCGTGCAAATCGTGTCCCGTCGCTTCGCCGGCGGAACAGAGTTTCCCAAGCTGAACTTGCGCGGCCGTAATACCCGCATCGGCGGCCAACTTGAACCACCCCATGGCCTTCGCGACATCTCGTTCGATGCCCATGCCCTTTGCCAGGAACACCCCGATGTTGTGTGCTGCGGTCGCGTGACCCTGCTCGGCGGCGCGCTGAAACCAGCGCGCCGCGGTGCCCAGGCTGGCCGGCACGCCGGCACCTTGCGCGTACAAACGTCCGACGATGAACTGCGACTGCACATCGCCGAGCTCGGCAGCGCGCGTGTACCATTCTGCCGCTTCGCGGAGATCAGGCTCGATGCCTTTACCGCGAGTGTAAAGTTCGGCCAGCGCGATACACGCGTGCCGCTGGTTGCGCTTCGCAGCGCGCCGGAAATAGGTTTCCGCCTTGTCTAGATTTTGCACCAGGCCGCCACGCCCTTCCTGATGCAGCACACCGACTTGGTACATGGCGTTTGGATCTCCTTGCTCCGCGGCCTTGAGGAACAGATCCGCGGCCTCGGCCTCATCGACCGGCCGTCCCTTGCCCGACAGATGCATTGATCCAAGCGCGACAAGCGCGAGCACGTGGCCGTTATCGGCGGCTTTCTGGTACCATTCAGCAGCGGTCTCCGGCTCAACCGCGACACCCAGGCCCTGGTAGTAGATGTCCCCGAGCGCAAACTGAGCCGAGGCGATTCCTTGCTCGGCTGCAAGCAGATACAAACGGCGAGCTTCCTCGTAATTCTGCGCGCAACCGCGGCCGTGTCTCAACAAATCGGCCAGGACTGCTTGGCCTTGCGCGTTGCCGGACGCCGCCAGCTTGCTCATCCAGGCGATTGCAGCCTCGGCCTCCGCCGCAACCTCAACCCCGTTCGGAAACAACAAGTCAAAGGTTTCTTGCGTTCCCGCGCGATCTCGATGCGTTGCCGCGCGCAGCCAGTTCTCCGGGCTGTGCGGCCCGGAAGGCGCCTTGTATCCGTTCAGATGGATCAGCCCGAGCTGAAATTGCGCGTCGGGCTGTCCCTGCTCGGCGGCGCGCTGATACCATGCCACAGCGTCCGGCAGGCTCTGGAGCACCCCTTCGCCGCGGGCGTAGAGCAGCCCAAGACGATACTGCGCCTCCGGATGACCCAGCTCGCCTGCGCGTCGCCAGGCCTGCAGGGCCCTGTGGAACAGGTGCTTCTCGTAGAAGCCAAGGCCGCGTTGCCAGAGCCTGGCGGCCTTGCCACGTTCTTGCGGTCGCGCCTGCGCCGACGAATTGGAAGCCGGGGAGTTCACGGTTCGCGCATCGCCTCATTGTAGCCGCGCAGGATGGCGCCGATCAGATACATGGCGAGCGAGCGCCGGCCAAACTTCACGTCGGCCGTGAGCGCCATGCCGGGCACGAGACGAAAGTTCTCCGGAACTCCGTAGAACCCGATCTTGTCGATGCTGCAATGCGCTTTGTAGTAGGGTGTCACGGGTTGATTGTTTTCATCCGTGGTGAACGCACCTTCGCTAATCCACCGCACCTTCCCTTCGGCAATGCCGTGTTCGACGTAATTGAATGCGTCGATTTTGATCAGACAGGGGTCATCCCGGCGCAGAAATCCGATGTCGCGGGTGAGGAAATGTGCTTCAGCTTCGACCGGGGCATGCACGGGCATCAAGGTCATCAGGGTCTGCCCCGGCGTCAGCACCGAACCGACCGACACCTTGGCCATGGTCAGCACCACCGAGTCCTCGGGTGCCGTCAGGCGCACCAAATCCTGATGCTTGAGCGCCTTGTCATACAGGGCTTTGGCCGTATCAAGATCGCCGCGGGCCTTCACCAGCTCTTGGCTGAGCTGACTCGACCACTGCTGTTTGAAGGCTTCGGCATCGGCAGTTGCCGACTCAAGGCTCTGGTTTGCTTCAGTCAGGCTGTTGCGCGTGTTCTCGATCTGGCGCGCGAGCTCGACCCGGGTATCCTGAGACTGGTATAAATTGAGCAGCGACCCCGCACCCTTTTTTTCAAGTTCGACGCGCATGGCTTCGACCTTGGTGGCAATGTCCCCGCGCTCGCTGTATGAGCGCTGATCACCCTCAAGCTTTTTGATCGTCGCCTGATACTGCTTGACCTTGGCGTCGTAGCTGTTGATCTGCGCTTTGTATTGCGCCACGTGCTGGTCGTAATAATCCTGCTGCAAGTGTTGATATTTGAGGACGTCAGGATCGTTGGAAGCCTCAAATTTCAAGGGCCTGCCGGCGAGCTCCGCTTGATCGCGCGCGATCTGCGCCTCGAGGTTCGCGACCTGCAGCTTGTATTGGCTCACATCTGCATTCGCGAATGTCTGGTCCAAAGTCGCGAGCAGTTGGCCCGCTTTCACTTGATCGCCTTCGCGCACGTCGATGCTCTTGATCAGCGACGTGTCGAGCGCCTGGAACACATTCAGCAGCTCATTCTTTGTGACGATCTTGCCTTGCGCGCTGGTGACCACGCGATCGATGTGCGCCACGAAACTGATCACAACCAGAATTGCGATAAGGCCAGAGAGCGCAAACAGGGTCATGCGCGCGACCAACGGCTCGCGCGCTTCACGGATTGAGTCGGTTTCCGACTGGAAACGCCTGACAACCGCGAATGCGGAAGATTTAAGAGACAAGGCTTGGACTCCTGAATGGCGGCTTCCCCGGGCCGACCTGGGCAAGATGGCGATTCTGCTGGTCCCAGAGATGGCGATAGATCTCGCAGCGTCGAAGCAATTCCTGGTGCGTTCCGATGTCCTCCACCCGGCCGCGTTCGAGAACGAGGATTGCATCTGATTTCACCAGCGACGACAACCTGTGCGACACCACGATCAGACTGCGCCCATGCGCAATGCGCGCCAGGTTGGCGTTGACAATCGCTTCGCTCTCCGGGTCGAGGGCGCTGGTCGCTTCGTCGAGGATGAGGATGCGCGGATCGACAATGAGGGCGCGGGCGATGGCGATGCGCTGCCGCTGGCCGCCTGACAAGTTCGGCGAGCCTTCATAGATGAAGGTCTCGTAACCGCGGGATAGCCGGTCGATGAACTCTTCCGCTCCCGCCAGGCGCGCCGCCCGTACGATCTCGTCAAACGTCGCGTCGGGCTTCGCCGCGGAGATGTTCTCCCTGATGGTGCCGCTGAATAAAAAGTTCTCCTGCAACACCACGCCGAGATTCCGGCGCACGTGATCAAGATCGTATTCGCGCAAATCGACGCCGTCGACTTTGATCAACCCTTCGTAATTGGGGTGGAAACGCTGCAGCAGGCGGGTCACTGTGGTTTTCCCGGAGCCGCTGCGGCCGACCAAGCCCAACGTCGTGCCGGGGGGCACTTCGAACGACACGTCCTTCAGAGCGGGCGAAGATGCGCCTTGGTAGGTGAATCTGACGTTGTGGAACTGGACCCCTCCATGAACAGGCAGCCGAGCCCCGCGCCGGGATCGGCCGTCTTCCTGCGGCCTGTTGACCATTTCTCCGATCTGCTCGATCGCGACCCGCGCATCGTCCCATTGCGAGATCGACTGGGCCATGTGCAGGAGCGGTTGAACCACGCGCTGGCTGAGCAACAGATAGGCGAACAGGCCAGCAGTCAGCGTCGGATCGTCCGTGGTGATGCAGATATACACCGCAATCGCAAGTCCGCCGGCGATAGCCAGCATCTCCAGCGGTCGCGCCACGGTCGTGATAACGGCACCGAACGACTCAAGCTCGATGCGGCCTTTCGCGACTTTGGCAGTGAGCACATCAAAGCGCTGCCGCTGTCGAGCTTCGAGGTTAAGAGATTTTACCGTGCGGATGCCGGCCAGGGTTTGATAAAGGAACGACCCGCGCTCCGCGTGGATCGCCTCAAGCCCGAGATTCTTGCGCCGATAGATCGGTAAGGTGATCACGAGCCAGGCCACGATGATACCGGCGATGCAAAGAACGACCGTGGTGACCAAAGGGCTCAGATAAAACATCACCGGAAGGAAAAACAACAGCAGGCTCGAGTCGAGCAGCGATCCCAATAATTGGCCGGTAAGAAAACCGATGATCTTATAGTGATAATTGTAGACCGTCATGATCCCGCCGATCTCATGACGCTCAAAAAACTCGATCGGCAGCCCGACGAGCTTGTCGAACAAGTAGATGTTCAGCTTTACGTCCAAGCGCGAGGCGAGGTGAACAATGAGAAAGCGCCTGATGTAGAAAAACGCGGCTTCGAACAGCATCAGGACAAGCATCGCCATGCAGACGACATAGAATGTGCTGAAGGCTTTGTAGAAGAGCACCCGCGAGGTCAGCACCTGCCAAAAAACAATCGGCATCAAAGATAGAAACCCGAGCACGATCGCGCATATGGCGATGTCGCGCACCATGCGGCGCTCGCGCAGGATCAGCCCGCGGACGAACGCTATCGAAAAGGGCTGCGATTCCTCGCGAGCATCGTAGTTGCGGCGGACCAGAATGACCTCGCCGGTCCAGGCGCTCTCAAACCGGACTCGATCGACCATCAAAAGTGCATCGTCGCCCGCATTGGGATCCTGCAGGACCGCCCGGTTCGGTTCGCTTTCGCCACCCTCAAGTCGCAGCAGGACCATGCTGCGTCCATTGTTCAGACGGACGATGGCCGGCAGAGCTTTGTCGAGCTGGTTCAAGCCCTGCCAGTCAAGGCGGACCATTTGAGCGCGCAACCCTGCTGAACGCGCTGCCTTCAACAGCTCGGGAACCGACACCTCCTGATCGACCAGGTAGTTGTCGTGGACGAGCTGGGATACGGACAGATCCAGGCCATGATGACGGGCGATCATGACCAGACACCCCAGACCCGAGGGTTGTCCCGTTCCTTCGGGCTCGAACAGTTCCACCACGTTGGTGGCCATCGTCGCGACTTTGCTCATCGCTGATCCTGGTTGCGCATTCCCGCAGAGGCGCCCGCGCTGCACGATATGGTCAATACGCATTCCGGCGAGGTGCGACTAGCCAGAATGCAACCTGAGCGGGGCGGCATGAAATGTTGCGCGCTACGTTTCTCGTCCGTAAACGAACCAGCACGCCATCGGCCGTGCGTTGTTTGGGCCAGCCCGCCTGTGCCGTCGATCCCGCCGCAACCTGACATAAACACTGCGCAGGTGCAATATATCCGGGCGAAACGCCCCCGTCGCGCCCACCACATCGGCGAGATAGGGCCAGATCCGGGGCCCTCAGCCGTCGTTCTCCGATAAAGACGGAATTGGAACCG
>JAFAXD010000501.1 GCA_019241285.1 Xanthobacteraceae bacterium | reverse complement strand
CTATCCGTTGAGCTTCTATGCCAAGGGATTTGACGGCCGCATTGATGATCCCAACGCCGGCTGGAAGGGCCGCGGCTTATGGACCACGAGCGGCGACCGCACGCCCTGGCTCAAGGAAGGCGGCAAGGGCAGCAAACCGCTGGCGATCCATTTCCAGTTGCGACCGAACCCGCTTGCGGATTGAGAAAAAGCCTCGTCCTGAGGAGCCTGGCCCTGAAAGGGACAGGCGTCTCGAAGGACGGCAACAAGGAAGGGCCCATCCTCCTTCGAGACGCATGCGGGCCTAGCCCGCATGCTCCAGGATGAGGGCCGAAGAACAACAAATCGTTTTGAGGCATCAATCATACAAATCGATGCTGGAGACAAATTCTACATTAATATCAGACGCTTATCGGCAGGCTCTGGCTCCTAGTAAGTAATCTGTGAGCATCGCCAAACGGTTAACTCATACCATCAAATCTGAGCTTCGGCGTTCGAGCAGGTCAGCCACTAAGGCCGCAAGAGAGATGGCGGCTACGGTATCAATCCAGAGCCGTAGCAATGATGGTTAGGGAGCCGCCTCCCTCAACGTTAACCGCAGCGCCAGTCGGTGTGCAATGTCGCCTTGGGAGATGACCACATCGCTCCCGTGGCCTGGGGCCATGTTCGGGGCCTCGAGCAAGGGCCAATGCTCATTCCTGCGGGCCCTCTCTGGTCCATGGTCTCGTTTGTAATTCGTTGCGTCGAACCACCGCTTAATGAGACGTGATAGTTGGGGAATGGCTATCAGATAGACGAGATTGAGCACGATGGCAGAGAGCATCAGCCAGTCCGGGCCTCGTACCGCCACGTACAGCACATACAAGCTCACACCGATCAGGCCGAAGCGTATCAATTGCAGGATCAGAACCATTATCGTCGCCCCATATGACGAGGGTTAGGGTCGCAGTCATGCTTGGCGAAATTGCGTCAGTAGCGGAATGCGGGACATGCGTACGGCCGTCATTGGCCTGCCAAAGGCCGCACCGCCTCTCACCGCTTCCGCTTCGCTCCCTTTATCCGACAGCGTGAAACCGAACAGGTTATTCGCGCCATCAAAGCCAAGCACGCTGGGTCCTTTGAAGCAATTTCAGTGCTCTGGAAACGGCACCTCTATTAATGACCGAGGCCTCCCGCCGCTTCCCCGCTCCCTGGCGCACAACACCGGGTGGCTACGCCGTTCGTGATGCGACGGGTCCGCGGTGACTTGGGTTTATTGCCGCCCTACCCTCGCCGAAGCGATGCAAGCGAAGGTGCTGACGCCGGATGAGGCGCGGCGGATCGCGACTAACATTGCCCGGTTCCCGGAATTGTTGAAGCGAGATCAACAGTTGCAGCCTGACTGGCGGGACCGGCAAATTCGAGGGTCTTCAAGGCGATCTTGCAATCTCAGGGAAGCCGTTGAAGAGCAACTTCGAAGGCATTACTCAATCCATTGGAGCGAAAAAGGGCACGTACAAGATCGTCAAGACGAACTAGTCTCGTTAAAAAGGAAAGCCCCCGATCGAGCTAACTGGGCCGAGGTCGGGGGCTTTCGTCGCGGAGAGAAGGCCTCTCCAATAGACAAAATACAGTTAGTGCGTGTTGGGTTCCATATATCACAAGTTAATAGACGAAAGTCGTAGATAGGGCAGTCAATTCGATCTACGCCTTGTGCATTGGCTCCGGGGTTTATTCGATGTCCTCGTCGGCACGGGCGAGCATTGGCACCGGAATTTGAACATCGATCAGTTTAGCCGCTTTCAAGTTAATGAGTAGCTCGAATTTGGTGGGCTGCTCAACGGGCAGGTCGGCTGGGTTTGCGCCCTTTAGGATTTTGTCCACGTAGCTCGCAGAACGTCGGAATAAATCAGAAAGTGATGCGCCATAAGCTATAAGGCCTCCGGCATCAACGAACTCTCGCAGCCCATAATTGCAGGCAATCGGTGTCCGTTGACGAAATCTACAATCCGCTGTCGCTGGTCTACCGTCAGGGGATCTTCGATCGCGATTAAAGCGTCAGGATGTTGCGACACAATCGCCTCGAACGCACTGTCAAGTTCATCAGGTCGTTTCACTCCGAATGATTGGATATTCACATCCATTTGTTGTGCCGCGAACTGCGCTTCCTTGAAGCTGTTCGCAGAATAGGGATTGAGCCTGTTCCAGAGCACGGCGACCCGTGAGATTTTGGGAACCACTTCTTTAAGTAGTTCCATTCGCTTACCACCCAAGTCTGGAGCCATGAGGCTGAGGCCGGTAACGTTTCCGCCCGGCTGTGCCAAGCTGGCAACGAGCCCACTCCCCAGCGGATCGCCCGCCGATGACATGACCAATCATCTCTACTCATTCTTTGATTAAAGAATGACGATGAATGCAATAGTGATCACCTACGCAAGGTACTCGACGCAACAGCGATCCAAACAGAAATCAACAAGTCGCAACTTGTGACGGCTCACTCATGCCTGCGCAAGGGGCACTTCTGCGAACGCTTGTCGACTTGTTGTTGCTTGAGCGTAGTTATGTCGGCGACAATTTGTCACTCATACAAATCGAGCAGGCGCTCGATCGTTGCATTGATGCGGGCCAGATAGGAGAGCTGGAACTGGGCGCCGAACAACAATTGCAGGCCGACCCGGGTGATGGCCTGCACCCGCACTTCGCAGCGAAATCCTTCGAGGAACGCCTCGCGCTCGACTCCGGTGGCGACCCCCGCTTTGATCAGCGCATCGCGGTGGGTTTCTACGTGGCGGTCGACCTGCACGCGTTCGACCGTCGGCGGCAGCACAAATGTCAACAACTCAACCAAGTCGCGCGCCGCGATGTTGCGTTGCGCGATTTCCCAGTCGAGCACGACAACTTCAGCCGGTCTGTTTGAGCCCGCAGACCGCGCCGGTGCATCGGCCGCGACGGCGATATCCTGAGCGGCACGGGATTTCTTGCTACCGAACAGATGCGGCAGAAAGCGATGCGACCTTTCGTCGCTTTTCGCTGCGCCATTGCGCGCCGGTTCGGGCGCCGGCTCCGGGGCGCGACCGTTGGGACGAAAGCCGACGTTGCGCTGGTTGAAATCGTTGTGGGCCAACGTCGCCGGCAGCTTGTCCTTGGCTTTGTGCCAGTCGCCGATCGTGTCGATCAGGCCGTAGCGGCGGCGCCAGACTTCCTGCGTCACGATGTGGGGAAAGCGGGCGCGGGCATCATTGAGAAGCCCACGCCAAAGCGACGTATCCGCCACCATACTGGCGGTCGTCGGTCGTGGACCGGCCCAGCCCAGGCGCTTCTCATCGGCGCCCCAGAACGCGGCGTGCCATCGCGCAGCGGCGCGCAGCGCAGTGTCAATCGCCTCGGGCTCCCAGTCGGCGCTCGCACCTGTTGCATCAAGGCCGACCATATCGCTGACGCATTCGAGAAACAGCGCATACTCGCCGGTCTCGGGATCGTGCGCCCAGCCGTAGCAGCGCGGCACGACATCGCCCAGCTCTGGTTGTTGCTGGGCCAACCGGTAGACCTGAAATTCTCGTGCCGCGGTCTGGTCGAGCTCGGCCGCGCTACGATACTGCAGAAACGGCCGTTCCAACACGATATGGTTGCGGGCCGCGATCCAGGGGATGAGATTGCGCGCAAGCCCGACACGCGGGTTGATTTTGACAATCAGGTTCAGCGTTTCCGGAGACTCGCCGCGCCCACGCGAAAACCGCGCCACCGCGGGCACGACCCCGACCCAGTCGTCAGCGCTCGCCTGACCGTATTTGATCCGAATCCAGGGTTCGCGCTCCTCCTCGGCCGGCGGCCGCCCGCCATCGAGTCCGACCAGGCACAGCCCCGGGGCGCGCAACGACTGGCGCAGCGCCGGCACGAGGTGCTGAGCGATCAGCTTCAGATTCATGGTCTCATCGTGAGATCATGAAGGCCGGCGTCACACTCCATGTCCCAACCGCATCGAACGCCACCGTCGAACCCCATCCGAGGATGCACAAACTCTGAATTTACGGGAGATGCCCCGCGCCCTGCCCCACTCGACGCCCTCACGAGGCCGAGTTCAGTCTTTTTATTACACGCCAAATTGACCGAAGGTCATCAAGCCCTTCGGGAGCATGCGCAGCCGAGCGCACGCCGCGCGTGTACGCGCTGCCATGACGGACCGGCCCACCGCGGCCCCGACAAATTTAGCGGTAAAGCCGTGAACCGGCCACCCCCCGAGCGGGCGCATGGTCACCAGGCCGGGAAATGCGATTTAACGCCAATTTTATATCCACCGCCGTGACGTGGATGGCCCCACCACACCACACGGGAGCGCGGCGCGGGTTGGGGCTTCGCGCGCGGGCTCGACCGCGGCAGTTAGTTGACGATTCAATTAATTTCCCGGCTCGCCGCACTGGCGCAGGCCGCCGATTGCCATTTGCGATCGGGGAGCGTTAGAATTGTCGCAACACATTCCCGGGGAGGAAACCGAACATGCTCGAAAATCGCAAGGGCGCATCGCGTCGCAAGGTCATCAAGACTCTCGGCGCGGGTGCGATTGGTGCACTCGCCGCGCCCAAGCTGTTCGCGACGGCGCGCGCCGCCGGTCGCCCTATAAAAATTGGCATGGTCAGCCCGGCGACAGGACCCATCGCAGCGTTCGGCGAAGCCGACCAATGGGTGCTCGGCGAGGTGCGCAAGGTGCTGGCTCCAGGGATCACCGCCGCCGGTGAGAACCACCCGGTGGAGATCGTCTATCGCGATAGTCAATCGAACCCCAATCGCGCTGCGGAAGTGACCGCGCAGCTGATCAACAACGACAAGGTCGACATGATCATCGGCTCGTCCACCGGTGACACTGTCGTTCCTGTCGCCGATCAGTGCGAGCTTGCCGGCGTCCCCTGCATCACCGCCGACGATCCCTGGGAGGATTTCTTTTTCGGGCGCAAAGGCAATCCGGCCAAGGGCTTCGAGTGGACCTACCACTTCTTCTGGGGCTTCGGCATGGTCGCCGACCTGTTTGCCGACATGTGGCTCTCGATCCCGACCAACAAGAAGGTGGGCCTCATGCTCACCAACGATCAGGACGGGATCGCGGCCAGCAACCCAGAGCACGGCATGGCGACGGCCTTCCGAAAAAAGGGACTCGAGGTCGTGGATCTCGGGCTTTATCCGCCGCTGAGCGAAGACTTCACGGCGCAGATCAACCAGCTCAAGGCGGCCAATTGCGAGATTGCCTGCGGCATCTTCAACCCGCCGCAGTTCGTCACCTTCTGGACCCAATGCGCCCAGCAGGGCTACCGCCCCAAAGTCATGACGCCGCCGAAAGCACTGCTGTTTCCCTCGGCGGTCGAGGCGCTCGGCGACCGCGGCACCGGCACGTCGACCGAAGTGTGGTGGTCACAGCACCATCCGTTCAAGTCCGGCCTCACCGGCCAGACCGCACAGCAATTCTGTGATGCCTACACGGCCGCGACTGGCAAGCAATGGACCCAGCCGATCGGCTTCAA
>JAFAXD010000400.1 GCA_019241285.1 Xanthobacteraceae bacterium | reverse complement strand
GCGCATGGATGTCATAGATGACGCTTTTCGTGCGTCAATAAAGGCGCGCAGCACCGATAATAGATCGTAGGCTTGAAGTCCTCGCATCGGTGACGGCACCCCGCATAGATGTCATAGATGACGTTTCCGCGCGTCGACAGGCCCGGGGTTTCGCTCTCCTTCTGCCGGGCTTCAATTCGGATTCACTTTGCAAACAGCCCGCCGCCGATCCCCGCCAGCGGCATCGAACCGATTAAGACAAAAGCATGATGTATTTTGTTATTGTTTCGTCAAGCAAAGGGTTGCTACCTCCTGCGTAACGGCATTCGCCGAAGAGATTTGCCATCGCGTCGGAAATTTTCCGTGCTGAAACGTGTTATCAAGGGACCGTCCAATGGAATGATCCCGTGATGCAAAAGACTGAGTCGATTTCCTTGCGCGTGACCGAGGAGGTGAAGAAAGCGGTCGAACGCGCTGCGCGATGCCAGCAACTGACGACCGCCGGGTTGGTGGAACGCATACTGATCGAGGGATTGACGCAAGGCGGGTATTTGCAATCAGCCAAGAGCGCGCCCCGCGCAGCAGGCACCCAAACCGGTGAATCGACAATTACATAACGCTAGCGCCAATCGCCGCGAGCTTTGCCCTCTGGCGCAAGCGTCCGCTCGCTCAGGAAACGAGACTTGGCGTTCGCGATGGCGGTGGCCGGCCGGCTCCAGTCGGCGCGGATATGTGACGGTTCTGTTGATCCCATAGATGCCGATAGATCTCGCAGCGCCCGAGCAGTTCCTGGTGGGTTCCGACATCTTCCAGGCCGCCGCGTTCCAGAACCATGATGGCGTCCGATTTCACCAGCGACGAGAGCCGATGTGACACGACAATGAGGCTGCGACCGTGCGCAATGCGCGCCAGGTTGCTGTTGACGATCGCCTCGCTCTCCGGATCGAGCGCGCTCGTCGCCTCGTCGAGGATGAGAATACGCGGATCGAGGATCAGCGCACGCGCGATCGCCAGCCGCTGGCGCTGGCCGCCGGATATGTTGCTCGACCCCTCATTGATGAACGTGTCGTAGCCGCGCGGCAGCCGGTCGATGAACTCCTCGGCCCCGGCGAGGCGCGCCGCGCGGCGGACCTCGTCCAAGCTGGCATCGGGCTTGCCGGATGCGATGTTGTCGCGGATCGTGCCGCTGAAGAGAAAATTATCCTGCAGCACAACGCCGAGGCAGCGGCGCAGGTATTCGAGGTCGTAATCGCGCAACTCGACCCCGTCGATCAGGATCTGGCCCTGATAGTTTGGGCTCAACCGCTGCAGCAACCGCGTCACGGTTGTCTTGCCTGAACCGCTGCGCCCCACCAGACCGAGCGTCGTCCCAGCCGGCACCGCGAACGAGATATCGCGCAACGCCGGCGCGCCCGCGTCACGGTACGTGAAGGTCACGTTCTGGAACTCGATCTTGCCGTGCACCGTCGGGCGTGGCCCCTCCCGCGACCGCCCCTCCTCCTCCGGCCGATTCACCAGGTCGCCGATCGCCTCGATGGCGATGCGCGCATCGTCCCACTGATTGAGCGACATGGCGATCTGGATGAGTGGGGAGATCACGCGCTGGCTCAGCAGCAGGAATGCGAACAGCGCTGCCGTCAGCGTGGGATCCTGGGTCGTCATACAGATGTAGACCGCAACCGCCAGACCGCCGGCGATGGCCGTCATTTCCAGCGGGCGGACCACCGTGCTGACCACGGCGCCGAACATGTCGTGCTCAATGCGGCTTTTCGCAACCTTGTGGGTCAACGCATCAAATCGATGGCGCTGGCGCGGCTCCAAGGTCAAAGCTTTTACCGTGCGAATGCCCGCGAGCGTTTGATACAGGAATGAGCCGCGCTCGGATTGCAGGGCTTCGAGCCACTTGCCCTTGCGCCGATAGATCGGCAGCGTGAAAATCAGCCAGGCAACGATAATCGCACAGATCACCAGGATAAAGGTCGTCACCAGCGGGCTGAGGAAGAACATCACTGGCAGGAAGAACATCAAGACGGTCGAATCGAGCAGCGACCCGAGCAATTGCCCGGTGAGGAAGCTCAAGATGCGCTGATGATAATAGTAAACCGTCATGATGCCGCCGATCTGATTGCGCTCGAAGAAATCGATCGGCAATCCGATCAGCTTGTCGAAGATGTACGTGTTGAGCTTGACATCCACGCGCGCCGTCAGATGGATGATCAGGAACTGGCGGATCCAGCGGAACACGGCGTCGAGCGCAATCACGGAAATCATGGCAACAACGACGAAGTAGAATGTGCTGAGCGCCTTGTATCCAAGCACCCGGACCGTCAGCACCTGCCAGAACATGATCGGCAACAACGACAGAAACCCGAGCACGACGGCACAGACGGCAATGTCGCGAACAATACGGCGCTCGCGGAAAATGAGCGCGCGAACGAAACTGATCGAGAACGGCTGCGCTTCGTCACGCATATCGTAGTTGCGGCGGACGAGGACAACGTCACCGCTCCACGCACTCTCGAAGCGCGTACGATCGATGATGAGCAGTGCGTCATCGCCCGCGTTGGGATCCTCGAGCACGACGCGCATCGGCTCGTTATCAAGCTCGAGCCGCACCAGCACCATGCTGCGGCCGTTCTTGAGTGTGATCAGGACCGGCAACGCCTTGCTGAGCGCAATCAATCCCTTCCAGTCGGGGCGCATGCTTCGCGCTTGCAGGCCGACGGACTTGGCGACCTTCAACAGCTCCGTAACCGAGAGCTCCCGGGTATTGCGCTGCCTTTGTTCCGCGAGCTGCGATACCGAGAGATCGAGGCCATGATGACGGGCAATGATCGCAAGGCATCCGAGCCCCGAGGGCTCGGCCGTCGCCTCGGGCGCACCAAGCGCCTGCACGTCACCATCGATGGTCGCGAGCTGGTTCATCGCTGTTCCTGTATTGCCGTTTCTTCCGGGACGGGCTCCCGCACCACAGGTGCCCAATCAAATCAGCCCAATTCCATGGCGCGCGACCGCCGACTCATGGTCCGCAGCGCCAGCGAGGTGTAGTGTGCGCTCGGTTTCAACGATTGCCCCGGCGCAGAAATCGCCTGATAGGTCAAACCCTAACCAAGACATCCCTGACACAATCCGCCCGCCCGCGCAACCTGAAGGGGGGCCGCATCGGCGGACATCGCAGCCAGGGGTTAGCGCCGATTTCAGTAATCAATCCGTCATCTGCGTCAGTCAAGGTCAGCGACGCGCCGCACCCACCAGGTCTGCCGACGATGACACACGACATTCATATTCCTTCGCAAGGCGTTCCACCGCATGTTCAGTTGATCCAAATGGTCACCGGGGCGTGGGTCAGCGGCACGCTTGTCGCCGCCGCCAAATTGAACCTGGCCGACCAGCTCGCGGGCGGAGCGAAGAGCGCGGCCGAGCTTGCTGCGTTGATGGGAGTCCATGAGCTGTCGTTGCACCGGTTGATGCGGACCTTGGCAAGCCTGGGGCTGCTCGCGAGCCAGCCCGACGGGCGCTATGCGCTCACCGCCCTGGGTGAGGCTTTGCGGACCGGCGCGCCGGGTTCAGCAAAAGCGACCGTGCTGTCGTTCGGCAGCAATTGGTTCCAGCGCACCTGGAGCGAGCTCAGCTATTCGGTCGAGACCGGCCAGAACGGGTTTGAGAAAGCGCACGGGATGCGATTGTTCGAATATCTGGCGCAACATCCCGAAGACGCCGCTCTCTTCAGCGAGACCATGGTCGGGGTGCATGGCCAGGAGCCGCCGGCGGTCGCGGCCACCTACGATTTTTCGCCATTCGATCTCATCGTCGACGTGGGCGGCGCAACCGGAAACCTGCTGTCTGCGATTCTCGCTCATCATCCGCGACCGCGCGGCGTGCTGTTTGATTTGCCGCATGTGGTCGGCGAAGCGCCCGTGCTGCTCAAGCAGAGAGGCATCGGCGATCGGGTGACGATCGAAGCCGGCGATTTCTTCAAGACGGTTCCCGAGGGCGCCGATGCCTATCTGCTATCGCATATCCTGCACGACTGGTCCGAGGATCGATGCCGCGCCATCCTGGAGAATGTGCGCAAAGCCATGAAGCCGACGAGCCGGTTGCTGATCATCGAAATGGTCCTGCCCGAGGATGACGCGCCGCATCCAGGCAAGATGATCGATTTGTTGATGCTGGTTGCGACCGGCGGCCAGGAGCGGACCCGATCCGAGTATCGGCAACTGCTCGACAGCGCAGGCTTTCACTTGACCCGCGTGGTGCCGACCCGATCGGCGGCGAGCGTGGTGGAAGCCGTCCTGGCCTGAAACGTCGGATGGCCGACAACCCTCGCAGGGCGGAAAAAATTACACTTTCACGTGAGACGGCCCGGCAACCATCCCTAAACCTTGACGTTGACGCACCGTAGTTCAATGCGGAGCAGATCGTATGCGGGCGCTCGTCTGGCACGGCAAAGAAGATATTCGTTGCGACACGGTCACGGATCCGGAGATCGAAGATCCGCGTGACGCCATCATCAAAGTGACGAGCTGCGCGATCTGCGGCTCCGACCTGCACCTGTTCCACAACTTCATCCCGGCGATGCTCCCCGGCGACATCATGGGTCATGAGATGATGGGAGAGGTCGTCGAGGTTGGTTCCGGGGTGAACGGAAAACTCAAGACGGGCGATCGCGTCGTCGTGCCCTTCACCATCATTTGCGGTGAATGCGACCAGTGCAAGCGCGGCAACTTCTCAGTCTGCGAGCGGAGCAATCGCAACAAGCATCTCGCCGATAAGGTGTTCGGCCACACGACTGCAGGCCTGTTCGGCTACACGCACCTGACCGGCGGCTATCCGGGCGGCCAGGCCGAATACATGCGCGTACCGTTCGCTGACACCACGCACATCAAGATCCCCGACGGCATTGCGGACGAGCAGGTGCTGTTCCTCGGCGACATTTTTCCGACCGGCTGGCAGGCGGCCGTGCACTGCGACATCGAGCCGACCGACACCGTCGCGGTGTGGGGTTGCGGCCCGGTCGGACAGATGGCGATCCGCAGCGCCATCATGCTTGGCGCGAAGCAAGTCATCGCCATCGACCGCATTCCGGAGCGGCTGAGCATGGCGGAGGCCGGCGGCGCCATTCCGATCAACTTCGAGACACAGAGCGTGGTCGGTGAGCTCAATGAACTCACCAACGGCAAGGGGCCGGAGAAGTGCATCGATTGCATCGGCATGGAAGCACATGTGACGCCGGCACAGCCCGATACGGTGCTCGACCGCGCCAAGCAGATGTTCATGCTGGAAAATGACCGGCCGCATGTGCTGCGCGAGATGATCTACGTGTGCCGTCCCGGCGGCATCATCTCCATTCCGGGAGTTTACAGCGGCTTTGCCGACAAGGTTCCCATGGGTCAGCTGATGAACAAGGGGCTGACCATCCGAACGGGCCAGACCCACGTCAACCGCTGGACCGAGGATTTGCTGCACCGGATCGAGGACGGCCAGATAGATCCGTCCTTCGTCATCACCCACACGGTGACGCTCGATCAGGGACCGGAAATGTACAAAGTGTTTCGCGATAAGCAGGATTCCTGCATCAAAGTCGTGCTGAAGCCCTGATTGGATCAACAACATGACCTATCTCAGCAACATCGTACGCTCGCAAGGCGACCCGAAACTCATTCAGACCGGCCGCAGCTCGTTGTCCTCCGCGGACAAGCTGGCGCGCGCGCTCGGGTGGTTCAGCATCGGGCTCGGACTCGCCGAATTAATTGCTCCCAACAGCATCACCCGCGCGCTGGGACTGCGCGGAAAGGAAGGCCTCGTGCGCTCTTACGGGGCGCGTGAGATCGCCGCCGGCGTGCTGTCGTTGTCGACCGAGAAGCAAGCCGGGCTGTGGAGCCGCGTCGCCGGCGACGGACTGGATGCCGCGACGCTCGCGTCCGGACTGCGCAACGACAACCCGCAACGCAACAACGTCGCCTTCGCCTTGATGATGGTGCTCGGCATCGCCGCGCTCGACATCGCAGTGGCGCAGCAGACAACGGCGCGGCATACGCGCAGCCGTAGCCGGCCGCGGCTTTATGCTGACCGCAGCGGCTTCCCCAAGGGGCTTGGCGCGGCACGCGCGGCGGCGAAGGATTACCGGCCGCCATCCAACACGCAGCGCCCGCCGACGTTGGCTCAAGCCTCCCCGATTTGAGCCGGCGAGAACATCAGCGCAGCGATCCTGAGGCAATGCAAAAGCCCCCGGACGACTTGGCGCACGCCGTCATTGACCCAACTGCCCAACCCCGGCCGCAGTGAGAGGGGCAGAAAGGGTCCTGCCGACGGTATTGAAGACGAAGGCGCCGGCGCGCGTGAGGTCGCCGCCAGGATTGGTTGATGCCTCGTCGGCCAAGCGTCGGTAGATGGTCGAAAGGCTGACGTAACGATCGTGGTTGAACGCATCGGTGGGGTTCAGGTTCGAGATATCGACGATCTGCAGTTTGGCCCGCACCGCGGCCTCCTGGACCCTCGGGTCGTCCACGTCGATCGTGCCCACCCGCTGCCGGGCATCGGCGATGCGTCTGGAGAGATCCAGCGCCTTATCGTCGCGCGAAACGAGTAGCGTCATCGGCGGCGACAGCGGCCCGATAACGTCCAACTGGGAGCGAAACACGTCGATATCGATGTCGGGAGCGGCAAGGATGACCTTCATCCGATTGATCACGGCGCTGTTGCCGGTGAGCCGCAATTGGCGCAAGGATTCGGCCGTTAGCCAACAGCCCATGCTGTGCGCCAAGACGTCAATCCGATTGATACGCTGATTACGGGCGAGCATCGTCATGAGCTCGACCAGTTGATCGCGCGAATACGTGGCTGCATCCTTGTCGGCAACATAGCCGGTGAGTTGGCCTTCGGACGGCCAAGCGAACAGGACGGAAACGCCATCAACCTCCGCATCAGCGGTCATCTGCGCCATCCGGAAAAGCGCCTCCTGGAAGTTGTTGTTGTAGCCATGGATGAAGAGACCGACCTTAGACCCGCCGGGGCGCGTCTCGCGGGCCGTGATCTTCTGCTCGAAGGCGGACCGATCGAGCACGGTCTGCTGTAGCGTGGTGAAGCTGGTCGCGGGATCCAGCCCCAACGCCGGCCATTCGATCTCTCCAGGCCGGTGTCCGGGCGGGATCGATATTCTAAACTCGGCGTAGTTCAACTGAGGCGCCCGGTTATTGTTAAAAACGTTGCTGGACGGGATTTCGCGGGCACGTGTCGTGGCCACGTAAACGATGACAATCTTGGCGCCGGGCACGGAACTCGGCACCGGGCTCAGCACCTCCGGACCGGGCCGCGTCGCACAGCCGGCCAGCACCCAGCCGGCGAACAGCAGAACGCAGAGCGATCGCCATGCGGGCTGCGTTGCGCATTGTCGAACCATGCCGGACATGGCTGGCTCCTCGGCGATGTTAGAGGGCGCCCTGGAGGGACATTTTCGCGTGCATTCGCTCGCGCACCTCCTGCTGCGGCCGAATGCGGAACCACGCGACATAGAGGGAGGGCAGAAAGAATAACGTGAGCACGGTTCCGGCAATGATGCCGCCCATCATCGCATAGGCCATCGGGCCCCAGAACACCTCGCGCGAGATCGGAATGAGCGCGAGGCTCGCGGCGGCGGCCGTCAGCACGATGGGTCGCATCCTGTGTTGGGTTGCCTCGACGACGGCATCCCACGCCGCGACGCCCTCGCTGCGCAGATCCTCGATCTGCATGACAAGGATCACCGAATTGCGGATCAGGATGCCGATCAGTGCCAGAACGCCGAGGATAGCGACGAACCCGAGAGGTGCCCCGCTTGGCAGCATGGCGGCAACGACACCAATGAGACCCAGCGGAGCGACGGCAATCACGAGGAAGAGACGCTGGAAGCTCTGTAGCTGGACCATCAGAATGGTCGCCATCACAAACAGCATGATCGGCACAGCGGCGGCGATCGGCCCTTGCGACTTGGCGCTGTCTTCGACCGGGCCTGCCACGACAACCTGGTATCCTGGCGGCAGCTGCTGCTTAAAGGCGTCAACCCGGGGCTCGAGTTGCTGCACGATTGTCGCCGGCTGGGTGGCGTCGAGAATGCCGGCCTTGAGCGTGATTGTCGGGATCCGGCTGCGACGCCAAACGACGGGCTGCTCCAACTCGTAACGGAACGCCGCGACCGCGGCTAACGGCACCGCCTGCCCGTTCTGGGCCGGCAGCTGCAGGTTCTGCAGGGTCTCGACGGCGCCACGCTCATCGCGACCGGCGCGTCCCACGACATCGACCAGATAAATGTCATCGCGCACCTGCGTGATCGATAAGCCTCGCACGACGCTATTCAGGGTTGATGCGATATCCTCCGAGCTGACACCGAGCTGGCGGGCTTTGTCCTGGAGGACGTCGACCTTCACCACGCGTGCGGGCTCATTCCAATCGTAAGTGACGTTGCCCACCCGCGGATGCTCGGCAACGATGGCGGACAGGCTCTGGGCGAATTCCCGCACTTTGTGGAGATCCGGACCGCCGACGCGATACTGGATCGGGCGGCCGGACGGCGGCCCGAGGGGGAGTAAATTGACGAATACGTCGGTGCCGACAAAATCGTGATCAATGATGGCCTGCAGCTTGGCGCGAACCCGTTCTCGAGCTTCCAGATTCTTGGTGACGATGATCGTCTGGCCGAAATTCGGACTCCCCGGCTGCACATCGAAGGTGAGAACGAACCGCACCGCGCTCTGCCCGACGTAGGATGACCAGTGCTTGATGTCGGAATCGCCGGCGAGTTGCGCCTCGAAGCGATCCATCTGGGCCTTGGTTTCGGCAATCGACGCATTCTGGGGCAGCGTCCAGTCGATGACGAGTTCAGGTCGGTCCGAGGACGGAAAGAACTGCTGCTGCACGAACTGCATGGCGTAGAGCGAGCCGGCAAACACCATCATGGTCGCCGCGATCGTGACCCAGCGCCGCCGCATCGCGAGCACGAGCACGCGAGAAAACAGCAGCCCGAGGCGGCCTGGCCCTTGATGATGTTTCTTCAGCTGACGGGGGAGCAGCGTGACCCCGAGCAGCGGCGTCACCAGCACGGCGACGATCCAGGAGACCAAAAGCGAAACTGCCAGAACGACGAACAGCGTGAACGTATACTCGCCCGCATTGCTGTTGTTGAGACCGATCGGGATGAAGCCCGCCACCGTCACCAGTGTGCCGGTCAGCATCGGAAACGCCGTCGAGGTGTAGACGGCGGTCGCCGCCTTGCGCAGATCGTCGCCGGCCTCCAACCGGGCTACCATCATCTCAACCGCGATCATCGCATCGTCCACAAGCAGCCCGAGCGCGATGATGAGGGCGCCGAGGGAAATGCGCTGCAGCGAGATGCCGATATAGGCCATGACCATGAAGGTGATCGCCAGCACCAGCGGAATCGACGTCGCAACAACGAGCCCGGCGCGCAATCCCAAGCTCACGAAGCTGACGAGCAGCACGATCACGACCGCTTCAAACAAAGCCTTGGTGAACCCACCGACCGCCTCCTCGACAACCACCGGCTGGTCGGCAACGAGATCCACGCCGACGCCGATCGGCAGTTCGGCGACGACCTGCTCCATGGTCGCCTTCAGCGCTTCGCCAAACTCCAGGAGATTGGCGCCCGCCTTCATTCCGATGGTGAGCGCGATCGCTGGCTTGCCGTTGACACGAAACAGCGACTGCGGCGGATCGGCATAGCCGCGGATGATGGTGGCGACGTCGCTCAGCCGAAAAAACCGATCATTGACCCGCAGGTTGATGGCTCGAAGGCTGTCCTCCGACGTAAATTGGCCACCAACCCGCACGCTGATGCGCTCCGGTCCCGCCTGGATGACGCCCGAGGGGGTGATTGCGTTTTGGCTCTGCAAGCTGCGCAGAACGGCTTGCTGATCAAGTCCGAGTGCGGCCATCCGGCGCATCGACAATTCCAGGAATATGACCTCGTCCTGCGCACCAATCAGATCGACGCGCCCGGCATTCGGGATGGTCAGGACCTTTGCCCGAACCGCCTCGACGTAGTCGCGCAATTGACGCCAAGTCAGGCCGTCGGACGTGAACGCATAAATGTTGCCATAGACGTCACCAAATCGATCGTTGAAGAACGGGCCTTGCACCCCGGTTGGAAACTGATTGTGGATATCGCCAATCAGGTTGCGGACCTGAATCCACGCGGCCTGTACGTCGCGGCCGCGTGTCGTGTCCTTGAGATTGACGAAAATAGTTGTCTCGCCCGGAGTGGTCATGCTTCGGGTGAAGTCGAGGGATGGCAACTCCTCGAGCTTTTTCTCGATCCTGTCGGTGATCTGAGCCGTCGTATCCCCAAGCGATGCGCCAGGCCACTGTGCCTGAATCACCATCGTCTTGATGGTGAAGGACGGATCCTCTTCGCGCCCCAGACTGATATAGGCCATCGCACCAGCGATGGTGGAAACGATCACGAAATACCAGATCAGTGACCTGTGGTTCAGGGCCCAGTCTGAAAGGTTGAAGGTCTTCACCGCGACATCTCCTGCGCAACCGTGACCTGCTGACCCGGAGCCAGGCTGTTCACGCCCGCGGTGACCACGCGAACGCCGGAGGCCAAGCCGCCCACGACCTGAAACGAGTGGTCCGTGCGTCCGCCAACGGTGACGTGCTGCAATGCGACCGTGCTGGACGTTGGATCGACGACCCACACCATCGTCTGTCCATTCCGCTCCAGCAGCGCCGAAGCCGGCAAATCGATCGACTGCGCCATCGCAGTGCTCAGCGTAGCGGTCACAGTCGTCCCGAGGCGGAAGCGGGCTGGCGGGTCCTCAAGCGTGATACGAACCCGGCGCGTGCGCGTCGTGGGATCTGCCTCCGGCGCAATCTCCCGGACCCGGCCGACCGCCCGTACCGATGGGTCGGTCTGCAGGGCAACCTCGAATTGCGTCCCGGCGGTCAGAGAGCCGTCCACGTCATCCGGAAGGTCGACGACAGCTTCACGCACGTCCGGCCGCGCGATCGTGATGACGCTCTGACCGGGCGCCACGACCTGCCCGACCTCAGCGTCGACTGACGTGACAACCCCGTCGAAGTCTGCGGTCAGCTGCGCGCCGCGCAATTGTTCCTCGGCTTTCGCCAATGCCGCCTGCGCGCGGAGAACGGCGGCCGCAGCCGCCTCACGCCCTTGTTGGGCTGCTTCGAGAGTCGCTGGAGTGGCTACACCCTGTTGCTGCAATGTCGCCTGGCGCGATTCGACCGCGCTGGCGTTCGCGAGCTGGGCTTGGGCACTCGAGAGATCGGCTTGAGCCGCGCGCACCGCCAGTTTCAGCGCGACCGGGTCAATCGCCGCCAATTGCATGCCCTGCTTCACCACGTCCCCCACATTCACGTCGCGCGCGATAATGCGTCCAAGTACTTTGAAACCGTGGCTCGAGCGATAACGTGGCTCGACGGTACCGGCGAAGGCCGAGACACCGTTCTTGTGAAGAGCGGTCACCGTGGAGAGGACCGGACGCACTCGCGCCTGAGGGGCTGCGCCCTCTGATTTGCAGCCGGCGAGCACAGCCATCACCCCGCACCACAGAACGCAGCGCGCCGCGACGCTCACGACTGCGCTTCCTCTGCGGCGGCGACAATCTGATTTGCACGCAGGAACTGGGCGCCCGCGCTCACAACGATCTCTCCGGGCTTCAGTCCGGATCTAATCAGCACGGTCTCGGTATCGTATGTTGCGATGACGACCGACCGCAGGGACACAGCCCGGGTGTCCGGATTGACCACCCAAACCGCGGGATCGCCTTCGCGGGAGGCGAGCACTGTCCACGGGAGTCGGGCAAGCTCGGTGGCTTTGAAGCGCCACACCCCACTTACGGGCGCCCGCAAAGTCATCGTGGGCGGCGGATGATCGATGCCGACTTTGACGCGCACCGTGCCGGTCGCGGCGTCCACCGTCGGGGCAATCTCCCTGACGGTGCCGACCACGACTGTCGCCGGATCGGATAGCAACGTGACCTCGATCCGCGAATCGAGGACGTCATCGCCCAAACGGCTTTCGTCCACGTCGAAGACAGCATCGCGCGGCCCGTCTTGCGCGATCGTGAACGCGGCCTGTGCAGCCTGAACGACTTGGCCAGTCTCGATGCTCCGGGCCGTGATGATGCCGGCCGCGCTGGCGCGCAGGACGGTATCAGATAATCGGTCGCGGGCGGTCTGGAGTTGAGCGTTGGCGGAGTCGAGCGAGGCGTGCGCCGTTCGAAACGCCTCCTCCGCCTGATCGTAATCGCGCCGTGTCGTAAATCCGCGCGCCAGCAATGCGGTCTGCCGCTCGAAAGTGGAGGAGGTTTGCCACACCTGAGCCTCAGCGGCGCGAACGGCTGCCTCCGCGGTTCGCACATCCGCTTCCTGCTCCTTCGGTTCGAGCCGCGCGAGCACGTCGCCCACGCTGACCCGCGCGCCGACATCGACATTGCGCTCGCTGATGCGCCCGCTCACCCGAAACGAAAGGTCGCTGCGAACCCGCGGTCGGATCTCGCCGGTGACAATGAGCGCTGGGGCGCTCTTCGCGAAGGCGACGACCTGGGTCTGCACGCGGATCGGGGTTTTCCGGGGACCCGAAGACGCCGGCCCGCAGGCCGAGAGAAGCAGCAGAGCGAAGGATCCCAAGGCAGCAATCTGCCAGCGGGAAGGGCGCCGAACGTTTCCGACGGCTCCCCTCAAAATCATGACTTGCATGGCCCCAAACCCCCAAAATTGACTAACTCGATAGTCAATGAATTATTGACTGACCAATAAGTCAATAGTGTGGTAGCCCTGACTGGGCGAAGCACGGAGTCGGCAATGGCAGAAGGCGTAAGAGCTCGTCGCAAGGCCGAGCGACCGGGCGAGATACTCCAAGCTGCGTTCGAGGAGTTCGTGGACAGAGGCTACGCGGCCACGCGGCTCGAGGATGTTGCCGCGCGTGCAGGCGTGACCAAGGGCACGATCTACTTCTACTTCGAGACGAAGGAGAACCTGTTCGTCACGATGGTCCGGGAGCTGTCGCGGCCGATCCACGAGGAGATGGAAGGCTTCCTGGCCGACCATAACGGGACGACGCGCGAGTTCGTGCGGGCCTACCTGGGCTTCATCTACAAGGTGATCGCCGAGGATGCGCATTTCCGCGAGATCCTGCGCCTGCTGATCGCTGAGGCGCACCGCTTCCCAGCGCTGGTGGACGAGCATGATGAGCGGTGTGGAACTCCGATCATGGAGCACCTGCGACAGCGCCTGGAGGAAGGCGCGAACCGGGGCGAAATTCGTTCAGCCGGGTCGCTCGATTACCCGCAGATCATCCTCGGCCCGGCGCTGTCGCTCAGCGTCATTATGCTGCTCTTCTCGGATCGCAAACCAGTCGACGTCGAGCGCTATTTCGAGGCGCATGTCGATCTTGTCCTGAACGGTCTGCTTCCCCGAAACGGCGAGGTATCGTGAACCGGCGCCGCTCGCTCAGTGACCCGGTGATGCAATTCGGACCTGATGCACCAATAACACGTCGCGCCCTTCGCGCGCGGACTGCAGGATGGCGAGACAGACCTCGAGCGTCGCCATGGCCCAGGCGCCGTTGTGCAGTGGTGAGCGGCCGTGCACGACGGCATCATAAAGTTCATCGATAACCTCGCCGCGCGGCACGGCCGGAGGCGGCAGCGCATCGAAGCGTTTCTCAGCATCGCCGTAAATGGCAATGCCGCGCGCGGTCGGCTTCAGGTCGGCGCGCTCGCATGACACGATGACCGTGCCGAATTGCTGATGCAGCCGGCCGCTGTCTGCCGCAACGGCGGCACCGGCCGCAAAGGTACGGGTCCTCTTCAGGGTTGCTTCTGCATCAGAGGATAGCCCCACCACCGCGGCGCGCACGCGTCCATACCGGGTCGGGTCCTTTTGCTCTCCCATTTCGCCGATCCAATCCAACAGCTCGTCGGAATCGAAATGGGCGTAGCCGCTATAGGTCAGCGACGCGAAGGCTCCGTCTTCGAACGTCAGCAGGGCCGAATAAGCGCCCTCGGTCGCGCGCTGCTTGTCCCAGTTGCCGGTCACGGCGCGCACGCTGCGCACGCGGCCGCCGCCGAGCAGGCGCACGATGTCGACTTGATGCGCGGCCTGACTGAACACCACGCCCCCGCCCTTGCGGGTGTCGAGTTCCTCCGGCCGACGCGGGCGGTAGAGGAAATCTGTGAAGTTGAATGCGGTGATCATCTGCACCGCGCCGACGGCGCCGCTGTCGATGATGCCGCGCGCACGCAGGATCGGCTGATTGAAACTGTGGCTATGGCCAACGATCAAATGCACGCCGGCGCGCTGCGCGGCCTCGATCATGCTGGCGCACTCGGCGAGCGTGATCGCCATCGGCTTTTCAACAAGAATATGCTTGCCGGCTGCTGCCGCCGCCCGGACGTGCGCGGCATGCATCTCGTGCGGCGTCGAGATGTAGACGACGTCGACCGCTTGATCCGCACATAGCTCGACGATGGACGCGTAGGTTTGTCCGCCGAATTCGCGCACGAAGCGTGCGCGTGCCTCAGGATCCGGGTCGGCTGCGGCGACGAGACGAACGCGCGGATCGGCCACGAACGTCGGCAGCATGAGCATGAAGGCCCGCCCGAGACCCACGGCGCCGACGCCCAGTGTCGCCTTACCTGATGTTGCTCGTTCCATGCCGCCAATCCCAGGGGCGCACGAAGGCGCCTTGCCACAGCCCGCGCGCGCCGCGCCGCGCCGCGTCCTGCGCATCCGCGTAGGTGCCGCCGGAATAGCGTGGCCAGTCGAGCGCCAAGCCCTGAGCAACAAGCCAACGCGCGAGGTCGTCGTTGCCCTGGTAGCAGGTCGCGACCAGGCGCGCGAACCGGTCACGCGCACGCGGCACGCAGCGCACCGGCGCGGAGCGTAGCCGTTGCGCCAGGGCGCGGAAGGCCCAGCGGCC
>JAFAXD010000274.1 GCA_019241285.1 Xanthobacteraceae bacterium | reverse complement strand
ACGACCGTGGTCAGCAGTCTGGTGACCGAAATTGCGTCCCGCTTCGGCCTCGTCGCTTCTGAACGTGCCGCGGCCAGCGCCGTGCCCGTCCTCGGTGCGGTCGGCGGTGCGACCGTCAACATGATCTTCATGAACCATTTTCAGCGGCTCGCGCACGGGCACTTCACCATTCGCCGGCTCGAGCGGCGTTACGGCTCCGCCATCGTGCACCGACGCTACGAGGCGGCGCGATCGGAATTACTGAAGGGATAAGGCTGCCTCACCCGGTATTACGCAGGCCGGCGGCTAATCCGTTGATTGTGAGGTGAATTCCGGCGACCATGCCAGTGTCGGCGCTGCCGGCGCGATGCCGGCGCAACAATTCGACCTGCACGTGGTTGAGCGGATCGAGATAAGGGAAGCGGTTGCGAATTGAGCGCGCCAACAGCGGGTTGTGTTCCAGCAGCGCGTTCTGCCGGGTGATGGCGAGCACCATGGCAATCGTGTCCGTCCATTCCGATTGGAGGCGATCGAATACGGCTTGGCGCAGCCGGACATCGTCAACCAGCTCGGCATAACGCGACGCAATGGCGAAGTCCGTTTTGGCCAGGACCATGTCGATCTTTGAAAGCAGCGATTCGAAGAACGGCCACTCCCGGTACATCGCCTGCAGTGTCTCCAGGCCATCGCCGGTATGGCTCGCAAGCCAACCTTTGATGGCGCTGCCGAAGCCAAACCAGCCCGGCAGCATGACCCGGCACTGATTCCAGCTGATGCTCCAGGGAATCGCCCGCAAATCCTCGATACGCATCGAGCGCGTCCGCGACGCGGGCCGGCTGCCGATGTTGAGGGTTGCAATCTCGCCAATAACCGTCGACTGCCAGAAATATTGCTCGAAACCCTCGGTCTCGTAGACCAGCGACCGGTAAGCCCGCCATGCGGCGTCGGACAATTCCTGCATGATCTCCAAATATCGATCGAGCCGTGCCCGCTCTCGCTCGTGCGCAAGGGTCGCGTGCAGCGTGGCTGCGACGAACACTTCGAGATTCCGCCGGCCAACGTCGGGGTTGGAATATTTGGCGGCAATTACTTCGCCTTGCTCCGTAATCCTGATCGCGCCCTGCACCGCGCCTTCGGGCTGCGCCAGAATTGCCTGATAGCTCGGACCACCGCCACGGCCGGCGGATCCACCACGGCCATGAAAGAGGCACAAGCGCACACCGTGGCGGCGAAATACCTCGACAAGCGCACGTTCAGCCTTATAGAGCGCCCAGTTCGACGTCAGGAACCCACCATCCTTGTTGCTGTCGGAATAGCCCAACATCACTTCCTGAAAATCTCCGCGTGCTTTGACGAGCGCGCGATACACTGGAAGCTCAAACAAGCGATCCATGATCTCCGGGCAATGATCAAGATCATCGATTGTCTCAAACAGCGGGATGATATTGAGGTCCAAAGCACCTTCGTTGGGCCGCAGAAGACCGGCCTCCTTTAACAGAACTGCAATTTCCAGCAGATCGGAAATGCCTTCGGTCATCGAGACGATGCAGTTGCGGATCGCGGCATCACCGAACCGGGCGCGCGCATCTGCGGCCGTGCGTAGAACGGCCAGCTCCGACGCGGTCTCGGCGGAATAAGTCATGAAGGGTGAGGCGAGCAGGCGAGATGTTGCAAGCTCTTTGCCGAGAAGGGCGATCCGCTCATCCTCGGGCAGCTCGCAATAGCTGCTGTGCGTGCCGGAGGTGGCTAGCAATTCGGCAACCGTGCGCTCGTGCACGGCGGAGTTCTGCCGCAGGTCAACGGTTGCCAAATGGAAACCAAAACAATCGACTGCGCGGCGCAGATGACCCAAGCGACCGCGTGTCAGAACCGCGGATCCGTTGCTGACCAGTGATTGGTGGATGATGTCGAGATCGGCCTTGAGCTCGCCCGCGTCCTGATAACGCGGGGCTTCTCCAGGCGCATGTCGAGGGTCCTCGAACTCGCCGAGCAGCGCCCGCGCGGTGGCACCTAGTCGCGCATAGATGCCGGCAATGGCGCGGCGATAGGGTTCGCGTTGTCGCGCTGGTCCGTGATCGGGTGACGAGACGGCGAGGTTCTCCAACTGTGGAGAGACTTGCACGAGACGCTCGTCGAGCGACAGTTCGGCACCAAGGGCGTGTACCTCATCGAGAAAGAAGCGCAAAACTTCTTGGCTTTGCATCACGAACGCTTGCCGCAGCGTGTCCGCCGTCACAAACGGGTTGCCGTCGCGATCACCACCTATCCAGCTGCCCATACGGAAAAATGACGGCAACGCGCCGCTTGCTTCCGGTATCGCTGTTTCGATGAGGCCTTCGATCTCATCGTAGAGCCGCGGCAACTCACGCAAGAACGTATAGTCGTAATAGGAAATGCCATTCGCGATCTCATCGACAAGCGTCAATTTGGTGATGCGCAGGAGGCTGGTCTGCCAGAGAATGAGGATGGCACGGCGCAGCGCAGCGATATTGTCCGCCCGCTCGGAGGGTGTGAGGTCGACACGATCGCGCTCCGTCAGCAGGTGTGCGATCTCCATTTCGCGATCGATGGTACTCTTGCGGCGAACCTCGGTCGGATGCGCGGTCAGCACCGGACTGACCAGCGCGCGGTCAAAAAACGCGCGCAGCGTTGATCCAGAAACACCATTCTGGAGGGCGTGATCGATCGCATAGGCAATCGTGCCTTCGCGGGCTTGCGAACCCTCGCGGGCGTGGGCGCGGTTGCGGCGAATGTGATGCTGGTCCTCCGCAATATTGGCGAGATGCGAGAAATGACTGAAAGCACGGATGACCTGATCGGTCGCGACAGCGGACAGCCCATCCAGAATGGAATGAAGCTCGCGCCGGGCGACCTCGTCGGCATCGCGATGAAACCGCACCGAGGTGCGGCGAATGTGCTCAATCAGATCGAATACGGATTGGCCTTCCTGCTCACGGACGACATCTCCCAGCATGCCGCCCAGCAGCCGAATGTCGTCGCGCAGCGGAACGTCCTTATCGGCATCGCGGCTCAAATGACCGGTATCGATCAGGCGGTCGGCAGAGGTGACAGGTTCGATCGTCACGCAGCGGGCTTTCTACGGAGTGAAACGGACAGCTTAGCTCAGCCACCAGGCGCCGAATGCCAGCGAGAGGAGCGTGAGCGGGATACCAACGCGGCAATAGGCAGCGAATGATAGCTCGATCCCGGCCGCGCGTGCACGCTCCGCCACGATGAGATTTGCCACCGAGCCGATCAAAGTCAGATTACCGGCCAAGGTAGAGCTCATGGCGACCACAAGCCAGGCACGATTGGCGTCGGGGAGGTTCTGCACGAAGGGCTTGAGCACCAAGACCGCGGGGACATTGCTGATGATATTGGAGAGCACCGCGGTCAGTGCAGTCAGGATCCAGACGTCACCCAGGCGCAGGCCATTGACCGCCGCGATCACCTGCGGAGTCAGCAGGGCCTTCTCGGCCCCGGCGACCACCACGAACAAGCCTGCAAACATCAACAGGAGCGACCCATCGATCTCGCGGTAGACCTTGCGGGCCTTGATCGCCCGCGTGATGAGCAAAAGGGCGCCGCCGAGCAGCGCTGCCTGCGCGACCGGCATACCGACAAAGAAGAGGCCGATCACCGCCAGCGTGACCACCACGGCCTTGGCCATTTGCGCCGTATGAATGCGGACCGTTGCGGCCTTGGGTCTAAACCGCACCGCACGCGGGAATTGGTCGTAGTTCAACAGCGCGACCAGCACGATGGTGAGCACGATTCCAACAGCCGCCACGGGAGCCAGCGCACCCGCAAAGGTTCCGTAGGGTATATGCGAGATCGCGCCGATGATCATGTTCTGCGGATTGCCGGTGATTGTTGCGGTGCTGCCCACGTTGGAGGCCATCGCCACCGCCAGGAGATAAGGTATCGGACTGCGTTCCAGCCCGCGCGCCACCTCGATCACCACCGGCGCCATGATCAGGCACATGGCGTCATTGACCAGGAAGGCCGAGAGTACGCCGGTCGTCACGGCGAACACCACGAGCAGGATCAGCGGGGAGTGCGCATATGCCAGGGCCCAGCCGGTGACCAGCCTGAAGAACCCCGACAGTTTGAGGTGTGCGACGACGATCATCATCCCGAGCAAGAGCGCGAGCGTGTCGAGATCGATTGCCTGATAAGCCTCCTCGGGCGTCAGTGCCCCGACCGCCATGGTCAGAGCAGCGCCGGTGAGCGCAATGCCGGCCCGGTCGAGGCGCAGTCCTGGAATCCGGCCGAGCGCCACACCCGCGTAGGTCAACACGAAGATAACCGCCATCGCGGCGGTCGTGAATTGAGTCATGATGCCTTGTTCGCCAACCGCCCGATCCCGCCGGTGTGTTGCTCCACGGATAAGTCGGTCGGGGCGGAGCTTTCGGGCATATAGGTTTCGGGCATCGCAAACCAGAACAGCGCAAGGCCCGCGGCCGCAATGGCCGCCAGGGTGAGGAATGCCGCGCTATATCCAGAGTTCACGACGATGAACCCGGCAGCACCCATTGAGAGCGACGCCCCGGTCTCTTGCGCGGTGATGACGGCGCCTTGCGCCAAGTTGAAACGGCCGGTTCCCTGCATCAGGTCGGCGACGATGATCGGAAACAAAGCCCCATAGAGACCGGCGCCGATGCCGTCGAGCAATTGCACGCCAACGAGCCAGTATGGATTGTCGGAGAGCGTATAGAGCGCGCCGCGGATCGGCAGGATCAAAAAGGCGGCGACAAAGAGCGGCTTTCGCCCCCACGCATCGGCTTTGCGGCCGACCAGCATCGCCATCGGCACCATCACGACCTGCGCGGCCACAATGCAGACCGACATGAGCGAAGTGCCAAGCTTGCGGTCCTGCAACGCGAGCTTCTGACCGACCAGCGGCAGCATCGCCGCATTGGCGAAATGAAACAGTACCGCGCACAGCGCCAGGATCAGGAGCGGCCGGCAGGTGAGCAGAATGCGCAGCTGCGAGGGCTGCTCGCGCTCGGGCTTGGCGCCGTCATCCAGGCCGCGAGCGCGGGCGTGGTCGATCGCACTCCCCGGGATCATCGCCGCACTAGCGAGGCTTGCCGCGGCCATCACCGCCAGCAGCAAGAACACCACCGATGGTCCCCAGACCAAGGCGCCCACGGCCGCCGCAGCGGCCGCGCACGCATTTCCGGCATGGTTCAAGGCCTCATTGCGGCCGACACGCCGAGCGAGCTGTGCGTGGCCGACGATGCCAAGCGAGATCGCTGCGATTGCCGGGCCGAACAGAGAGCCGCTCGCATGCACGACAGCTTGCGAAATCAGGACCGGCCAAAATGTTGACAGAAGGGGAAGCAGCAGTGACCCGGCGGTCACGATCAGCGCTGCGCCGATCACCAGCAGCCGCGTCGATTTGAATGCATCGACCAAGGCGCCGCCCGGCGTCTGGGCCAAAATCCCCGCGATCCCGGCAACCGACATGACAATGCCGATTTCGGCCTCGTTCCAGTCGCGCACAGTGAGCAGGTAGACTGCGAGATATGGTCCAAGCCCGGTTCGGACGTCCGCGAGGAAGAAATTCAGCGCGTCAAGGGCGCGGCTGGCGCGGGGCGTCGGGTCGGTTGGTCGCACATCATCCCTACGTGTTGCTGGTCAGCGACCGAATTTGAGAGCCGGAAGAGCCAGACGCCGACAGTCGCTCGCCCAACAACAGCAAGCGTGAGAATTGGTTCCATGAAGATGTCCGACGGCCGATCTGACTTGTCGGCCAAAAGCAGCAGGTTGAGTTGTTTGATTGTCAGTGGACCGCGGAGCGCAGGACGGTTAAGCGCCCTTGCCGAACCGATCGTTGAACGCATAGCCGGCACCGCGCACGGTGCGGATTGGATCGGAGGCGCGGCCGCGGTTGAGCCCCTTGCGCAGACGGCCGACGTGGACATCGACGGTGCGCTCATCAATATAGATGTCGCGGCCCCACACGCCGTTGAGCAGTTGCTCGCGCGAGAACACGCGCCCCGGGCTCTGCATCAGGAACTCGAGCAGGCGAAATTCAGTGGGGCCAAGCGGAACCTCACGGCCGCTGCGGGAGACGCGCTTCTTCTCGCGGTCGAGTTCGATATCGCCGGCGACGAGAACCTCGGCGACGCGCTCCGGTTTGACCCGGCGTAGCAGCGCGCGGATGCGTGCCAGCAATTCCGGAACCGAAAACGGCTTGACGATATAATCATCGGCGCCCGTGGCGAGGCCGCGCACGCGCTCGCCTTCCTCTCCGCGCGCCGTGAGCATGATCACCGGCAGCTGTCGTGTTTCCGGCCGGGTTCGCAGGCGCCGGATCAGTTCGATGCCCGAGAGCCCGGGCAGCATCCAGTCGATCACCGCAAGATCTGGCGGGCTTTCCTTGAGCCTCAGATCGCCCTCGTCGCCACGGGCAGAGGTGTCAACCTCGTATCCTTCGGCTTCGAGATTGTACCGCAACAACAGGGTGAGCGGTTCCTCATCCTCGATGATCAGTATGCGGGCCGTCATTCAGCGTGCCATCCGATTACGCCGGAAATGCCACGGTTGCGGAGGCGGTGTTGTCCCCCTTCGGACGCTCGTCGGCGAGCGGGCGCCCCTCCACGATGTAGTAAACGGTCTCGGCAATGTTGGTCGCATGATCGCCCATGCGCTCGATGTTCTTGGCGCAGAACAGGAGATGAATGCATAGGCTGATGTTGCGCGGATCTTCCATCATGTAGGTGAGCAATTCGCGAAACAGCGAGTTGTTGACGGCGTCGATCTCCTCATCGCCGCGCCAGACCGCAAGCGCTTTGTCGACGTCGCGGCGCGCGTAGGAATCGAGCACGTCCTTGATCTGCGACAGCACCAGCTCCGACATGTGCTCCACGCCGCGCAGGACCTTGGCGAGTTGCACGTCGTCATCCAGCGCCGACACACGCTTTGCGATATTCTTGGCGAGGTCCCCGATGCGTTCGAGATCATTCGCGACCCGCAGCGCGCCGACGATTTCGCGCAGGTCCACCGCCATCGGTTGGCGGCGAGCGATGGTCAGAATCGCCTTTTCCTCGATCTCGCGCTGCAGAAGATCGATCTTGTCGTCGAGGGCGATGGTGCGCGCCGCTAAAGTGATGTCATGCGTATTCAGTGCATCGACAGCGTCGCCGATCTGTTTCTCGGCCATACCGCCCATTTCGGCGACCAGGCGCGCGAGGTCCTGGAGGTCGGCGTCGAACGCCTTTGCGGTGTGCTCCGTCACCATTTCTTTTTATCCTTCACTGGGCCAACGCTGCCCTCATTATGGCCGCCGTTAGCCAAACCGTCCGGTGATGTAATCCTGAGTGCGCCGCTCCGAGGGCGTTGTGAAGATCTTGGTCGTCGGACCGAACTCCACCAATTCGCCCAGAAACATGAAAGCCGTGTAATCGGACACGCGCGCGGCCTGCTGCATATTATGCGTGACGATCGCGATCGTGTAGTCGCTTTTCAATTCGTCGATGAGCTCCTCAATCTTGGCGGTTGCGATCGGATCCAGCGCCGAACACGGCTCGTCCAGCAGAATGACTTCCGGCTTCACAGCGACGGTGCGCGCGATGCAGAGCCGCTGCTGCTGGCCGCCTGAGAGGCTGAGACCGTTGGCCGAGAGCTTGTCTTTGACCTCGTCCCACAACGCGGCACGCCGCAATGCCGACTCAACCCGCCCGTCGATGTCGCTTTTTGGCAGGCGCTCATAGAGACGAATGCCGAACGCAATATTCTCGTAGATCGACATCGGGAAGGGCGTCGGCTTCTGGAACACCATGCCGACGCGCGCGCGCAGCAGGTTGAGATCCTGGCCGGTGCTCAGCACATCCTGGTTGTCGAGCAACACCTGACCCTCGGCCCGTTGATGTGGGTAAAGGTCGTAGATGCGATTGAGCACACGCAACAAGGTGGATTTGCCGCAACCGGACGGACCGATGAAAGCCGTAACCAGGCCGGCATAGAGCGGCACGTTCACGTTCTTGAGCGCGCGGTTATCGCCGTAATAGAAATTCAAACCGCGCACGGAGACCTTTTCCGCCAATGCCACATTGCCGGCGTTCGCCGGTGCGGCGCGACCGATAATAGGCGGCGGAGTAACAGGGCCACTATTTTCAATCATGGTCATGAGGTCTTCCTGGATGCGAGCGCGCGCGCCGCGATGCTGAGCGCGAGCACTGCCACCGTGATGAGAAGGGCGCCCACCCATGCCAGCCGTTGCCATTCCTGATAGGGGCTCAGCGCGAACTGAAAGATCACCGCCGGCAAGCTCGCCATCGGCTTGTTGAGGTCGGTGCTGAAGAACTGGTTGTTGAGGGCGGTGAACAGCAGCGGCGCCGTTTCGCCGCTGATACGAGCGACAGCAAGCAGCACCCCGGTAATCAGACCTGCCCGAGCAGCTCGATAGCAAACGCGGGCGATCATGCGCGCCCGCGGCATCCCCAGCGCGCTGGCGGCTTCGCGCAGCTCGCGCGGGACCAGCAACAGCATGTCTTCGGTGGTGCGCACCACCACCGGAATGACGATCACAGCAAGAGCCATCGACCCGGCGAAACCCGAGAAATGCCCCATCGGCCGCACCAGAAGCTCATAGATGAACAGGCCGACGACGATCGACGGCGCGCTCAGCAGGATGTCATTGATGAACCGCACGATCGTAGTGATGTGGGTATAACGGCCGTACTCAGCCATGTAGGTTCCAGCCAGCATGCCTAGCGGCGTACCGACCAGGACCGCCAGAATCGTGATGATCAAGCTGCCGACGATCGGGTTCAACAATCCGCCGGCAGACCCCGGTGGCGGGGTCATCTCGGTGAATACCGAGAGCGAAAGACCGGACAGCGCTTCCCAGATCAGGGTTCCCAGAATGAGCGCCAGCCATCCAATGCCGAACAACGTGGCACCAATCGACAGTGTGAGGACCGTGGCGTTCTTGGCGCGGCGTCGCGTGTAGATCGTCATTCTCGCTATCCGACCTTTTGTTCAAGCCGCATCAGCATGTAACGCGCCGCGGCCAGCACCACGAACGTAATGACGAAGAGGATCAGACCCAGCGCGATCAAAGACGAGTAATAGAGATCGCCCACCGCTTCGGTGAACTCGTTGGCGATGGTCGCTGCAATCGTTGTGCCTGGTGCAAGCAGGGATCCGGAGATGCGGTGCGAGTTGCCGATCACAAAGGTCACCGCCATGGTCTCGCCCAGCACGCGGCCGAGCGCCAACATGACCGCACCAATGACGCCGACCCGCGTGTAGGGCAACACCACGTGGCGAAACACTTCCCAGGTGGTGCACCCAACCCCGTAGGCGGCCTCTTTAAGGACGGGCGGAACGGTGTCGAACACGTCGCGGGAAATCGAGGTGATGATCGGCAGTGCCATGATCGCCAAGATCAAGCTCGCCGTCAGAATTCCGATTCCATAGGGCGGGCCCGCGAACAGGGTCGACAGCACCGGGACATCGGCAAATGTATCGATCAGGAACGGTTGCAAAGTCCGTTGCAGAAACGGGGCAAATACGAAGAGTCCCCAGATGCCGTAGATGATGCTGGGAATCCCGGCCAACAGCTCAATTGCGATGCCGATCGGGCGCCTGAGCCACATCGGGCAGAGTTCGGTTAGAAACAAGGCGATCAACAAGCCGACCGGCGCTGCAATCAGCAAGGCGATGATTGACGTGACCACCGTGCCGTAGATCGGGGCGGCGGCGCCGAAGACTTCGGTAACGGGATTCCAGCGTTCGCTGATCAGGAAGTTGAAACCAAAGGTTCCCAGCGCCAGCGCCGCACCGAAGATCAGCGACAGGATGATGCCCGCCAGAAGAACCAGAACAATGATCGCGCTCGCGCGCGTGAGCTGAAAGAACAAGCCATCATTGAACCGGAATCGCGCGAGCGCCCGGCTGCGCGCGTGTTGGCTGATCTTCTCGAAAGCCCGGGATTGTATCGCGACGTCAGTCACAGGTCCCTCTACGCGCATTGAATGCCGGTCGCGTCGGGCCTGCAAGCGCAATCA
>JAFAXD010000226.1 GCA_019241285.1 Xanthobacteraceae bacterium | reverse complement strand
AAGCCGGTGTCGAACACGACGTCGCGACCGGGCACGTCCAGGGCGTCGACCGGATAGGTGACCGCGTGCTCGCGCTCGACGCGCTCCCAGGTGATGTTGGCGAGCGCCGGCATCATCGACGCCATCTCGGTGAACACTTCTCCCACGTGCTTGTAATTCCAGCCGCAGCCCATGCGGTTGGCGATCTCGGTGATGATCCAGAGGTCGTGACGCGTGTCGCCAGGCAGCGGAATGGCCTGACGGCCCATCTGCACCTGACGGTTCGTGTTGGTGACGGTGCCGTCCTTTTCGGGCCAGCCTGACGCCGGCAGGATCACGTCGGCATAGACGGCGGTCTCGGTGAGGAACAGGTCCTGCACCACCAGATGCTCGAGATGCGCCAGCGCGCTGCGTGCATGATTGAGGTCGGGGTCGGACATCGCCGGGTTTTCACCCATGATGTACATGCCCTTGATCACGTCATCGTGGATGGCGTGCATGATCTCGACGACGGTCAGCCCCTTCTTGGGATCGAGCGTGGTTCCCCAGACGGACTCGACCTTGCTGCGGATCGCAAGATCCTCGACCGATTTGTAGTCGGGGAAGAACATGGGAATGAGCCCGGCGTCGGAGGCGCCCTGCACATTGTTCTGGCCGCGCAGCGGATGCAGCCCCGTGCCCGGGCGGCCGATCTGACCGGTGATCAGGGCGAGAGCGATCAAGCAACGTGCATTGTCGGTGCCGTGCGTGTGCTGGGAGATCCCCATGCCCCAGAAGATAATTGACGAATTGGCGCGGGCATATTTGCGCGCCACCGTGCGCAGCACATCCGCCTCAATGCCGCAGATCGGCTCCATCTCTTCAGGCGTGAAGTCCTTGAGGTGCTCGGCGAGCGCCGCAAAGCCTTCCGTGTAAGTCTGCACATATTGCTGATCGTAAAGCTTCTCCGTCACGATCACGTTGAGCATGGCGTTGAGCATCGCCACGTCGGTGCCGTTGCGAAACTGCAGCATATGCGTTGCGTGGCGCTTGAGCGCCTGGCCGCGCGGATCGGCCACGACCAGCGTCGCGCCACGCTTGGCGGCTTGCTTGAAGAACGTCGCCGCGACCGGATGATTTTCGGTCGGGTTGGCGCCGATGACGATGATGACTTCAGAGTTCTTGCACTCGTTGAAGGTCGCGGTCACCGCGGCCGAGCCGACGCCCTCCATCAGCGCAGCGACCGACGAGGCATGACACAGGCGAGTGCAGTGATCGACGTTGTTGGTGCCGAAGCCGGCGCGCACCAGCTTCTGGAACAGATACGCTTCTTCGTTCGACCCTTTCGCCGAACCAAAACCGGCGAGGGCCTTCGGCCCGTGCGCATCGCGAATGCGCTTGAGCCCCGCGGCAGCGCGGTCGAGTGCCTCGTCCCAGGTGGCGACGCGGAAATGCGTCCACGGGTTATTCGGATCGACGACGTCGTCCACGCGCTTGGGGACGCCATCCTTGCGGATGAGCGGCTGCGTCAAACGCTGTTTGTGATGCACGTAGTCGAAGCCGAAACGGCCTTTGACGCACAGCCGATTCTCGTTGGCCGGCCCGTCGCGGCCGGTCACGTAGGCGATCTGATCGTCTTTGATGTGATAGGTGAGCAGACAGCCGACGCCGCAGTAAGGACAGACGCTGTCCACGGTGCGATCAGCCGCCCCAGTGAACACATTGTTGCTGTCGACCAGCGTTGCCGGCATCAGCGCGCCGGTCGGGCACGCCTGCACGCACTCGCCGCAGGCAACACAGGTCGAATGGCCCATGGGGTCGTCGAAATCAAACACGATCTTTTCATGGTGGCCGCGGCCCGCCATGCCGATCACGTCATTGACCTGCACCTCGCGGCACGCGCGCACACACAGATTGCAGTGGATGCAGGCGTCGAGGTTGACCGCCATCGCCGGATGGCTGCGGTCGGGCTGCGGCCGATGCGCGTGCGGGAAACGGCTCGCCTCGACGTGCTGCTCGTCCGCGGTCTCCCAGAAATGCGACTCCGGATCATGCGCGGTCTCGCGCGCCGGCTGATCGGTCATTAGCAACTCGACCACCATCCGGCGCGCGGTCTTGGCGCGATCGGTCTGGGTTTTGACCTTCATGCCCGCGGTCGGAGTGCGGATACAGCTCGCCGCCAGCACGCGCTCGCCCTCGATCTCCACCATGCAGACGCGGCAGTTGCCGTCCGGCCGATAGCCGGGCTTGGGCGCGTAGCAGAGGTGCGGCAGCTCGATGCCCTGACGCGCGGCGACCTGGAAGATGGTCTCGCCCGGGCGCGCCTCAACGTCGCGACCATCCAGACTGAAGGTGATGCCAGGACCCGTATCCTTGACGTGTCCCGTATCAACCGCCTGCACGTTGACGTGCACACGTCCCTGCCCGGTCGTCGAGCCACCGGCCGCGCCTTGCGCATCATGGCCGTAGCCGAGCGGAGGTTGATTGCCGTTTGTCTTGCTCATGCCGTCCGTTCCGTCCTGACGCCTGCAAGGTTCATACCTCGCCGCGTCACCATAACTTCAAGGGCTTCGCCAATTCCTCGCGAAAATACTTGAACACGCTGACCAGCGGGTTGGGCGCAGCCTGGCCGAGGCCGCAGATCGAAGCGTCCCGCATAGCGTCGGAGAGTTCGTTCAGCAGGCCTTCGTTCCACGGACCGCTCGCCATCAGCTTCGCCGCTTTCTCGGTCCCTAACCGGCAGGGGGTACACTGGCCGCAGCTCTCATCCTCGAAGAACTTCATGAGGTTGAGCGCCACCGCCTTCATATCGTCTTGGTCGGACAGGATCACAACCGCGTGCGACCCGACAAAGCAGCCGTATTTTTCCAGCGTACCGAAATCGAGCGGCAGATCGCCCATGCTGGCTGGCAGAATGCCGCCCGAAGCGCCGCCTGGCAGATAACCTTTGAACGTGTGCCCGGGTGCCATGCCGCCGCAATATTCATCGATCAGTTCGCGTACTGTGATCCCAGCCGGCGCAAGCTTCACCCCCGGTTCACGCACCCGTCCGGACACCGAGAAGCTGCGCAGACCCTTGCGGTCATGCCGGCCATGGGACGTGAACCAGGCGGCGCCCTTCTCGACGATGTCGCGCACCCAGAATAGCGTCTCGACGTTCTGCTCCAACGTCGGCCGCCCAAACAGGCCGACCTGGGCCACGTAGGGAGGACGATGGCGCGGCAGCCCACGCTTGCCTTCGATCGATTCGATCATGGCCGATTCTTCGCCGCAGATGTACGAGCCGGCGCCGCGGCGCATGTGCACCTTGGTGAAGCGCGTCAGGCCAGCCTGCTCGGCCTTGGCGAGTTCCTCGAGCAGCATGAGGCGCACTTCGGGATACTCGTCGCGCAGATAGAAATAGGCCTCGCGCGCCTCCACCACCCACGCGGCGATCAACATGCCCTCGATGAATCGATGCGGGTCGCGCTCCAAGTAGAAGCGGTCCTTGAACGTCCCGACCTCGCCTTCGTCACCGTTGACCGCCATCAGCCGCGGAGCAGGCTCGGCACGCACCAGGCTCCATTTGCGGCCGGTCGGGAACCCAGCGCCGCCCAGCCCACGCAGTCCGGCATCGCTCACCGATTTGATGATGTCATCGCGCGTACGCCGGCCCTCGAGGCAATCCCGCAACAACGCGTAGCCGCCCTCGGTCTGATAGGCCGTGAAGTCCTTTTGCGTATGCCACGCGTGGGCGTGAGTTCCGGCCTTCACGGCGTCCGCCACTTTGTCGGTTGTGGCCTGCATCACCTGCACATGCCCGACCGCACAGGCTGGCGCATGATCACAGGCGCCCATGCAGGGGGCGCGCAGTACGCGGACACCAGGACCAAGCTCAGCTGGAAGCTCCGCCAGGAGTTTTTCGGCACCGGCCATGGCACAGGACAGGCTCTCGCATACCCGCACCGTGACCCGTGGCGGGGGTGGTCCGTCCTTCACCACATCGAAATGCGCGTAGAAAGTCGCGACCTCGTAAACCTCGGTCAGCGCGAGCTTCATTTCCTGCGCAAGCGCCGCCAAATGCGCGGCCGACAGATAGCCGTAGTGGTCTTGAATGAGATGCAGGTGCTCGATCAGAAGATCGCGCTGGCGCGAGCGCTCGCCCAATAACGCGCGCACCTCATCGAGCGCGCGCGGATCGACTTGCCGGCCCTTCGGTGTCTTCGGTGGTCTGCGTCGCCCGCTCGCGGGCTTCTCATTCACGACGATCGTGTTCACTCAGAACAGCCCCACGATCTTTCCGTC
>JAFAXD010000153.1 GCA_019241285.1 Xanthobacteraceae bacterium | reverse complement strand
CTTGATGATCCCTTCCTGTTTGGCGAGGTCGATCCAGAACTTCACCTGCTCGGGCGTCACGTCAACGATCAGGTTCGGCGGCGGAAGTGCGGCCACGACCTGCGGCGGCAGCTTGGTATACTTGCCAATCGCGGAGTAGAGCTCGTCGACATGCGTCTTGGCGTAGGCGTTGGTTTCGCGCATCGCCTCGCGCAGCGCGATCACGGTGTCTTTGTTCTCCACGGCCCATTTGCGCAACGTCGCGTAGACGACGGTCAGCGTGCCATCGGGCGTATCCTTCAGCCAGTTCGCAACCTCGTAACCGGCGCCCGACTGCAGGATGCGCGCCGTGAACGGGGCCTGCGCCGGGTAGGCGTCAATCTGTCCGGCACGCAGCGCGTCGGCAGCCTGCGGGAAGCCCATTTCAACGTATCGGACCGAGTTCGGATCGACGCCGTTGGCCTTGAGCGACCGCCGCAGCATGAAGTGCAGCAGCGCGCCGAGACCGGGCACGCCCACCGTCTTGCCCTTGAGGTCCGTCGGCTTCTCGATCCCGCTGCCCTTGCGCGCGACCAGAATGTCGCCGGAGAGGGGATAGACGGCACCGCCGGCGATCACGACGATGTCGAGCCCGGCATCGTCGGCTTGGAGCAGGGTCGGCATGGTCGGGCCGGCGACTTGTACGGAACCGCTCACCAGTGCCGGCGGATTATTGCCCGAGCTCGCAGTGAGCACGAACTCCATCTCGATGCCGCGCTTTTTGAAGAAACCGGCTTCCTGCGCGAGGTATGCCGAGCTGAATCCGGTCACCGCCGTGTAGAGCATCTTCAACTTGGTTTCGGCACCGGCAGGTCCGCCAGTAGTCAGAACCGCTGCCGCGGCACTGAGCAAAACATAGGCCCAACGTCTCATTCGTATCCTCTCGAGGCGCACAAACGGTGCCTTGAGATGGCCGTATCGCGTTCGTGCAATCGGCGTCAACCGGCGCCGGACAGCGCCGCCGCTCGACAAGGGCCAACGGGACATGCAATGTGCGGCAAATACTAAAAATCAGGGATGCGAAACCGGTTACTGCATGATCAATGTTGCCCCCTTGCCGCGCGCTGATGCGGCCGTTCCCCTCATCGCGTTCCACGGTGTCTCGCACATGTTCGGCAACCGGCCGGTGTTGCAGGATATCAATCTGACCATCAACAAATCCGAGTTCGTCTGCATGGTCGGCCCCTCCGGATGCGGCAAGACCACCATGCTGCGCATGGTCGGCGGCTTGCAGACGCCCGCGACCGGCGAGGTGACCTTTGCCGGCAAGCGCGTCGCCGGACCAGCCCGCGAAATCTCGTTCATGTTTCAGGACTACAGCAAGGCCCTGCTGCCCTGGCGTACCGCGGCCGGCAATGTCTCGCTCGCGCTCGAAGCAAATGGCGTACCGACCGGACAGCGCGCCGCGCGCATCAAGGATCTGTTGGGCAAGGTTGGGCTCGCCAACCACGCCGATCATTTTCCGGTCCAGCTCTCGGGTGGCATGCAGCAGCGCGTGCAGATCGCCCGCTGTCTGGCGCAGGAGCCTTCCGTTCTGTTGATGGACGAGCCGTTCGGCGCACTCGATGCGATGACCCGACAGGCGCTGCAGGATGAGATCCTGCGCATCATTCAGGCGAGCCGCACGACGGTCGTGTTCGTCACCCACGATCTTGAGGAAGCAATCTATCTCGGTGATCGCGTGGTCGCGCTCTATCCCAATCCGGGCCGTATTGCGCAAGTGTTTGATGTTGATCTGCCTAAACCGCGCAACCAGCTCACCACGCGCGAGAGTCCCTCATTTCTACGGCTGCGGCGCGCGCTGTTCGATTTCATCCGCGAGGGCGAAGCGTGAAAGTCGCCAAAGCGCTGGTGCTCCCTGTCGCGCTGCTGATCCTGTGGGAAGTCGCGATGCGGATGAGTGGAATCCAGAGTGATTCACTCGCGCCGCCGTCGCAGATTGCGGTCGCATTCTACAATGCCATGCTCGACGGTACGATCCCATGGCGCACCGCCGAGACGTTGCGCGCCGCGTTGACCGGGCTCGCAATCGGCGCCGGCTGCGGGCTGATCGTATCGATTTTGCTCGGCCTCATCCCGCCCGTAGCGCGATTGATGCAGTTTTCCATCGAGGTGCTGCGGCCGGTGCCGGCGGTCGCACTCATTCCGGTGGCGATACTCACGCTCGGCTTCGGCTACGCCATGGAAGTGTCGCTCGTCGCATTTGCGACTTTCTGGCCGGTGCTGATCTACGGGCATGCCGCGATAACCAACATCGAGCCGCAACTCCTCGATGTCAGCCGCGTGCTGCGGCTCTCGGGCCTCGGCCGTGTGACCAAGATCGTGCTGCCGGCGACCTTGCCTCGCTACTTCGTGGCATTCCGGCTCGCTACCGCGGTGTCGCTGATCGTCGCCGTGACGGTCGAGATCGCGGCCAATCCGCTCGGCATTGGCTACGAGCTGATGACTGCCTCTCAGTCGCTGCACCCCGACCTGATGTTTGCTCTGGTGCTTTGGATCGGTCTCGTCGGCTGGGGCCTCAACGGCGCGTTGCTGTTCGCCCAACGCCGTTTGTTTGGACCGGCCGGAATGGCGGAGATCGCCCGATGAGTATCGCGGCGCGCGGGCTCTGGCTCCTGGGCAGCATCGGCGTGACCGCGTTGCTGGTGCTGAGCTGGCAGCTGATCGCGAATTACGGCGGCATTCCACCCGTATTCCTGCCTGGTCCCGACCGTGCCTGGAGCGCCCTGGTAGCGGGCTTCTCGGGCGGCGAGTTGGCAGGCCTCACCGGCGCCACGGTCGAGCGCATGATCTATGGCTGGGTCCTGGCCTCGCTGGCAGGAATTGCCCTCGGCGCGGTGATCGGCAGCTCGCAGGTTGCGCGCGAGTATGTCGCGCCGATGCTCGAGATCGTGCGGCCGGTGCCGGTCTCGGCTTTCATGCCGGTGGTCATGGCCTTCCTCGGTCTGACCGGAACGATGGTGTTGGTCGTTATTGCGATCGGCTCGATCTGGCCAGTGTTGCTCGCAACCGTGCACGGCGTCTCTTCGGTTGAGCCGCGCCTTGTCGAGGTCAGCCAGAGCCTGCGGCTCAGCCGGTTCAAGACGTTGTGGAAGATCGCGCTTCCGAATGCCCAGGCCGATATTTTGGCCGGCATGCGCATCGGGCTCACGGTTGCGCTGATCCTCGCCGTGATCGGCGAAATGCTGACCAGTGAGAATGGGCTCGGCTGGTCGATCCTGCAGGCAGCGCGCGCTTACCGCTCCGCCGATCTGTTCGCCGGCGTCATTGTCCTCGGGGTGATCGGCCTCGTGAGCAATCTCGCCTTGCAGTCGATCGAGCGCTATGTATTGCGCTGGAAGCGGCGGTAACGACAACAAACCCATAACCACGTGGCCCGTGAGGTTCGTGAGATGCTGCAGAGGCTTCCCTCCGTCGATCAGGTTCTGCGCACGCCCACGGTCGCGCCAGCGATTGAGCGCTTCGGCCGCAGCGCTGTTGTTGAAGCAATACGGGCCACACTCGCGTCCGCGCGCGCGTCCGGTCATGTTGCCGCGATGGACGACGTCGCTTCGGATGCGCTGGCGCATTTGGAGGCGCAGGCGCAGCCAAGCTTGCGGCCGGTGTTCAACCTGACCGGCACGGTCCTGCACACCAACCTGGGGCGGGCCCTGATTGCCGAGGCGGCGATCGAAGCGGCCGTGGCGGCCATGCGCTCGGCCGTGGCCTTGGAGTTCGATATCGCGAGCGGGCGGCGCGGCGAGCGCGACGATCATGTCCGCGCGCTGCTGTGCGAGCTGACCGGCGCCGAGGACGCAACTGTCGTCAACAACAACGCCGCCGCGGTCCTGCTCACACTCAACACGCTCGCCAAAGGGCGCGAAGCCATCGTCTCGCGCGGTGAGCTGATCGAGATCGGCGGCGCGTTCCGGTTGCCCGAGATCATGAGCCGGGCAGGCGCCAAGCTGGTCGAGGTCGGCACCACCAACCGCACGCATCCGCGCGACTATGAAAACGCAATCGGCGACAGGACCGGCCTCGTGCTCAAGGTCCACACCTCGAACTACCGGGTCGAGGGCTTCACCGCCGAGGTCGAGGCGCGCGAGCTCGCGAGCATAGCCCGTGCCAGCAACGTGCCGCTGGTGCACGATTTGGGCTCAGGCACCCTGGTTGATCTGGCGCGGTTTGGACTGGTGCACGAGCCGACTGTCGCCGAAGCCGTGGCCGATGGCGCGGACCTGATCACCTTCTCCGGAGACAAACTGCTCGGCGGACCGCAAGCCGGGTTCATTGTTGGCCGCAAAGATCTGCTCGGGCGCATCAACAAGAATCCCATGAAGCGCGCGCTGCGCGTCGATAAAATACGGCTCGCCGCTCTCGAGGCCACGTTGAAGCTTTACCGTGATCCTGAACGCTTGGCGGAAAGGCTTCCGACCATTCGTCTGCTGGCGCGCTCGCGCGATGCGCTCGCAGCCATTGCACAGCGGCTCCAACCAGCGGTCGCTGCCGTCGTCGGTGAGGAATTCGTGGTCCATACGACCGACTGCACGAGCCAGATCGGTTCCGGCGCTTTGCCGCTCGAGACCTTGCCGAGCGCAGGGCTTGCAATCCGGCCAGTTGTTTCACGCGGTTCCGGACGGGCGCTCACGGCG
>JAFAXD010000524.1 GCA_019241285.1 Xanthobacteraceae bacterium | reverse complement strand
ACCGGCACGAAATCAACGTCGATGCCCGCCTTGGTGGCGGCAGCGCGGACAATGTCCACCGCCAGCCCGGTCGGTTTGCCGTCTTTGACTTCGACAAACGGCGGAAAGTGCTCCTGGAACGCCATCCGCACCGGCTCAGCCGCCTGCGCCAGGATAGCCCAAAAGGACATCCCCGCGATCAGCGATGCAACGATGCGTCCTGCAACTCGTGCCGTCACTGCGTTGCCGCCAGTGGGTTATTTTGCTGGGGCCGGGCAGTAGGTGACCGGCGACTCCGAACGATTGGTCGATTTGAGCAAAAAATCGATACCGTCGTTGAAGTCCGAAACGGGGGCGCCCGACCAATAGGCGGTCTTGCAGGTGCCTGCATCGCAATTTCCGCCAGCGGTGATCCACTCGCCGGTTCGGACTATATCGCAGGCGCAGATCGCCTTTGTCGGATCCGCGGGGTCCACCGTGCACGGCTTGTTCAGACACCAAGTCCAGGGAGTGCCGCTCGGGCATTTCAATGTTTTCAGGCCCGATGCAAATTGTTTGAGCGCAAACTGCGAATACAGCGACCGGATCCCGTTTGCATCCGTCGATGGCTTGAGCGTATCGCAGGGTTGCGTCGCCAGGTTGGGTCCATCTTCGACGGCGCACATGCACATGGCAACCTTGGGGTTTCCGGGTTGCGGGATGCATGGTGCCGACGTGCACAGCGCGAACTGTTGCTGGCAGAGATAATTTTCGGCACGCGCGGAAGCGATCGACGCGCACACAGCCATGAGACCAGCCAGAGCGAAAGCAACACGGACGTCGAAGCCGCGCATAAGAGAGGCTCCTGGATAGAGGGTTGATGTGATGAGGGCTGTGGAAGAGTTTCTGTTGGCAGGTCGGTAATGCGCGAGACCGTAACAGGGAGCTTCGTTCGAGGTCAAGCTTCCTCAATCGGCTGAGTACGCCTTGGCGCGACGGCGCTGATTGAGGTACATGCAGCTGTCGCTTTTGGCAGCTAATGTCTCGGGATTTGTCATCGACATGATTGATCTTTTCACGGCCGCGACCATGAATGGTCGGCGCGCCGCATTTGCACTCGCAGAATGCGGGCTCGCTCATCGTGTTCATCGGCTCGATCTGGACAAAGGGGATCAGCGCAAACCGGAGTTCCTCGCGATCAATTCGCGAGGAACCATTCCCGCGATCATCGACGAGAATGGTCCGGGTGGCACGCCAATCACCGTGACGCAATCGGCCGCGATCGTCCTTTATTGTGCGGAGAAATCCGGCAAGCTGATGCCACAGGACCCGCAGCGGCGAATGGAGGCACTTGACTGGTTCATGCACGCTGTCACGGACCTTGGGCCCGCCTCATCGGCATTGTTTCAGTTGTCGCTCGCTCCGGACAAGAGCGCTACCAACATCAATCACTTTGAACGGCGCTTCCTGAAGCATTGCAGCGATATCGAGGCGCGCTTGCAGGGCCGCTCCTACCTCGCCGGAGAGTTCTCCATTGCCGATCTGGCGCTCTATCCGGTGGTTCTGGCGCGCGCCGCGCTTATTGAAGGCACCGCCGGCCACTCCAATCTCAAGGGATGGAAACAGCGCGTGGCTGCACGCGAGCAAATCGCAAACGCTCTAGCGGCAAACGGATAGGACAACCCGGTTACTAGCCGCGTGAAGGTGTCTCACCTCGACAAAAACTGCTCGGAGAAGAGCGGGTAACAGGCGTTGACTGTAGCATCGACCGCTAGGCGATTGGCCTGCCCGTATGGAGGAACTTCGAACCATAGGTTCTGAGAACCATCGATGATATAAGCCTCCATGGTCGGCAACACGTCAAACCCGAGCACGTTCGTGTCAACCAGTTGACGTGTCTGGACCGTCTGTGCCACGTCGCCGAACGGTGCGAATTCAAGCCACAGGTTACCGTCGTGGCCCATTACGAAAATCGTGTTTTGGTCGATCGGTTGAATGTCATTTACGTTGGCGTCGACTTGCGCACGGAACTCGATCGTTTGGTCAACGTCGCCCCAAGGCCATGCTTGCTCGAGCCATAGGTTCAAATCGTTACCAGTGACAAACACCGCCCCATTGTCGACCGCCCAGAACTGCATAACGTTCCCGTCCACCTGCCGCCGATTGGCAATTGTGTTAGACACGCTCCCCCAGGGACCGGTCTCGAACCAAAGATTTCCATCCATTCCCAGAACGAACAGCGTATTTTCATCCATAACCTGAAAAGACGATACGTTGCCGTCAACCTGAAGGCGGCGTTCGATCATGAATGGGACATCGCCCCAAGGCCCAAACTCAAGCCACAAGTTACCATCCGTTCCAAGCACGAATATCATTTCTGAATTGAGCGCCCAAAACTGGGCAACGTTGCCATCAACCTGCAGACGATTGTTGATGACCGTCGAAACGTCTCCGTACGGAGCAGGTTCGTACCAAAGGTTTCCATCACTGCCGCATACGAAGATCTCGTTCACGTTCAATGGTTGGAAGGCCGGCCGCCAAATTCTCGTGCCGCCCACCTGAGAAAAAACATTACTGACATCGCCATCGACTTGGAGGCGTCTGGCAACCATCTGAGCAATATCGCCCCAAGGCCCGGTCTCAAGCCAGAGATTGCCGTCCATCCCGCGCACGAAGGCCTGTAGCTGACCCGGCATGGCACAACCCCTTTTTCACGAGGTTGATTGCTTAGAGCATGATGCCGAAAAATCCTGCCCCACACTTGATGCGGGGTGGATATCGATTTTCGGAAAAGAGCATGCCCAAACAACAAGCGAAAGCGTGATGACGATTCGAGGAAAATCATCACGCTTTAGAAACGGGATTTTTCAGCGAGCAGACATAATATGCTTCAAATCTGTTTCGGTTCCAAATCAAAAGTGCCGTCCCATCGTGACTGATCCCGACACAACAGTTTGGCACTCAGTTGAATTTGGTACCTTGATACTTTCCTCGTGAAACTAATGAATTGACGTCGTCGCCGTCAGGTTGGCGTGAATGCGACCAATCGCCTCCGCCTGATTGGCAAATTCCTGCTCGGTCAAAAACCGGCGCTTATTGGCAAGCAAAATCCAAAAGTCCCGGATATTCGTCAGATTTTCCCGGTGTATCGGATCAATCGTCAGCCGTATCGCTCGTTCGCAGTCAGCCGCCTTCTCCCACGGGTCGACTTGGAACATGATGTCCTCCGAGCCGGTGTTGGTCGTCGCGCTGAATGGTCAGTTTTACAGGCGTATTTGGGGCTCCGGCGCAAGAGACGGGTCAGAGGCGCGCGGCATCCCCACTATCCACAGCCGCTGATCCGAACGGATTTGTACCCGCGCTTCTTCTCAACGCAGGCTACACACGCAGGTACGGCGTTCGAGTGTGCTGCTGCAAGGCTCAGGGAAGCAATATCGACGAGCCAGTCGTGGCGCGGCCTTCCAGGTCACGATGTGCCTTCTGCGCCTCCTTGAGCGGATACTTCTGGTTGACCGGAATCTTGACCTTCCCGCTCTCGACGACCTTGAACAAATCGTCAGCGATAGCGAGCAGGTCGGTCCGCTTGGCGGCGTAGTGGTTGAGCGTCGGTCGGGTCGCGAACAGCGAACCTTTGTTCTGCAATATGTTGATGTTGAACGCATCGATCTGCCCCGACGAGCTGCCGAAGCTCACGAACGTGCCGAGCGGATGCAGGCAATCGAGCGAGGCCGGAAATGTATCCTTGCCTACCCCGTCATAAACCACGTCGCACAACCCACCCCCGGTGATCTCTTTCGTGCGGGCAACGAAGTCCTCAGTCCGGTAAAGAATCGGATGATCGCAGCCGTTGGCCTTGGCGAGGTCAGCTTTGTCCTTCGACCCGACCGTGCCGATGACGGTCGCACCCAGGTGTTTTCCCCACTGACACAGGATCAGTCCGACCCCGCCCGCTGCCGCGTGCACCAGGATGGTCATGCCCGGTTTCACCTTGAATGTGCGGTTGAGCAGATATTCGGCGGTCATGCCCTTGAGCATCATGCCGGCAGCCTGCTCATAGGTGATCGAAGCGGGTAGCTTCACGGCGCGTTCTGCGGGCAGCAACCGCTCCGCCGCATAACCGCCGAGGGCGCTGACGTAGCCGATGCGATCGCCGACCTTGATGTCAGTCACGCCGGATCCGACGGCGGTCACTTCCCCCGCGCCTTCGTTGCCGGCCACGAACGGCAGCCCGATGGGCGATGGGTAGGCACCGGCGCGGAAATATGTATCGATGTAGTTGATGCCGCAGGCATGCTGCTTGACGCGGACCTGGCCAGGTCCGGGTGCCCCCACATCGACATCTTCGTAGGTCAAGACGTCCGGACCGCCGGTCTTGTGAACGCGTACTGCCGCAACCATCGCCTGCTCCTTGTGTCTCCGCCCCCAAAGTCGAGGGCGATCATAGAAACTCGGTAGCCAGCCGCAAGCTACCCGCCTCCCCGTCTAGCCCGGCGCCGGCGATGCACCACAACGTTCATCGCCTCCACGGCCGCGGCAAACGCCATGGCGAAATAGATGTAACCACGCGGGAAATGGATTCCGAACCCATCAGCCAGAAGCGCGACGCCGATCAGGACCAGAAAGGCGAGCGCCAGCATCTTGGTGGTTGGGTGATGGGCGATGAAGGTCGCGACAGTTCCCGATGCCACATACATGATCGCGACCGCAATCAGCACCGCCGCAATCATGATGCGGATATCCTGCGCCATGCCGACCGCGGTGACGATCGAGTCGATGGAAAAGACGACGTCGATCAGGACGACTTGGGCGATAGCAGCTGGTACTGATGCTGCCGCAGGCTTCGCCCCCTCCCCATTTGCCTCGCTGCCACTTCTCTCGACCTCCGCATGAATTTCGTGGGTCGCCTTGGCGATCAGGAACAGCCCACCCGCGATGAGGATGACGTCGTTCCACGACAGCGGCTCTCCCCACAGCACGGTAATGGGGTGCGTGAACCCCATCATCCAGGTGAGCGCAAACAGGAGGCCAATCCGAAACACCAGCGCCAGTGCCAAACCGAGTTGGCGGACCAGCTTGGCGCGCTGTGGCTCGAGGCGCGACACCAGCACCGAGATGAATACGACGTTGTCGATGCCGAGAACGATCTCGAGTGCGCTCAGGGTGACGAGCGCAAGCCAAGCATTGGGATCGGCGACGAGATCGAGCATAGCCGGCCGCTATGCGTTCAATAAAAGGCAGAAAAGCGGACGTCGATTTAAGCCGCCGAGTGCCACCAAGCCGAGCAGATTAGTCGATCGCCAGTAGCGTGCCTGAACCCGGTTCCGCTGGAGGCGCGTGGACCGCCGATCGTCGGCTGGCCGGGACGAACCCAGCAACCGTGCGACCTGCGGGCTCAGCGAGATGTTGGTGCCGTCGCAATACGTCGATCAGATGGTCAATGTCCGCCACGCTATGCCCGGCGTTCATTTGGATGCGAAGCCGCGCAGAGTTCAGTGGCACCGCGGGAAACCTGACGGCGTCGACGTGAATGCCCTCGGCGCGAATTGCGCGCGCGAGCTTATCGGCCTTGGCGTCGTCTCCCAGCCAGATCGGGACGATCGGGGTCTGCGTTGCGACGAGCTTGTAGTTCAAATCGGCCATGCGTTTGACGAAATAACGCTGATTGGCCCACAGCCGCTGCCGGCGCTCCGGCTCATCGCGAACAACGTCGATCGCTGTCGAGATAATCATTGCCTGGTCGGGCGGCAGCGTCGCGGTGAAGCCGTAGGCTGCTGACGACATCCGCAGTATTTCGGTGATCAACCCGGTTGCCGCAACGTAGCCCCCGATCGAACCATACGCCTTGCTGAGCGTCGCCATGTAGATCAGCCGGTCACTTGCTGCTTGGAAATGCTCCAGAATGCCGCCGCCGGAAGCGCCGAGGACGCCGGCCCCGTGCGCGTCGTCGACATAGACCATTGCGTCCCACCGCTCGGCCAGTCGCAGCAGGTCCGGGATCGGTGCGATGTCGCCATCCTGGCTGAACACGCCATCGGTCACGATGATCTTGCTCGTTGCAGTCGACTGGCGCAGCAGTTTCTCGAGATGATCGAGATCGAGATGACGATAGCTGTATCTTCTGGCACCCGATAAGCTCATGCCCTCGCGAATGCTGATGTGATTGTATTCGTCGCTGAAGTAGGCGTACGTGTATTCTCGGCTTGGTGTGAACCCGAAAGCGCGCGCAATCTGCGGCGCGCGGGGCAGTGTCGATAAAGCACCGAGGTTCGTCAGATATCCGGTCGCAAACAGGATCGCGTGGCTCTTGCCGTTGGCGCGCGCGAGCTTCTGTTCGAGCTCTCCGTACAACGCGAGATTGCCCCCGAGCAGCCGCGAATCGCTGTTGCCGACCCCATACGCCTCGATACCGCGAATAGCGGCCGTCTTCGTGCGCGGGCTTGTAGCAATAGCGAGATAGTTGTTGGTACTGAAGGAGACCCGCGGCTGTTCCTTCACCTTAAAGGTCGGGGTTGGAAGACTGTCGACAACCAGAGGGACATGCGGAGATTGCCACCCGAACCAGTTTGCCAGCTCAACGAATTCCTTCACGCCTTGTACCTCTCGTATTGTCCGGGGCGGTAATGTCCTGAGAGGCTCAGTTCGCGCAACCGCGCGGTCGCGCTCTTTTAGCCATTCTGACAAAGAAGGACGCCACGCAGAACGCGCGGATCGATAGATCTTCGCGTGCGATTGATTGCGCCCCTCGTCCGGCCCCAAGTCGCCCAGTTGTGACCGGTCAAAAAAATTTATATAGAGGATGCGGCGGGGTGTAAATCTACCATGGCCGTCATCATCAAAAATCTAAGCAGTTTTTGATGTTACAACATGTAGCGTTCGAATAAACGCACATCTTCTTGCTGCAATGCAAAAGTCAACGGCCGCATCCGAATGTATTACGAGACTAAATCCAATTCCTCTTCCAATCAGGTGTTGGCGTCCCCGCCCCTGATTGCATTGCGGAACGTCAGCCGTCTTTATGACGCGGGGGCCATCGCTGCCGTGACGGATGTCGATCTGGAAATCCAGGCAAGTGACTGCGTTGCCATCGTCGGGGCAAGCGGCAGCGGCAAGAGCAGCCTGGTCAACCTCCTGTGCGGAATTGACTATCCCAGCGCCGGAACCGTGCTGTGGCAGGGACGGCCGATACGCAAGCAGGTGGAGTGGGCGCGGATGCGGCGAACGCAAATCGGGATTGTATTTCAGGAGTTCAATCTAATTCCGACGTTGACCGCACTCGAGAATGTCGAGTTGGCGTTGTTTGGGCGCGGCCTGTCGACGGTGCGCCGTCAAACCCGCGCGGCCATCCTGCTTGAGCGGGTTGGGCTCGAAGCCCGCATGCACAACCGGGTCACGACCCTTTCGGGGGGTGAGCGGCAACGTGTCGCAATCGCGCGCGCGATTGCGAACGAACCACTGTTGCTGCTGGCGGATGAACCGACCGGCAGTCTGGACAGTGTCAACGCGCTTCTCGTCGCCGATTTGCTGTTCAAGCTGCACCATGACGCCAAAATGGCGATCGTGCTCGTGACACATGACGAGATGCTCGCGGCCCGCTGCCGTCGCCAGATTCGGGTCAAGGACGGGCAGATTGTTGAAGGTGCCGGCAAGGCTGTGATTGCGCCGTCGATTGTCGGAGCGGCGGGGTCATGAACCTCGCCGGCCTGGCGCGCCGCAATCTCGCCCGCAGGCCGGTTCGCACCTGCCTGTCGATCCTTGGAATTGGGCTTGCGGTCGGCAGCGCCCTCGCGCTGATGTCGCTCTCGCACAGCATTCAAGACGGCATGCGCGAAGGCATCAACGAAATGGGCGATGATCTTGTCGTGATGCAGAAGGGCGCGTCCGATATCTTCGGGGGATTCATTCCGGAGCAGGTGATCGAACGCATTGCTGCAATTCCTGGCGTGACACGGGCCTCAGGCGAGTTGTTCATGTTCGCGCCGAGTAGCGATGGCAGCAGCGTGCTGGCGCAAGGGTGGCCCGACACGAGCTATCTTTGGAAAAAGGTTCCTCTACGCGAAGGACGCGTGCCGGCTGGTGGCGAGCATGGCGTCGCGGTGCTGGGCGATGCCGCCGCGACGGCCCTCGGCAAAAAGCTCGGCGACGACCTCGTCATTCTTGGCGATACTTTCAAGATCATCGGCATTGCCAACTACACAACCGCCGTCAATCGCGGGGTGACGCTTGTTCCCTTAACTGACCTGCAGAAAATCAGTCATCGGCCCGAGCAGGTCACCATGGTCCATCTTAATGGCGGGCGCGGCGAAGGCCCGGCTGATCTCAAGCACATCAAGAACGCGGTTGAGGCCCTTGGAGACCTCTCTGCTTCGACCGCCAACGAGGTGCTGGATAAAGATCGAAATTTCGCGATCCTGGACGCCGTATCGCTGGCCATTTCGATCATTGCCATCATCATGGGGGCGATTTATGTGCTCAACGCGCTGGTGATGGCCACGCAGGAGCGCACACGCGAGATCGGCATCTTCGCGGCAATCGGCTGGAGCAAGCAGCGCATCATGGCCTCGATCGTGGTCGAGGGTATCCTCATGTGCGTGATCGGCTGCGCACTCGGATTGGCCCTGAGCGTCATTGCGGCGCTCGCGTTCCCTTACATCCCGGCAATCGGCAATCTGGTTTCCTTCAGGCCGAGCGCGCGACTGATCGCAGTCGTGCTCACAGCCGCTTTCGTACTCTGCATAGTCGGATCATTGCTCCCCGCCTGGCGCGCTGTTCGCATGCTTCCGGCGGAAGCGCTGCGTCGGATTTGATTTCACTGGTCAATCTATCGCCGAAGCGCCCCGAGGCCGACCACGTAGATCGCAATCGCGCAGAGTGCGCCGGTGATCCAGGGGCCGGGCGCCATGCCGCGCGCCAGGGTGATGAGCGCCAGCACTCCCCAGAGGACCAGCAGCGCGATGGTGAGAGGACGCAGCCGCACCACGCGGAGCGGATGAATGAATGGGAAGGGCAGAAACGTCGCAATCGTCAGGGCAGCCACCGCGACGGTTGACCAGACTGGCGACGGGCGCAGCAGCAACAGATAGAAGGCAGCCGTGTTCCAGATCGCCGGAAAGCCGCGGAAATAGTTGCCCGGCATCTTCATTTGCCGATCGGCAAAATAGATCGCGCCAGTGACCACGATGGCAACCCCGGCGACCGGCGCCAGCAGCTTCGGCAAGAGCCCACTATTGGCAATAGCAAACGCCGGCACGAACACGTAGGTCACGAAATCGACCACGAGGTCGAGGGTATCTCCGGACCAGCGCGGCAAAGTTGATGCGATCTGGAAACGGCGGGCGAGCGGCCCATCGATGGCATCGACAATCAGCGCAATGCCGAGCCACAGGAACATCGCCGGCCAAGCTCCATCGACGGCGGCCAGCAGGGCCAGAAACGCCAGCGCCGCACCCGAAGCCGTTAGAATATGGATGCCGAACCGGCCGGCACGCTGTCCCAGCGAGGGCTTGTCTGCGGATTGCTGCAACTCGCTCATGGCAACTCCTTCGCGGCCACGCTAAGCATGGCCTGGAGCACGTTGAAATGGAACGATCCGCGCAAGTCATCGTCGTTGGAGGTGGACCGACCGGTCTGATGACCGCATTGGCGCTGGCCAATGCACGGGTCGACACGATCCTGGTGCGCGGAAACCCGCCGAGCGACAACCGGACGACGGCCCTGCTCGCCTCTTCGAAGACGGCGCTCGAGACGCTGCGTGTCTGGCCGCACTGCCGCGCGCAGGCCGCCCCGCTTGAAGTCATGCGGATCGTCGATGACACGGGGCGCCTCTGGCGGGCGCCGGAAGTCGAGTTTTCGGCCTTCGAAATTGGGCTTGAGGCGTTCGCCTGGAATATCGAGAACCGGCATCTCCTGGCGGCACTCGCCGCGCAGGCCGCGGAGGAGCCGACGCTGCGGATCGTGTTCGCCCAGGCGCTTCGCATTGAGATTGGCGAAACCGACGCTGTCGTGGCGCTCAGCGATGGCGAGACCCTACGCGGGCAGCTGCTGGTCGGCGCCGACGGCCACAACTCGGCCTGTCGGGTCGCGGCCGGGATCGAAGTGACCAGCCGGCCCACCCGTCAGACCGCCTTGACCTTCAATCTGGCGCACACCCGCCCGCATCACAACGCCTCGACAGAGTTCCACACTGAACGCGGCCCGTTCACGCTCGTGCCCCTGCCCGGCCAGCGTTCAAGTCTCGTCTGTGTGGTCGCGCCACGCACGGCCGATCGCCTGATCGGGCTCGACGCTGATGAACTCGGGCTCGAGCTTGAAATGCGCGCGCATTCGCTCCTGGGCAAATTTACGGTCGAGCCCGGCCGCGGCATGTTTCCGCTTGCCGTCAGCACGGCGAAACGCTGTGCCGCACACCGGGTGGCACTAGTTGGCGAAGCAGCCCACGTGCTCCCGCCCATCGGTGCCCAGGGTCTCAACCTCGGCCTGCGCGATGCCGCCATGGTGGCGCAGGTCGTCGGTGACGCGGCGCGAACCGGAGCCGATTGCGGAGCCCGTGCGGTGACCCAGCAATACGCCCAGCGCCGCCGCGCCGACATTGCGACCCGCACCGTTGCGGTCGATCTCCTCAATCGCAGCCTGCTCACGGATTTCCTGCCGCTGCAGGCGCTACGCGGGGTTGGGCTCTATGCACTCGACCGCATTGGCCCGCTGCGCCGCGCGCTGATGCGGGCGGGCGTCGACGCGCCGTTTGCCCCGCGATTGATGCGCGGGCTTGGCACCGAGCATCGCTTCCGTTAGGCAGGAAGCGCCGGGGAAGCTGTTAGGGGGTGACTGCCATGAAGCTTCCACGCAATTTTTTCAAACCGCTTGCCGTCGGTGCGCCGGCTCCGTTGCGCGAGCTGCCGGTCCGGCTTGAGCGCATGATTCATTTCGTGCCCCCGCACATCGAAAAGGTGCGGGCCAAGGT
>JAFAXD010000377.1 GCA_019241285.1 Xanthobacteraceae bacterium | reverse complement strand
GTCGAGCCGAAGGACATGCAGAACATGGTGACGATGGCGAACGCCATTGCTGCCGGGCTGCGCCGTCCCGTCAGCTGGTGGCACATGCCGGTGCCGCGCGATCGCGATGATGGCGCGTATTTCGCCCCGGCCAAGGGCTTGAAGGACTCGCCTGAAACCGAGCTCTACCTCGGCCTGGTGCACCACACCGATGCCGAGCCGGGGACGCTGCGGCGCATGGCGGCCGCCGACCGCTGCCTCGATCGTCCCTACGGGATTTCGACCGAGTGCGGTTGGGGCCGGCGCGACAAAGCAACAATACCAAGGCTGGTCGACATTCACGTGCAGTGCGCGCGCGGCATCGCCGCGTGACGGCCGCAGGTTTCGCTGAGGGAGGACATAATGACCAGAATAACGCGGCGTGACGCAGCTCGGCTTTTGGGCGGCGTGTTGAGCCTGCCGGCGGTGGGCGCTCCGTTGATGCGCCGCGCCTTTGCGGAGCCTCAGGACTTCAAGATCGGCGTCATCGCGAGCATGACCGGTCCGGCGGCACCGTTCTTCAAGGAATATGTCGAGGGCTTTCAGGCCTACGCCAAGAGTTGGAACACTCGCGGCGGTGTGAACGGCCGGCCCGTCAGCCTCAACATCAACGATGACGAGAGCGCGCCGGCGCCGGCCGCCAATGCCTATCGCCGCGTCGCCGCCGATCCCGACACCACGCTTGCCTGGGTCGCCGGCCCCGGCGCCGGCGGCCTCGCCATCAAGGCAATGGCGAGCGAACTCAAGCTGCCTGTCGTCAGCGGTGGTGCGGTCGATACGCTCGGCATTCCGGCTGATCCGTATTTTTTCAAGATCGCGCCCGCCAACCGCGATTACATGAAGCTCTACCTGACCTGGTGCAAGGAGCGCGGTTACAAGAAGCTGGCGTTCGTTCTCGGCAACGACGCCTACGGCCAGGGCGAAGCGCAGATCGCCAAAGAGATGACCGCCAGCCTCGGGCTCGACATCGCGGCCCTCGAAACCTTCTCGGCGACCGACAGCAATTTCAGTTCTCAGCTGGTCCGCGTGCGCTCGTCGGCTCCCGATATCGTCTATGCGGCCGGCACCGGCGCCCCCGGCATCCTGATCTACAAACAGTACCGCCAGCTCGGGCTGAAATATCCGCTCTGCTTCATGCTGGCGGCGCTCACCAGCGCGTTCTTTCAGGCGATCGGCGGCGCCTCGGAGGCCGACGGCGTGATGACGCCGGGTCTCCTCGGCATGCTGGGCAAGCAGGCGCCGGGAGAGTCCGGCAAACTTTACGATCAACTCGTTGACGCGCTCGGCCGGCCCGCCAGCCTTGCCAATTCACTCGGCTGGGATATCGGGATCGTGACGGAGACCGCCATCAAGAGGTCGGATGTTTCCCGCGAGGGCATTCGCGCCGCCCTCGATCAGGTGAAGGATCTGCCCGGCATCAACGGGCCGATCACCTTCACGCCGCAGAATCACATCGGCCAGGACACGCGCGGCCTCGCGATGCTCAAGCTCGCCAGCGGCAAGTTCGTACCGGTCGACCAAGCATAATGCCCGACAGCGCGGCCCTTGCGCAGTTCCTGCTGACCGGTCTCACCACCGGCTGTGCCTATGCGTTGGTCGCGCTGGCGATTGTGCTCATGTTCAACGTGTCGGGGGTGGTGAATCTCGCGCAGGGCGAATACGGCGCCCTCGGCGGACTGCTGCTCGCCTCCCTATCGGCGATGCACCTGCCGCTTGCGCTCAGCCTGGCGCTGGTCATCGCAGCTGGGCTGTTGCTGGGCGCGGCCCAGGAGCGGCTGACAATACGCCCAATCAGGTCGGCGCCGCAGTTCGTCCTGATCACCGTGACGCTTGGCGTCGCCGTTGCGATCCGCGGCGCGGCATTCCTGATCTGGGGCAAGGATCCGCTCAACGTGCCCGGCTTCAGCGGTGATGACGTGTTCTTCCTCTGGGGCGCCTTACTGCCGATCCAGACGATCTGGATCTGGGGTGGCACGGCTGTCCTATTGGCGCTGGTGTTTGTTGGTCTTGGCTTCACCCGGATCGGCCGCGCAATCCGGGCGTGCTCGCTCAACAGCCGGGCGGCGCGGCTCATGGGCATCAATCCGCAGCGCATGACCGTGCTGGTGTTCGCTGCCGGGGGCGCCATGAGCACGCTTGGCGGTGCATTAATTGCGCCGCTCACGCTGGCGTCGTGGGATTCGGGACTGACGATCGGGCTCAAAGGTCTGATCGCGGCGATCTTCGGCAGCTTCCGTTCGCCGGGCCTCGCGGTTGCCGCCGGGCTTGCGATCGGCGCGCTGGAATCCTGCATCGCGGGACTGGGATCGTCCGAGGCGAAGGACGTGGTCCTCTATCTGATCCTGCTCGCAGCGTTGCTTGTCATGGGCGGGGTGTTCGCGCGCGGCCGCGATCGCCTGCACGTCGGCACCTCGATCTGAGCCGGCCACCATGAACGCCGCACGCGATCTGCCCGCCGCCCTGCTGATCCTCGCGGTGCTCGTCTATCCGGCGCTCTTCCATAGCGGCTTTGCGCTTGGCGCCGCCCTCATGGTCGCCGGGCTCGCGATCGGCGCGGTGGGGCTGGTGCTGCTGCTGGGGCTCGCGCACCAGCTCGCCATCGGGCAGGCGGCCTTCTACATGATCGGCGGCTACGGCAGCGCGATCCTGACCACGCAATATGGCTGGGACGGCACCTCCGCCATGCTGGTCAGCGCGCTGTGTGCATCGGCCGTGGCCTATGTGATCGGCGGCCCGATTCTGCGGTTGCGTGGCTTCGTGCTGGCCATTGCGTCCCTCGCGCTGCAACTGTTGTTCATCGCATTGGCGATCCTGCTGGTCGGCATCACTGGCGGGGCGTCGGGAATTCCGACGGTGCCGCATTTCTCGCTCGGGCCATGGGTGGTCGCGAGCGACCTCAGCTACTACTTCATCGCCTGGTTCCTGGTGCTGGCGGCGCTGGCGATCGGGATCAATATCGATCGCTCGCGGGTCGGTCGGGCGCTGCGCGCGCTCGCCGCCGACGAAGCGGGTGCCGCCGCTTCAGGCATCAACACGACATCCTACAAGGTTCTGATCTTCGTGATCAGCGCCGCCATGGCCAGCATCGGCGGCAGCCTGATCGTGCATTTTCTACGCGTCATCGACCCGACTGTGTTCGGGTTGCAGTTCAGCCTGGACATCATCACCGCGGTCATCATCGGCGGCATGCAGTCGGTCTGGGGCGGTGTCCTGGGCGCAATCGTTATCGTTGCGCTGCGCGAGGCACTGCGGCTGCTCGAGCAACCGGCCTGGGAAGTCGTCATCATGGGTGTCCTCACCGTCGTGGTGCTGATCGGCTTTCGCGCCGGCGTCGTCGGCGCGATCGAGGCGCTGTTCGGCGCATGGTCGCGCAAAAGCGAGAGTGCGCCCGGAAACCATGAGCTCGGTCCGGCACCGGCGGCTTTGCGCGCCCCGACCGAACGGCGCGGGGCGTTGCTGCAAGTCGAAGGTGCCAGCCGGTCCTTTGGTGCGCTGCGCGCCGTCGAGCGCGTGAGCTTTGCGGTCGCCAGTGGTGAGATCGTTGCCCTGATCGGTCCCAACGGGGCCGGCAAGACGACGCTGCTCGACACGATTTCCGGTCACCGCGCATTCGACAAGGGCGGTGCGGTGTTCGGCGGCGTCGATATCACCCGGACGATGCCGGATGCGATCGCCCGCGCCGGGATCGCGCGCACGTTCCAGGCAATCCGTTCGTTCGACAACATGTCGGTGCTCGAGAACGTGATGTGCGGCTGTCATATCTTCAGCCGTGCCAGCTTCGCCTCCGTGTCGCTCGGCCTTCCCGGCGCCGCCGAGGACGAGCGGCGGCTGCGCGCGGTTGCCATGCGCGAGCTCGATTTTGTCGGATTGCGCGACGTTGCAGACCTGCGGCCCGACCAGATCTCCTTCGGCCACCAGCGCATGATGGAGCTCGCGCGGGCCATGGCACTCGAACCTGAGTTGTTGCTGCTTGACGAGCCCGCGTCCGGTCTCAACGACTCCGAAACCGAGGTGCTCGCCGAGCTTCTGCTGCGGATCAGAGCCCGTGGTGTCACCATTCTGCTGGTCGAGCACGATATCCGGCTGGTGATGGGGCTCGCCGACAAGGTCGTCGTGTTGGATCACGGGGAGAAGATCGCGGAAGGGACGGCGGATTGCGTGCGCCAGGATCCGCAGGTCCTCTCCGCCTATCTGGGGATGGCCGCGTGATCGCGCTGGCACTCGAAAATGTCTGCGGTGGCTACGGCCGAACCGAGGTGTTGCGCAACGTGACGCTTGCGGTCGGTGAGGGTGAGATCGTCACTATTCTGGGCGCCAACGGCGCCGGCAAGAGCACGCTGCTCAACAGTATTCTGGGACTGCTGGCTAGAAAGACCGGACGGTTTACGCTCTACGGACGCAGCATTGGCGAGCTGCGCACCGAGGAGATTGTTCGCCAGGGTATCTGCCTCGTACCGGAACGGCGTCAGTTGTTCGGGTCGATGACGGTCGAGGAGAACTTGTTGATCGGCGCGTTCGTGTCGACGTCGCAATTGCAGAATCGGCGTCGCTTAACTGAGCAGTACGCTCGTTTTCCGATCCTCCAGGAGCGGCGGCGACAAGCGGCCCGGACCATGAGCGGCGGCCAGCAGCAGATGCTGGCCATCGCCCGCGGCCTGATGTCGGCGCCAAAGCTGCTGTTGCTCGACGAGCCCTCGCTCGGGCTTGCGCCACTAATTGTCCAGCAAGTGTTCCAGGAGATCCAGCGCCTGCGCGATGCCGGCACCACAATCCTGCTGGTCGAGCAGAATGTCGGCGCCGCGCTGCGCATCGCCGACCGGGGCTATGTGATGAGTGGCGGCCGGATCGTCGACGAGCGCGCGCCACGGGATCTGCTGGCCGACCGCAAGGTCGCGGAGGCTTATCTTGGCGGTGCCGATGGCGATTCCATGGAGCAGCGCATCAGGTTCAAGGCCGCGGCGCTTGCCGGGAAGGCGCCAATCACCTCGACACCAGACATGGGCGAAGAGAGAAACCGATGATGCTGAATGGCGAAGAACTGGTTGTCATCGGCGCAGCAGGTCGCACCGGCCATCAACTCCTGATCGAGCTTGAGAGGCGCCGGATCTCGGCGCGGGCTCTGGTGCGCTCAGAGAACCGCGCCGCAGGCATTTCGCCGGCGCATCGCCCCGTGGTCGCAGACTTGGCGAATGCCGACGCGTTGGAGAAGGCTTTTTCCGGCGCCAAGGTCGTGCATTTCATTCCACCGCTGTTTTCGATGTCGGAAGTGGCGTACGCCGCCAATGCGATCAACGCGTCGATCAAAATGAAAGTCGAACGGTTTGTCTATCATTCAGTCCTTCACGCCGACACGCCGGAAATGCCTCATCACATTCGCAAGGCCAATGTCGAGCGACTGGTGAGAGGATCGCCGCTCCGGTGGACCATCGTCCAGCCCGCCATGTATGTGACGACGCCATTTCTCTACTTCCGCCCACAAGAAATGGCGTTTCGGCCACCGTTCAGCACGACTAAGCCATTCAATCCTGTGGACACCGAGGATCTGAGTGAAGCGGTTGCGAACGTGCTGCTGCAAGATGATCATGAATTCGCAACCTACGAGTTGGCTGGAGCGAATGCGTTGAGCTTCCAGGACATGGCTGCAATCGCGTCGGAAGTTACAAAGACAACGGTCAAGGCCATCGCCGGAACCGCGGATGAGGCCCTCGCCGGGCGCAATCTGTCGGCCGAGTCAAAGAATGAGGCGCGCGCAATGTACGCATTTTATGACCGGCACGGGCTTCTGGGGAACGGGCGGGTGCTCGGCATGCTGCTGGGGCGACATCCAAGGTCGTTTGAAAGTTCGTTTTCGTCATTCATCCAACGACACTGAATCGAAACCGCGCGGAATAACTGATTGGAGAAGGAAACAGGATGCCGAAGTGGCAATACACTAAGGGCCTGCACGATCTCGGCAACGGCTGCTTCGCCTATCTGCAGCCGGACGGCAGCTGGGGCTGGAGCAATGCCGGGCTCGTGCAAGACGGCGAACAGACGCTGCTGGTCGACACGCTGTTCGATCTGCCGCTCACGGCGGCCATGCTGAAGACCATGCGTGACGCGGTGCCGGCGGCCCGCAATATCCGCAAGCTGGTGAACACCCACGCCAATGGCGATCACACGTTCGGCAACCAGCTGGTCGACGGCGCCGAGATCATTGCTTGCCGTGCCTGTGCCGAGGAATATGCCGAGGCGACACCGGAGCGCGCAGCGGCTCGTGCGATGAGTTGGAAGGAGTTGGGGGAGGGCGGCGCGTTTGCTCATGAGATCATGTGGCAGCGGTTCGATTTCCGCGGCCTGGTCAGCACACCGCCGACGGTCATGTTCGACAATCGGCTCGAGCTCAAAGTCGGCGACAAGCACCTCGTCCTGACCTACCTTGGCACGGCGCACAGCCGCGGCGATATCCTCGTGCATCTGCCACGCGAGCGCGTTCTCTACACCGGGGACTTGCTGTTCGTGGGCGGCCATCCGGTGATCTGGGAAGGGCCAGTCGACAACTGGATCAAGGCTTGCGATTACATCCTCGACCTTGACGTCGATATCATCGTTCCTGGCCATGGACCGATCGCTGACAAATCGGCCGTTCGCGAAATGAAAGCCTACCTCACGTTCGTGAAGACCGAAGCGCGCCGCCATTTCGACAATAGCGTGCCTTTCCAGGACGCGGCGCGTCGCATCAGTCTCGACCGGTTCTCGACTTGGCTCGATCCCGAGCGCATCATCATCAACGTTGCCTCGCTTTATCGCGAGTTTTCTGGCGAGACCGCGGCGCTTGACCGGATGCCGTTGTTTGCCGAGATGAAGCGGTATCGCGAGGAGCGCTGTGCGCATGATCATGCAGGGCAAGGCGCTCCGTAGGGTGAGTCACTGCTGATGAACATCGGACTGTGGCTTGAGCGGTGTGGACGGTCGCACCCGGAGGCACCGGCGGTCGGCTACGGCGATGACTTGGTGCTGCGCTATGGCGAACTCGCCCAACGCGCCGCACGCCGGGCAGGCGCGCTGCGCGAGCGATACGCAATTGTGCCTGGAGCGCGGGTTGCGATCATCGCCAAGAACTGCCCGTCCTATGTCGAAACCATGTATGCGGTCTGGCTCGCCGGCGCGGCCGTCGTCCCGGTCAATGCCAAGCTGCATCCGTCCGAGTTCAGCTACATCCTCGAACATGCCGGTGCCGGTCTCGCGTTCGTATCAGCGGATCTCGCCGATCAGGTACCGGTATATGGCGACCTGAAGCTTGTCGTCCTGGACAGCCCCGAGTTCGACCGGATGCTCGCTGCGGAGCCGATCGCGGCCGTTCCACGCGATGCCGGTGACCTGGCCTGGCTCTTCTACACCAGCGGCACCACGGGCCGGCCGAAGGGGGCGTATCTCTCCCATCGGAATCTTGCGGCCGCGTCATACGCCTATCTGGCAGAGGTCGACCAGGTCGCGCCGGGCGATGTTCTGTTTCACGCTGCGCCGATGAGCCACGGTTCCGGGCTCTATCTGATGGCTCACGTGATGCGGCTCGGTGTGAACGTTATCCCGGCCTCGCATGGCTTCGAGCCGGACGAAGTCCTGCGAGCTGCCGACCGGTGGAAGCGATTGTCGCTGTTCGCGGCACCCACAATGGTGCGCAGGCTGGTCGGTGCGGCGAATGGCGCCGACGTGAGCGGGTTTAGGACCATCATCTATGGCGGTGGCCCAATGTATGTCGCCGATCTCATCGAAGCGTTTCGAGTATTTGGGCCGCGGCTTGCACAGATCTACGGCCAGGGCGAAACCCCGATGACGATCACGACCCTGTCGCGCAGCGAGATCGCGGCGAGCGATCATCCGTTGTGGATGGAGCGTCTGGGATCCGTCGGGCGGCCGTTCGGCTTCATGGAGGTCGCCGTTCATGATCAGGATGATCGGCCGCTGGCGCCCGGGCAAGAGGGCGAGATCGTGTGCCGCGGACCAACCGTTATGACGGGTTATTGGAACGATCCGGCAGCTTCACAGGACACGCTCCGCGGCGGCCGCCTGCACACCGGCGACGTCGGCGTCTTTGATCAGCACGGATACCTTACCTTGAAGGACCGCACCAAGGATCTCATCATCTCGGGAGGGTCGAACATCTATCCGCGCGAGGTCGAGGAAGTGCTGCAGACTCATCCCGATGTTCATGAGGTGTCGGTGGTCGGACAGCCTGACGCCGAATGGGGCGAGGTGGTGGTCGCGTGCGTGGTCCGCTCGCCTGGCACAGCCGTCGCGGAGAACGCGCTTGACGCCTATTGTCTGGAGCGCATCGCACGTTTCAAACGACCAAAGCGTTACGTGTTCATCGACTCGCTCCCGAAGAACAATTACGGCAAGGTGTTGAAGCGCGAGTTACGCGAAATGCTGAGCGCATCGGATCTCGCCAACCAGGAAGGCGTCAAATCGTGAACGTCGCGATCGTCGGCTGGGCCCACTCTCCGTTCGGAAAGTTCGATACTGAAACGGTCGAGAGCCTCATTGTCAAAACGGCGCGGCAAGCGCTCGAACACGCGGGTATCGGTGCCGCGGACATCGACGAGGTGTTGTTGGGACACTTCAATGCGGGATTTTCCGCACAGGACTTTACGGCGTCTCTCGTGCATCAGGCGAGCGAAGACTTACGTTTCAAGCCGGCAACGCGGGTGGAGAATGCCTGTGCGACGGGATCTGCCGCCATTCACCAGGGTATCAAATCGATCTTGGCCGGGAAGGCGAAGCTGGTGCTCGTTGTCGGCGTCGAGCAGATGTCGAGAACCCCGTCAGATGAGGTCGGCCGAAACCTGCTGCGCGCCTCCTACTTGCAGGAGGAGAGTGGCGTTGAAGGGGGCTTTGCGGGATTGTTTGGACAAATCGCCGGTCGATATTTCCAGAAATACGGCGATCAGTCGGATGCCCTGGCCGCGATCGCCGCGAAAAATCACAAGAACGGTGCGAGCAACCCTTTGGCTCAGATCCGCAAGGATCTCGGCTTCGACTTCTGTCGTAACGAAAGCGACAAGAACCCATTTGTCGCCGGGCCGCTCAAGCGAACAGATTGCTCACCGGTCTCCGACGGCGCTGCCGCAATTGTGTTGACGGACATCACCACGGCGCTCGCCATGCGCCGGGCTGTGGTGTTTCGTGGACTATCTCACGTGCAGGACTTTTTGCCGATGTCGAAACGCGACATCTTAAAATTTGAAGGCTGCGCGCTTGCCTGGCAACAGGCCCTCGGCGGCGCCCGCGTTCAACTCGAAGACCTCTCATTTGTCGAAACGCACGACTGTTTCACGATCGCAGAGCTGATCGAATACGAAGCGATCGGATTGACGGCCGAGGGTCGCGGCGCCGTCGCCGCCCTGGAGGGATGGACGCAAGTCGACGGACGACTTCCAGTCAATCCGTCGGGCGGGCTGAAAGCCAAGGGGCACCCGATCGGGGCGACGGGCGTCTCAATGCATGTTCTCTCCGCCCGGCAACTGTGCGGCGACATGCCGGCGCCCATTCAAATCAATGGCGCGCAGCTCGGCGGCGTATTCAATATGGGAGGCGCAGCCGTCGCAAACTACGTCAGCGTGCTCGAACGCCTGCGGTGAGCTGGAGTTTGCGCTGCTTTGCTTCAGGCGTGGCCGGCTTCGCTCGACAGCATGCCGAGATCGACGCCGAGCTTGCCCATGGCTTTTTCGTACTTGCCGCCGGTATCGGTGCCGAACACCAGCTCGGGATCGGCCGTGCAGTGCAGCCAGCCATTGCTTTGGATCTCGGTCTCGAGCTGCCCCGGCGCCCAGCCGGCGTAACCGAGCGCGAGGACCGCGCTTGCCGGACCCTCGTCGCGGGCGATGGCTTTGAGAATATCGAGTGTCGCGGTGAGACAGATGCCTTCGTCGATTGGGAGCGTGGAGTTCTCGATGAAAAAGTCGGCGGAGTGCAGAACGAACCCGCGCTGGGTTTCGACTGGCCCGCCCTTGAGCACTTTGATGGTGCCGGCTCGTCGCGGCAATTGGATACGCTCGGCCGCTGGAATGACGTCGAGCTTCACCAGCAGGTCAGGGAAGTTGATGTCCGGCGCCGGCTGATTGACCACGATGCCCATGGCTCCTTCGGAGGAATGCGCGCACATATAAATCAGCGTCCGGGCGAAGCGCTCATCACGCATGCTGGGCATGGCGATCAGCATCTGGCCATCGAGGAAGCCGCGGCGCCCCTTCGGGGACTTGGTTGCAAGTTTCATCGTTAAATATTACTCCGCTCCGTCTGCGGACGGAACCATTTTCACTAAGCACTCACGCCGAATTCAGTTCCAGTCGCGGCGCTGCACCAGTAAATGGAATATATGAACGCTATGGGATCGCGTCAGATCGGCGCAGTGGGACTGGGCGTTGCGGCTTTTTTAATCGCGGCGCACGCCCATGCGGCAGACGGGTCCGCGTGGGACGGGGATGCACGTTCCGCGGTTCGGCTGATTGCAGGCAACACCCAGTCTGTCGGCGATGCGCCGTTGCGCGCCGGTATCGAAATCAGGCTGGCGCCCGGTTGGAAGACCTATTGGCGCTATCCAGGAGACTCCGGTGTGCCTCCGCGCTTCGATTTTGCGGGGTCGACGAATGTCGAACGAGCCACTGTCGAATGGCCCACGCCGCATCGCTTTGATGATGGCGGTGGGCAATCGATCGGCTATTCGAAAGGTGTCGTCTTGCCTGTGCAGGTTCAGGCGAAGGATGCCACCAAACCGGTGACGCTGCGGCTGAAACTCGAATACGCCATCTGCGAGAAACTGTGCGTGCCGGCGGAAGCAAGCCTCGAGCTGCCGCTTGCCGCAGGCGCGGAGTCATCCACCAACGAAACCCTCGCCGCCGCAGAATCGCGCGTGCCGAAACCCGCTAGCGTGGGCGACAGCGCCCTCCTGGCGGTTCGCAGCGTTCATGAGGAGCCGGGCGCGCGTTTTACGCGCGTAATCGTCGACGTCGCCGCCCCGGCGGGTGAGCAGGTCGATCTGTTTGCCGAAGGACCCAGCCCCGAATGGGCGTTACCCGTGCCCATGCCGATTGCCGGTGCTCCGTCGGGCCTGCAGCGATTCGCCTTCGATCTCGACGGCCTGCCGCCGGGCGCGGACCCGCATGGCGCCGTGCTGACGCTCACCGCAGCGGCGGGTCGCTCGGCGATCGAGGTCAAGACCAAGCTGGAATAGCGTCTTAGCGGCAGCGCTGGTTTCGCTCGCTTCAATGCTCTAGTTTAGCCGCGCTCCGGAACACCGGATGCGCCGCATTGTTCAACCAAAGGAACGCGTCCCATGATCAAGGTGGGTGATCGATTGCCCGAAGCCAAATTCCGAGTGATGACGGCGGAAGGACCGGCGGTGAAAACCACCGATGATGTTTTCAAAGGCAAGAAGGTCGTGCTGTTCGCGGTTCCCGGAGCATTCACGCCGACGTGCCACAAGAACCACTTGCCCGGGTATGTGAAGAGCGCCGATGCCATCACCGCCAAAGGCGTCGATGCCATCGCGGTCACCGGCGTCAACGATGTGTTCGTGATGGATGCGTGGAAGAAAGCGACCGGTGCGGACAAGATCGAGTTTCTGTCTGACGGCAACGGGGATTTCGCCAAGGCGATCGACCTCTGGATCGACGGCTCCGGCATGGGCCTCGGGGTTCGCTCGAAGCGGTACTCGATGCTGGTCGAGGACGGCGTGGTGAAGAAGCTTAATGTCGAGGAAGCGCCCGGCAAGGCGGATCTGTCAGGCGCGGACAATCTCCTCAAGCAGCTCTAACGGGCAGGTACCGCGACTCTCTGTTCGATTATAAAACCCAGAGAGTCGCGCCGGCGCCCGCACCTGTCAGGTGAAGAGCCATGGCCGGGTCGGTCTCTGAACTTGTCGCGTGGCTTGCCGACGGTGCGCGGTCGGCGCCCGAAGCCGCCGACGTCCTCAAAAAGCTATGTGAAGATCTTCTCGCCTGCGGGATCCCGTTATGGCGGGTGGGCATCTTCGTGCGCACCTTGCATCCTGACGTATTTGGCCGCAGTTTCGTCTGGCGCGTGGGGACGGATGTTGTCGTGCGAACCGCGCCACACGCGATCACGACGACGGACGAATACATCAAGAGCCCAATCGTAACTGTCTACGAAACGGCGAAGCCGGTGCGCTATCGGCTGACGAGCCCTGCCGCCGAAGGTGAAATCCCATTCCTGACCGAGATGCGCGCCGACGGCGTGACCGATTATGTCGCTGTGCCGCTCGTGTTCACGGACGGCTCTCTCCACTGCGCGACTTGGTCGACCAGAAACCCGGGCGGTTTCACCGACACGCACTTCGCCGCGATCCAGTGCATCCTTCCAGCATTTGCCCGGGTCGCGGAAATTCGCGCGCTGCAGCGAACGGCCGGCAATCTGCTCGACACTTACGTGGGCAACAACGCCGGGCCGCGCATCCTCGCGGGACAGATCCGGCGCGGACACGCCGAGAAGATGCACGCGGCGATCTGGCTTTCCGATATGCGCGGCTTCACGGCGCTATCCGACCGTCTACCGGCGGAAACCGTTGTTGACGTGCTGAACCGTTATTTCGAATGCCAGGTCCCGGCCGTCCGCGACCACGGAGGCGAGGTGTTGAAGTTCATGGGGGATGGCATGCTCGCCATCTTTCCGGCCGCATCAGATAATTCCGATCTCGATGAGGTCTGCGGCCGCGTGCTCAGCGCGGCCCGCGATGCGCGTAGTAAGGTCGCGAGCTTGAGCCAGGAGAGCGGGGCCGAATATGGGCAGCCGCTGCGCTTCGGGTTGGCGCTGCACGTAGGCGAAGTCCTCTATGGCAACATCGGCGCCCCCGGCCGGCTCGATTTCACCTGCATCGGTCCAGCCGTGAACCTCGCGGCGCGGCTGGAAAAAGTCGCTGCGAGGCTCGGTCGCACCGTGATCGCCTCGGCGAAGTTCGCCGAGCAATCCCCAGCCGAGATGGAAGAACTGGGTGAGTTCGAGGTCGCCGGTTTCGCCGCCGTGCAAACGGCCTATGGGCTGCGCGACGAGGCTGGGACATCGGCGGCAGCGACGGCGTGATCTGATCTAACGCGCCTTCTCGATTTGCTCCCACATCCAGCTTGCGACCCGGTCAGGTGAGGTACCGTCGGCGCTGGCACGGGCGTTGGCGTCGCGCATCAGCGTGACATTGATCGCACCGATGAGCGGCTGCAACGCTTCAATGAAACGCTGGTCGCCGGCGCGCTTGGGTGCGATCAGCAAGATTGCGTCATAGGGCGGAATCGCCTGTTTGGGGTCGGGCAGGACGTCAAGACCGTACTGCGCGATGCGGCCGTCGCTGGTGTAAGCCGCGATCACGTCAACCTCGCCGGCGGCGATCGCCGGATACATGAACTCGGCCTGCATCTGCCGCTGTGCGCGAAACGATAGTCCGTAAGCCTTGCGCAGCGCGGCCCACTCGGGCCGTTGAAAGAACTCGTAGTCGCCGGCGACGACGAGCTTGGGAGCGACCGCAGCCAGATCGGCAAGTGAACGAACGCCGAGCTCATTCGCGCGCGATTTGCGCATCGCCAGGGCATAGGCATTGTCAAACCCGAGATCGCCGAGCAGTGTGACGTTGCGCTCGCGCTTGAGCCACGAGCCTACGTCCGCCAATACCTGGGCACGCGGTTCGATATCGATGCGATGCATCTGGTTCGCCCAGATCGTGCCCGTGTAATCGACGTAAGCGTCGATCTCGTTGGCCGCAAGCGCATCCAGGATGACGGCTGATCCGAGCCCCGTGCGCTCGCCTGCTGAAAGGCCGTTCGCGTTCAGCCGCTCTTTGATCAAGGCAGCGAGGATGTATTGCTCGGAAAAGGGTTTTGCGCCGACCAGATAAGTCGGCGTTGCGCGCGACAGCGTTGACAGGAACGCCAGCGCGATGATCACGGCGAGGCCAGCCACTCCACTTACGACGCGCCGTTGCCGGCGATCGCCGATGCCGCTTTCGATCAGCGCCAGCAGCTGATCGGTCGCGAGCGCCAGCAGGGCCGCGGCGATGCAGCCGAACAACACGAAGATCCAGTTCTGCGTCTGCAGGCCAGCGAAGATGTAGTTGCCAAGGCTCGTCTGCCCGATCGGCGTCGAGAGCGTCGCCGTTCCGATGACCCACACTGCCGAGGTACGGATGCCAGCCATGATCACCGGTAATGCGAGCGGCACCTCGACCATGCGGAGTGACTGCAGCCGGGTCATGCCGACGCCCTGAGCGGCTTCAGTGATTGCCGCCTCAATGCCGGTCAGCCCGGTGATTGTGTTACGCAGGATCGGCAGCATGCTGTAGAGCGCCAGCGCCAGTACGGCGGGCAGAAAGCCGAGCGCAGAGAAACTCACGCCGAACCAGCGTGCCGAAAGCGACGCCGCACCGAGTAGCAACGGATAGAACAGCGCGAGCAGCGCCAAACCCGGCACTGTTTGTACGATGCTGGTCAGGGTCAGCAGGGTGGCGCGCAAGGTGGGGCGACGCAGACAGACGAAGGCGAGCGGCAGACTTACGATCAGGCCCAGGGCCAACGCGGTCATGCTGACGAGCACATGATTGCCGAAATAGTCCGGCAGGAGTTTGAGCGCTTCGCTCAGATGTGGATCCATCAGGACGTCCGGGCGTCGAGGAACGCGGCGAGCCGTTCCGCCTGGCGGCGCGGCGTCGCCATCAACTCACGCACGTAGGGGTGCTCATGCTGCAGCAAGGCCGCCGGCGCACCTTCAGCGATCAGTTGACCGCGTTGCATCACGATGATCCGGTCGGCGAGCAGCATCGCTTCCAGCATGTCGTGCGTGATCATGATGCTGGTCAATCCGAGTGTGTCGTGCATGCGGCGATAGTCGCCGCCCAGCGCGTCGCGGGTGAGCGGATCAAGCGCGCCGAACGGTTCGTCCATCAATACGATATCCGGCTCGGCCGCCAAGGCGCGCGCGACGCCGACGCGCTGGCGCTCGCCGCCCGAGAGCTCATGCGGCAAGCGTGAGGCGTAGCTCGCGTCAAGCCGTACTAGGTTCAACAGTTCGGCGGCGCGTGCCTGCTGGCGAGCCGTAGCCCAGCGCAGCAGCTTTGGTGTGATCGTGATGTTCTCGGCCACCGTCAGGTGGGGGAACAGGCCGACGCCCTGAAACACATAACCGATGCTCCGGCGGAGCGTGATGGCATCCATCTCCTGGACGTTGGTCCCACGCACCAGCACAACCCCTTCGGTGGGCTCGGAGAGCCGGTTGATTAGTCGGAGCAGTGTTGTCTTACCTGACCCGGACCCGCCCACGACGGCCAGGAACTCGCGCGTACCGACGCGCACATTCGCACGCGCCAGGGCCGGTGGCGCGTCACCATAACGTTTGGTCACGTCGATCAGCGAAATCGCCGGCTGCATGCGGTCACGATGAGGGCAGGCGGCCCGATTGGCAACCCGGCTATTCCCAGGGTCGCGGTCGATGCTCTAGGTTGCCGGTGGGAGGACGTGCATGCGAGGGGCGCTCGATCTGGACGGCGTGACGGTGGCATTCCGTCTGGCCGATGGCGGGATCTACACGGCCGTCGAGGGCGCTACGCTCAGTGTCGCGGACGGCGAGTTCGTCGCGATTGTTGGGCCTACCGGTTGCGGCAAGTCGACATTGCTCAACGTCGCCGCAGGTCTGCAGCCGCCGGCCGCCGGCGTGGTTCGCAAGGCCGGGGTACCGCTGACCGCGCTCAATCGCGACGCCGGTTACCTGTTCCAGGCGGACGCGCTGTTCCCCTGGAAAACCGCGCTCGACAACGTGGCGATAGGGCTCGAGACCGCGGGGGTTTCGCGCCGGCAGGCACGCGAGCGCGCCCAAGCTTGGCTCACCCGAGTAGGGCTGGGCGCCTTCGGCAACCGCTATCCGCACATGCTCTCGGGCGGCCAGAGGAAGCGCGTCGGCCTTGCCCAGGTGCTGATCCGCGACCCGAAAATCCTGTTGATGGACGAGCCGTTCGGGCCGCTGGATGCGCAGACCCGGCAGATCATGGGCAACCTGTTGCTTGAGCTCTGGAGCACTGACCGCAAGGCGGTGCTGTTCGTGACCCACGATCTCGACGAGGCGATCGCGCTAGCCGATCGGGTCGTGATCATGTCGGCGGGACCCGCCTCGCGCATTATCGGCGATTGGCCAGTCACGCTGCCTCGCCCGCGCGATATTGCTGAGGTCAAGGTCGAGCCGGCATTCCGCGCGCTGCATCGCGATATCTGGCAGGTGCTCAAGGGCGAAGTGCTCAAGGGCTATGCGCAAACCGGAGGCGGGTGAACATGCATCGCGGCAAACTGATCCTGCTGCAGCTCCTGGTCGGCGTGCTGACCATCTCGGTATGGGAGATCGGCACCAGCGTGCCGATCGGCGGCTCATACCTGCTGCCGCCATTCTTCTTCTCGACGCCGGTGGATGTTGCATTGCGCATCATCAAATGGTTTGTCGAAGGCACGGTCTGGCGTCATCTCTGGATCACGCTCTACGAAGCCATGATGGCATTCATCATCGGCTCGGCGGCCGGCGTGATCATCGGCTTCTGGTTTGCGCGCCAGCCGGTCGTCGCCGCCGTGTTTGATCCGTACGTCAAGATGATCAACGCGCTGCCGCGCGTGGTGCTGGCGCCGATCTTTGCGCTGTGGTTCGGCCTCGGTGCCGCCTCCAAGATCGCGCTCGGCATCACGCTGGTGTTCTTCATCGTGTTCTTCAACGTCTATCAGGGCGTGCGCGAGGTGAGCCCCACCATCCTGGCCAATGCCCGCATGCTCGGCATGAATGACCGCGCGCTCATGCGCCACGTGTACTGGCCTTCGGCCCTGTCGTGGATGTTCTCCTCGCTGCACACGTCGGTCGGCTTCGCGGTGGTTGGCGCGGTGGTCGGGGAATATCTCGGCTCGGCGGCCGGGCTCGGCTACCTGATCCAGCAGGCGGAAGGCGTGTTTGACGTCGCTGGTGTATTTGCCGGCATGCTGGTGCTCGCGGCCTTCGTACTGGTCATCGACGGCCTGGTCACCATGGCCGAACGGCGCTTGCTGGTCTGGCGGCCTGCGGCGGAGACGCATAGCTTGTAATCTTGGAACCTCATCCTGAGACGCACGCGGGCCGTGCCCGCGTGCGTCTCGAAGGATGGCCAAGCACACCGCCCTCGCCCGCGGCCGTCCTTCGAGACGCCTTGGCCCAACGGGCCAAGGCTCCTCAGGACGAGGGCTGTGGGATGCGGGACTCGGCCTAGCGATTGGACTATGGTGGCCCCGTTTTTGGGAGGAGCCGATGATGAATCTTCTTCGACGCGTGTTGCTTGCGCTCAGTGCGCTGGTGCTGGCCTCGGGGGCCGCGCTCGCGCAGAGCAAGGTCACGATCGCCGTCGGCGGCGCCGGATGCCTATGTTATCTGCCGACCATGTTGGCGCAGCAGCTCGGTGAATATAAGAAGAACGGCCTCGACGTCGAGTTGATCAACTTCAAGGGCGGCTCGCAGGCGCTCACCGCGGTGTTGGGCGGCAGCGCCGACGTGGTGTCCGGGTATTTCGATCACTGCGTCAACCTCGCCGCCAAGAACCAGCCGCTCGAGGCGTTTGTTGTTTATGACCGCTTCCCTGGTTTGGTGTTGGTCGTGGCGCCGAAGCAGACCGCGATTACCAGCATCAAGGACTTGGCCGGCAAGAAGGTCGGCGTCAGCGCGCCCGGCTCCTCGACCGATTTCTTTCTGAAGTATTTGCTGAGCAAGAATGGCGTCGACCCCAATAGTGTCGCCGTGATCGGCATCGGGCTTGAGGCCACGGCGGTCGCCGCCATGGAGCAGGGCACGGTCGATGCCGCCGTCATGCTTGATCCGGCAATCACGCTGCTGCAGGGCAAGAACAAGGACCTCAAGATTCTCAGCGACACGCGCACCCAGAAGGACACCGTCGACGTATTCGGCGGCGAATATCCGGGTGGCGCACTCTACAGCCGCAGCGATTGGATCACCCGCCACGAGAAGGAAACCCAGGCGCTCACCAACGCCATCGTGGCGACGCTGAAATGGCTCGCCTCGCACTCGCCCGAAGAGGTCATGGCCAAGATGCCGGATGATCTCGTCGGCGCCGACAAGGCGCTCTATCTCGCCGCGCTCAAGAACACGATGCCGATGTATTCGACAGCCGGCCGCATGGATCCGAAGGGCGCCGAGGCGGTGCTGGCCGTGTTCAGCCAATCGGTTCCCGAGGTCGCCAAGGCCCATATCGACTTGTCAAAGACTTATACAAACCGGTTTGTCGATCAGGCCAACAGCAAGACCGGAATGCTGAACCGGTAGCTATCAGCACGCAATCATAGTTGTAGAACATGAGCGAGATTTCCGTCGTCCCGCTCGACGACGTCGCATTTACTTTTGCTCCGCGCGAGTGGCGGTTTGCGCAGGAGCGCCGGGCCGAGATCGCAGCGCATTTTGCCGCCAAGCAGGCGCAGACACCGGCGCTTTGGAATGGGCGTATCTTACTGGTTAACGACTGGTCGATGGCAAACCGTGCCCTGCGCGGCACCTATTTCGCAACCGACTTCGCCGACTTCCTTGCTTGGCGCGATTGGGACTTTCCCGATCGCACAGTGATCAACTGCTTCGCCATGGGGGCGATCCGCACCGCGGATGGGGCCTTCGTGCTCGGTGTCATGGGTTCGCACACGGCCAATGCCGGCAAGATTTATTTTCCCGCCGGCACGCCTGAACCCGATGATGTGGTCGGCCAAGACGTCGATCTTATGGGGAACATCGCCCGCGAGGTCGCGGAAGAAACCGGCCTTACCGGGAGTGACTTCGACCCCGCGCCGGGCTGGACAGCCGTGTTGGATGGCCGGCGCCTCGCTCTCATTCGCGTCCTGCAGTCGCACGCACCTGCCGATCACCTCGAGGCACGCATCCGTGCGCACCTTGTGAGCGAAAAGCATCCGGAGCTAGACGACATCCGCATGGTGCGCGGTCGTGCGGACTTCGATCCGATGATGCCGCCGTTCATCGTTGCGTATTTGGAGCACGCGTTCGCATAGGCAGCACCGGCCTACTTCGCCGCCGCAAGAGCCTCCGCGTTGGCCGGATACTCGGTCACCTTGCCGGCCTCGTTGTCGACGATCATCAGCAAATCGAAATAGCGGATCACCGGGGGCGAGCCGGTGCGCCGCTCGACGCCCGCCCGCCATGCCGCGTCGTGGCCGCGTTCTGCCGCCTCGCGCGACGGCCAGATGTAGAACGCGCCGCCGTCGCCGTCGTCGCTCTCGATGTAGTGCTTGCGCACGAGTTCCTTGTTGGCCCGCCATTTCGGCACGGTCAGCTTGGCGTCGGCCAGGATCTGCTCCCGGCTCTTGCCGGGCGGGCTCTTGAACAGCACGTATTCGACGATCATGGCGTCCTCCTTGGCGGTTAAGCGCATCATATACCAGGGCCTTGCCGGAGCAGCCCCTGTTCAGCTAGAAGGGCCGGTACCCGGCGGCGTGGCCCCGGGCCGAAGAGGGCAAGATGACATTGCGCGAGCCGATTTGCGCGATCGCACCGGGAGCCGAACTGGCTCGGCCGGCGGCTGCCCTCATTCTTGGCGGGCTCCTTCTTAGCTGCCCCTGAGGGCCGGCAGGGCATTTGTGCCTGGGCGCTCAGGGGGTCTCGCAAGGATAGCCCTCAAGCGCCGAGCGGCGCATAGCCAATGAAGGAACCCAGTTCATGAGCACGACCGCATCATCCGAAAAGGACCGCGTCGTCATCTTCGACACCACCTTGCGCGACGGCGAACAGTGCCCGGGCGCGACCATGACCCACGACGAGAAGCTCGAGGTCGCCGAGCTGCTCGACACTATGGGCGTCGACATCATCGAGGCCGGTTTCCCGATCGCCTCCGATGGGGACTTTGCCGCGGTGCAGGAGATCGCCCGCCGCACCCGCAACGCGGTGGTCTGCGGGCTTGCCCGTGCCGGCTTCAAGGATATCGACCGCTGCGCCGAGGCGATCAAGCCGGCGCGCCGCGGCCGCATCCACACCTTCCTGTCCACCTCGCCGGTGCACATGAAGTGGAAGCTGCAGAAGGAGCCGCATGAGGTCTACGAGATGGTGATTGCGCAGGTGACCCGCGCCCGCAACCACACCGACGACGTCGAGTGGTCGAGCGAGGACGGCACCCGCACCGAGCACGATTTCCTCTGCCGCTGTGTCGAAGGGGCGATCAATGCCGGCGCCACCACCATCAACATTCCGGATACGGTAGGCTACGCCACACCGGACGAGTATTTCGAGTTGATCAAGATGGTGCGCGAGCGGGTGCCCAACTCCGACCAGGCGCGTTTCTCGGTGCACTGTCACAACGACCTCGGCATGGCGGTCGCCAACTCGCTCGCCGGCGTACGCGCAGGCGCGCGCCAGATCGAGTGCACGGTCAACGGCATCGGCGAGCGTGCCGGCAACGCCGCGCTCGAGGAAGTCGTGATGGCGATGCGGGTGCGCAACGACGTGCTGCCATATTGGACTGGCATCGACGCGACCATGCTCACGCGCGCCTCCAAATTGGTCTCGGCCGCGACCTCGTTTCCGGTGCAGTACAACAAGGCCATCGTCGGTCGGAACGCGTTCGCACACGAGAGCGGTATTCATCAGGACGGGATGCTCAAGCACACCCAGACCTACGAGATCATGACGCCCGAGAGTGTCGGCGTGAAACAGACCTCGCTGGTGATGGGCAAGCATTCCGGCCGCCACGCCTTCCAGCACAAGCTGGAAGAGCTGGGCTATGAGCTCTCCGGCAACCAGCTCGATGATGCCTTCGTGCGCTTCAAGGCGTTGGCGGATCGCAAGAAGCACGTCTACGACGAGGACATCGAGGCGCTGGTCGATGAGGAAATCGCCCACGCTCAGGACCGCATCAAGCTCGTCTCGCTCTCCATCATTGCCGGCACGCGCGGGCCGCAACGCGCCACCATGAAGCTCGACCTCGATGGCCGCGCCATGATCGAGGAGTGCGAAGGCAATGGCCCAGTGGACGCCACCTTCAACTGCATCAAGGCGATGGTGCCGCACGACGCGGTGCTCGAACTCTATCAGGTGCACGCCGTGACCGAGGGTACCGATGCGCAGGCCGAGGTGTCGGTGCGGCTCTCCGAGGATGGCCGTGCGGTGACTGCGCGTGGCGCCGATCCCGATACGCTTGTTGCCTCAGCCAAGGCCTATCTGGGTGCGCTCAACAAACTCACGGCCCGCAACCAGCGCAGCAAGGACGAGCCCCAGCGGCGGATCCATTCGACTGACGTCGGATAAGGAACGTCTCCCCTCCTCCGCGCGCAGCGCGCGGGGAGGGGTCGGCCTGCCTGCGCGAAGCCGAAGCGGCTTCGCTTCGGCGAAGGCAGGGGGTGGGGCGAGCTGACTCTCAGACTGGTTGAACTACAAGAAGAGCCCCCCACCCCATCCCTCCCCGCCACTCGCTTCGCTCGCGGGGGGAGGGGGCGCACGGCCGGTCGGCTCTACTGAGCTGCAGCTTCCAAAAGCAGGATTAGTTGAGAGTTACTGCCGGTATTGCTGAATGCGCGTGGTGCGCAGGCCGGCGAGGCCGTGCTGGTCGATGGAATATTGCCAGGCCAGGAATTCCTCGACGGTGAGCGTGTAGCGGCTGCACGCCTCTTCGAGCGACAACAGGCCACCGCGCACGGCGGCGACGACTTCCGCCTTGCGCCGTATAACCCAGCGTTTGGTGCCCGGCGCCGGCAGGTCGGCGATGGTCAGCGGGCTTCCGTCGGGCCCGATGACGTATTTGACCCTCGGGCGGTGGGGCTCGGTCATGGAGAACTCACGCACGATGAACTCGATGACCACACTCTACGGTTAGCGGCTTAAAATTTGCCTAAGTGAGTACCATTAAAGGTGTTTTAGGTCCTTTCCGCCGGGCGGCTCGATACCTATAGTAAGGCGATGCTTAATTCGCTTGAAATCGAGGGGCGCCCTGAGGACACCCGCGTGGTTGTTGCCATGTCGGGAGGCGTCGATTCCTCCGTCACCGCGGCGCTGCTCAAGGCCGAGGGCTATGACGTGGTCGGCGTCACCCTGCAGCTTTACGACCATGGCGCCGCGACCCACCGCAAGGGGGCTTGCTGCGCCGGCCAGGACATTTACGACGCCCGCGCCGTCGCGGCGCGCATCGGTATTCCGCATTACGTCCTCGATTATGAGAGCCGCTTCAAGGAAGCGGTGATCGACCGGTTTGCGCAGAGTTACGTCGCCGGCGAAACGCCGGTGCCCTGCGTCGATTGCAACCAGACCATCAAGTTTTACGATCTGTTAGGAACCGCCCGCGAGCTCGGTGCCGCGGTGCTGGCGACCGGCCACTACGTTGCCTCTCATCGCCTGCAGGACGGCACGCGTGCCCTGTTCCGCGCCCGCGAGGAGGAGCGCGACCAGAGCTACTTCCTGTTCGCCACCACCCGCGAGCAGCTCGCGACACTGCGCTTTCCGTTGGGCGACAAGACCAAGGCGGAGACGCGGGAGCTGGCGCGCCAGTTCGGCCTGTCAGTCGCCGACAAGCACGACAGCCAGGACATCTGCTTCGTGCCGACCGGCCGCTACACCGAGGTGATCGAGCGCCTGATGCCGGGCGCTGCCGATCCAGGCGAGATTGTTGATCTCGAGGGCCACGTGCTTGGACGCCATTCCGGCATCATCCATTTCACCGTAGGCCAGCGCCGCGGGCTCGGCATTGCGGCGGGCGAGCCGCTCTATGTGGTGCGCCTCGACGCCGCCAACCGCCGCGTTGTGGTCGGTCCCCGTGCAGCGCTGCGGACGTTGCGGATGCATCTACGCGACGTGAATTGGCTCGGCGACGGCACCATCGACAAGGCGCTCGCGGCGGGCCGCCTCGAGGTCTTCGTCAAGGTGCGCTCCACGCGACCGCCGCAGTCTGCCTGGCTCACGCGACCGGGCGAGCACTATGAGGTCGAGCTCGCCTGCGGCGAGGAAGGCGTGGCCCCTGGCCAGGCCTGCGTGTTCTACGACGCGCCCGCCGGACAGGCGCGGGTGCTGGGCGGCGGCTTCATCAAGAGCGCAGTCGCCCAGGCGGAGGCTGCGCCGCGCCGCCAGCTCGCCGAAGCGCACGCCGCGCGCGGCTGAGCCGCGCACGTGAACAAAGACAAATTCGCGCACGATCGCGACACCCTCGATCAGCAAACACTCAATCGCGCCTATGCGCGCTGGGCGCCGATCTACGACATCGTGTTCGGCGGCGTGTTCGACCATGGCCGCAAGGCGTCGATCGAGGCGGCCGAAAAGCTCGGCGGCCGCATCCTCGACGTTGGCATCGGCACCGGCATCTCGCTCCTCGACTTCGCGCCAAGCAATCAGATCGTCGGCGTCGACATTTCCGAGCCGATGCTGCGGCGGGCGCGCCAGCGCGTGGTCGAAGCCGGGCTCAAGAACGTCGCCTGCCTCGCGGTCATGGATGCCGAGCGGCTCGGCTTTGCTGACGCGTATTTCGACGTCCTTGTCGCCCAGTATGTCATCACCGCGGTCCCGAACCCGGACGCGGTCTTGACCGAGTTCGCCCGCGTGACCAAGCCGGGCGGCGAGATCATTCTGGTCAATCACATCGGCGCCGAGCGCGGGCCGCGGCGCCTGTTCGAGCTTTGCTTTGCCCCGATCGCGCGCGGGCTCGGCTGGCGTCCGGAATTTCCGTTCGCCCGGATCGTACGCTGGTGCGAGCGCTCACCCGACGTGCATCTGATCGAGCGTCGGCCGATGCCGCCGCTGGGTCATTTCTCGCTGATCCGCCTCGGGAAGCTGCGCTAAACCACGATGCGTTGAGGTTGAAAAGACACCAGCCAAATACATCGTCATTGCGAGCGAGGCGAAGCCATCCAGGGGCCACAACACTGGGCTTTAGATTGCCTCGTCGCGGAGCCTGTCATCGGGCCGGCCACTTCGGGCCGGACCCGTTGGCTCCTCGCAATGACGAGTTCTGGGAACCTGCTCGAACTCGATTTCATCGCGCTTTAGCTACTTCGGCTGCTCCGGTACGGGCGGCGGCAGATCGGGATGCTCCAGCACGTCCGGAAGCCACGCCCCCTCCATCACCTTCTTGGCCAAATCCCGATCGACCGAGGGCCGGATCGTCTGCTGAAAAGCGAAGTTGGCTTCCCCAAATTCCACCCGGCAGTTGCGTGCGCGCGCCTGCGGCAGGTAGCCGTTGGTGACGAGATCGGCGAACGTCTCGCGGTCGGCCCCGTAGGCCATGCACAGCAAATTATAGAAGCGCTGCATCGGCGCACCGTGCACTTCCGAGAACGCTTCGAGCGGCACGACCACTTTCGGGTTATTGACGTAGTTCTTGTAACTGAAGGCGGCGCCGCCGATCAGCCGGCGCGCACTGTCCTTGCCGAACTGCAGCATCATCAAGGTGGCGAACTGGTCGGCCGCATCCTCGGCGCGCCCCCACAGCGGCACGTTGAGCATGTCGAACATGGCGTGGCCCATTTCGTGCGCGACCACATAAAAGAACTGCCCCAAAACCGCGTCTGTGGGGGTAATTCCCTGGGACGTCGTCTCCGCCGGCAGGCTCTTGCGGATATCGTTGAGATATTCGTAGCAGATCGTGACTGTCGGCCGCTGGTACCAGGCGTTCGCCATTCCGCATTCCGTGGTGCGCAGGGTCAAATCCCCTGGCAGGCGAAACGGCGAGAATATCTCCTGCATCTTCTCGAGCCCATGGTTCGCCTTCAGGCTATCCAACAGGCTCTGGTACTCGGGGCTTTTGGGCGGCACATACTCGATTTGGATGCGGTTGGTGCGCGCCTCCTGCGCCGGTGCAGGAAGGGCGACGAATGCCAGAACAACGGCGCTGAGGGCGATTGTGGTCGTAGCCGAGCGGGCGCGCCGCGAAACGAACTCACACATGGCGCAGCGGCCCTCCTGGGGAACAAGGTCTGGCGGGAGCGATCGAATCAGCAGGCGCCGATGAGCCTTGGGGCTCATCGGCGCCTTGCTGCAGCAAGCGTTACTTCGCGTACGAGGTCGACCAGTTGTCCTGGAAGTCCTTCACGGTCTTCATGTAGGACGTATTCCACTTGTCCTGGAAGTCCTTCATGTACGAGACGTTCCAGTTATCCTGGAAGTCCTTCTGCGCCTTCATGTAGGATACGTTCCAGTTATCCTGGAAGTCCTTGAGGAAGGATTGGACATAGTCGCCTTCGAGTTCCTGGAACCTCTTCATGAAAGCATCGCTCGGTTTCTGCGGTGCATCCTTCATGTAGGAGATATTCCAGTTGTCCTGGAAATTCTTCAGCGGCTTCATATAGGAGACGTTCCAGTTGTCCTGGAAGTTCTTCATGTAGGAAACATTCCAGTTGTCCTGGAAATTTTTCACCGCGTTCATGTATGAAACGTTCCAGTTGTCCTGGAAGTCCTTGGCGTAGGAGACATTCCAGTTGTCCTGGAAGTTCTTCATATAGGACACGTTCCAGTTGTCCTGGAAGTCTTTCAGAAACGACACATTCCAGTTGTCCTGGAAATTCTTCATGGCAGCCGCGTAGGGCTGGTTGTCGCCTTTCATGTAGGAGACATTCCAGTTGTCCTGGAAATTCTTCATGTAGGACACGGCCCAGTTGTCCTGGAAGTCCTTCATGCCTTTCATGTAGGACACGGCCCAATTGTCCTGGAAATTCTTCATCGCCTGCGGCGATGCGTCGGGGCGGCCCTCTACCAGGTAGAGCTTGTCGCCCGCGCGGAAGATGATCGCGCCGGGTCCGACCTCCTTGGCGCCGAGCTTGGCGATCGCGGCCGAGGGATCACCCTTTCCGGCGCCGCGGGCGATATCGAACGTCTTGCCGTCGACGAAAATGCCTTCGTTATTGCCAAGCTTGCCGATGACGTCCTGCGCCTGCTGGGCGACAGCCGGCATGCCGAGCCCGGCGAGGAGACCGGCGGACGCAACGCCCGCGGTCAACAACGATTTGTACAGAGACATTTAACACTCTCCCTTTTTTTGCGTGCTCGATGCTTGCCGCATCGAGACGGGATCGATTTGCGATGCATGACTGGTGCCTGCGAATAATTTAATCAGATCATACCTTCGCGGCAATTGCCCCTTGGTGCAGGTACCTGGCGCGCCGATTTGACGTTCCTGTACCGCGGTGCAGACGGCCTCGTGGACTTCAGTTACAGTCCCGCCGCACACGCGCGACGAGGGCAATGCTGATGGCGGCTCCTGATACCGAGCGTACGGAACGCCCCGGAATCCTGGTTGACCTCGCGCTCCAGGGCGGCGGTGCTCATGGGGCGTTTACCTGGGGCGTGCTGGATCGCTTCCTCGAAGAGCCGTGGCTGCGCATCGACGGTATTTCCGGCACCTCGGCCGGAGCGATGAACGCCGCCGTGCTGATCGACGGCCATGCGGCGGGTGGCACCGCCGGCGCGCGCGAAGCGCTGGAGCGGTTTTGGCGCCGCGTCTCGGATGCTGCGAAATTGAGCCCATTGCGACGTGGGCCAATTGACGTGCTGCTTGGTCGCTGGACGCTCGATTTCTCTCCCGCATTCGTGACCATGGATCTGATGTCACGCATGTTCTCTCCGTATTTCCTGGGGCCGCTGGCGACCAATCCGCTGCAGCAGATCCTGGCCGATCTGGTGGATTTCAAACGGCTGGCGCGCGCGCCGATCAAATTGTTTGTCACCGCTACCAACGTGCACACCGGTCGCGCCCGCGTATTCCGCAACGCCGAGATCACCCCGCAGGTACTGCTCGCCTCGGCCTGTCTGCCGCAGTTGTTCCAGGCCATCGAGATTGACGGCGAGCCTTATTGGGACGGTGGCTATTCGGGCAATCCTACGATCACGCCGCTGATCCGCGAATGCGAATCGCACGACACCATTTTCATTCCGATCAACCCGATGGAGCGACCCGGCACGCCGCGCACGGCTCGCGAGATCCTCGACCGAGTCAATGAAGTGGCGTTCAACGCGGTCACCCTTAAGGAGCTGAAGATGATCGCGCTGCTGCGCCAGGTTGCGGACCCCGGCAATACCGAGGGCGCCGCCTGGGCCGGCATGCGCATCCACATGGTGCGCAACTCCATCATGCTCGAGCTCGGCTACTCGTCAAAACTCAACGCCGAATGGGCGTTTCTGCGCATGCTGCGCGATGAAGGCCGGCGCGCCGCCGACGCGTTCCTGGTGGCGCACGGCGATGATCTCGGTAAGCGCTCCTCTGTTGACCTCGACCGGCTGCTTGAAGGTCTGTGAGCATGGGCCTCCTCGGCATCCTGGTGGGCCTCGCCCTGCTGATCTGGTTTGCTTATCGGGGCTGGAGCGTGTTGTTGCTCGCGCCCGCCGGCGCGCTGATTGCCGTGATCTTTGCCGGGTTTCCACTGTTGGCAAGCTGGACGCAGATCTTCATGGGCGGCACTGCTGCCTTCCTGGCGCAGTTCTTTCCGTTGTTTCTGCTCGGCGCTCTGTTCGGCAAGCTGATGGAGGATTGCGGCGCCGTCTCCGCGATCGCCGAATTCATGCGCGATCGCCTGGGCGAGCGGCGCGCGATCCTCGCCGTCGTGCTGGCGGGTGGGATCGTCACCTATGGCGGCGTGAGCCTGTTCGTTGCGTTGTTCGTGTTGGCGCCGATGGCCGAGGCGTTGTTTCGTTCAGCCGCGGTGCCGCGCCGGTTGATGCCGGCGGCGATCGCGCTCGGCACCTCGACCTTTACGATGTCGGCGCTGCCTGGCACGCCGGCGATCCAGAACGCAATCCCGATGCCGTTCTTCGGCACAACGCCATTTGCCGCCCCAGGGCTCGGGGTCATCGCGTCGGCCATCATGCTGGGCTTCGGCCTGTGGTGGCTCACCCGCGCGCAGGCGCGCGCGCGGCGCGCCGGCGAAGGTTTTGGCGCTGGTGCCGCCACTCCCGCAATGGCGGCCGGCGACGAGATCGTGCGCGAGCGCGCGACCACGACCCGCGAGTTCGATCCCGCCGAGATCACCCACGGGCGCGCCAGTGAGAAGACGCCGCCGGTGGCGCTGGCGGCGCTGCCGCTGGTCGTGGTGATCGCCGTCAACCTCATCATGTCGCTCTTTGTTTTGCCTGGGCTCGATGACTCGTTTCTGGCCGAGCCCCTCTGGGGCGGGACCTCGCTCTCTGCGGTCGGCGGTGTGTGGGCGGTGATCGCCGCGCTCGTTGCTGCCATCGTGACGCTCATTGCTACAAATTACCGGCGCCTTCCGGCGCTGCGCGCCAGCATGGACGCGGGCGCCAATGCGTCGGTGCTACCGGCGCTCAGCGTCGCGAGCCTGGTTGGCTTTGGCTCGGTTGTCGCCTCATTGCCGGCCTTCGAACAGGTGCGCGACTGGGTGCTGGCGATCGAAGGCGGCCCGCTGGTCTCGCTCGCGGTCGCGACCAATGTGCTGGCGGCGCTCACCGGCTCGGCATCGGGCGGACTGACCATCGCGCTTGATGCACTCGGCCACACCTACATGGCGCTCGCCGCCGCGCAGGGGATCAGCCCGGGGCTGTTGCACCGCGTTGCCGTGATCAGCGCTGGCACGCTCGATAGCCTGCCGCATAACGGGGCCGTGGTGACGCTGCTCGCGGTGTGCGGATCGACCCACCGCGAGAGCTACGTCGACATTGTCATGGTTGCGGTGGTGAGCGCGCTCATTGCGCTCGTCGCGGTGATCGTGTTGGGATCGTTGTTCGGGTCGTTTTAGCTAACTCTTTGCTTCAACAACGCGCGTTGCCAGATCGGACAAGTCGGTCGAGCCCATCAGGCAGAGGTCGCGGCTGATCTCCTCGCGCAACAACGAGATCGCGTGGGCGATGCCTTCCTGCTCGGCAATTGCCGCCGCGTAGATGAACGGCCGGCCGACGAACACGAAGTCTGCGCCGAGCGCCAATGCCTTGATCACGTCAGTGCCGCGGCGAATGCCGCCGTCGTAGATCACCGTCATCGGCCGCGCTTCCCGCGCCACGTCGGCGAGCACCTGTAGCGGCGAGACCGCCCCATCAAGCTGGCGCCCGCCGTGATTGGAGACGAAGATTCCATCGGTCCCGAGTTCCCGGGCGCGCCGCGCATCGGCTGCGGCGAGGATGCCCTTGATGAGGAGGCGTCCCTTCCAGCGGGCGCGGATCCATTCGAGGTCGGCCCAGTTGAGGGAGTCGCGGGTGAGCGAGCGCTCCGCATTGGCGGAGAAGACCGGGACGCCGCGGGTCGCCCGCCCGTTCTCGAAATACGGCATGCCCTCGGCCATCAGGGTGCGTCCGACGGTTTCGATCAGCCACAGCGGATGCGCCAATGCGTCGATCGCGAGCTGCAAGGTCGGCCGTAGCGGCGACGAATAACCGTTGCGGATGTTGTTCTCGCGATTGCCGCCAATCGGCACGTCGGCGGTCACCACCAGTGTCTCGTAACCGGCGGCGCGCACGCGATCGAGCAGCGCTGCAATCTCGTTGCGGTCCGGCGGCAGATAGGCCTGGAACCAGGTCGCCGGATTGGCGGCGGCGACGCGCTCGAGGGTGACGATCGACGCGCCGCTCAGCAGGAACGGAATATTCGCCGCCGCCGCGGCGCGCGCATAGGCGATATCCGCGTGGAATCCGGCGAGCCCGGACGCCCCCATCGGGGCGATCCCGAACGGGGCATCGTAAGTGTGGCCGAACAGTTCGCGTTTCGTCGTGCGCGCCGAGGTGTCGACCAGCATGTGCGGCACGAACGCCCAGCGCGCGAACGCGCTGCGGTTGGCGCGCAGCGACCAGTCGGTCTCCACGCCGCCGGCGATATAGCCAAATACACTGCGCGGCAGGAACCGGCGCGCCGCCGGCTCGAAATCATCGAGCGACAGGATCGGTTTGAGCCGACGAGGACGGCGCGCCTGTTTGGCCGCCACACTGCTGGGCGTGTCCGGCACCGCCGTCACGCCCGTTTGTCTTTCAGCGATTGTCATCGCGCCAGAATGACGATCCTGGCGCGCACCCGCAAGTGGGGCCTTGAAGTCCTAGGCCTTGAGCGAGTCCGGGACCTTGCCGCCGTTCTCGGCGAGCTTGGTCATCACCTGCCTGTGCAGCCAGATGTTCATGCTGGCCGAGTCATTCGTGTCGCCTGAATAGTGCAGCTCCTTCGCCAGCTCCTTGCGGGCATGTAGGCTGCTGTCGAGATTGAGGAGCTTCATCAGGTCAACGATCGATCTGCGCCAGTCGAGCTTCTCCGGATTCTGGCTGGCGAGATGGGTGAGGATCGCCTCGACATCCACCGGAGCACTGGCAGGACCTGTCGAAGCCGTGGCCGGGCCCCCGGTTGCAGGCTTCGCAGCTCCGGGTGCCGGGGCGGCGCTTGGGGCGGCGGAGCCCGGCGCAGGCGCGGCTGCGTTGGCATGGCCAAAGATCTTGGACATGATATTTCCGAAGATACTCATGGCGCTGTCTCCCGTTCTCTAAATATGGACTACCACCATCTGGCGACGGCTTGCGAAGCAATGATGACGGTAGAGTATCCTGCAACTGGAGGTTAGACGGCAAGCGGGCTGCTCTGTCACACGAAGCGATTGTGGGCCATTAGGTTCCGGCACGCGAAGCCAAAACCGAGCCGCGATCTCAACGCTCGCGCCAAGGCCCGGTCCGATCTTGACACGGCTTGCCCAGGGCGCACCGGGGCGCTAAATCATCGGCGCCCTTTGCGGGCGCAACGCGCCCGTGTGGCTCAAGAGCTGAACACCAAGGCGGCGGAGTAGCTCAGTTGGTCAGAGCAGCGGAATCATAATCCGTGTGTCGGGGGTTCAAATCCCTCCTCCGCTACCAACGTTCGCCGGGGTCCATTCCGACCACATGGGTTACGGTTTATTCCGGAGACATAGGTAACACTTTTGGTCCGAAGGGGTTTTCGATCGGTTCGAGCCTGCACGTCTCCTTGTCGAA
>JAFAXD010000247.1 GCA_019241285.1 Xanthobacteraceae bacterium | reverse complement strand
TTTTTCGCCAGGAGGTGCGCCCCTTCAGCGACAAACAGATCGCATTGCTGACTAACTTCGCCGCGCAGGCCGTGATCGCCATCGAGAACACGCGGCTGCTCAACGAACTACGCGAATCTCTGCAGCAACAGACTGCGACTGCCGACGTGCTGCATGTCATTTCCAGCTCGCCCGGCGACCTCGAACCCGTTTTCGACGTCATGCTCGCCAGTGCGACACGCCTCTGCGAGGCCAGTTACGGCACGGTGTGGCTGCACGAGAGCGACGGGACCATGCGGATGGCTGCACTGCATGGCTCGCTTCCCGAGGGGTTTCGCGAGACCTGGCGCGTTGGCAAGACCTTCAGGCCAAGCCCCTCCGTCCCTGCGGCGCGCGCGTTTCATACCCAGCGGCCGGTGCATGTGGTCGATTTACGAGACGAGCAGTGTTACGCCGACGGCGACCCGTTGGCCGTGCCTTCTGTCGACATCGCGGGGATCCGCTCCATCATGGCGGTGCCTTTGATCAAAGAGGGCGTGCCACTCGGAGCCTTGACCGTCTACCGGCGCGAGGTCCGACCATTTACCGAGAAGCAAATCGAGCTCGTGCAGAACTTCTCCAGTCAGGCGGTCATTGCCATCGACAATACCCGTCTGCTCAACGAATTGCGCGAGTCGCTGTCGCAGCAGACAGCAACTGCCGACGTGCTCAAGGTCATCAGCCGCTCGACATTCGATCTGCAAACCGTTTTGCAGACTCTCATCGAATCCGCCGCGCACCTGTGCGAGGCCGATCAAGGCACCATCGCTCAGCAGAGGGGCGACCTGTTCTTCCGCGCCGCCACTTACGGCTTCTCGGATGAGTTTACCCAGTACGTCAAGAATTTGCCGGTCGAACCAGAACGGAGCTCCGCGACAGGGCGGGCGCTGCTGGAGCAGCAAACGATCCATATTCCGGATGTGCAGGCCGACCCGGACTATACGTTTGCAGAGGCCAAGCGACTGGGTGGCTTCCGCACCATCCTTGCTGTCCCGATGTTGCGCGAAGGGGTGGCAATCGGTGTCCTCACACTGACGCGGATAGACGTGCGGCCGTTCAGCGACAAGCAGATCGAGTTGGTAACGACCTTCGCCGACCAGGCGGCGATCGCCATCGAAAATGTGCGACTGTTCGAGGCGGAACAACAACGCACGCGCGAGCTCGCGACATCGCTTGACGAATTGCGTGCAGCACAGGATCGCCTTGTCCAAACCGAAAAACTCGCGTCGCTTGGCCAACTCACCGCCGGCATCGCCCATGAGATCAAGAATCCGCTGAATTTCGTCAACAATTTCTCCTCGCTGTCCGCCGAACTGATCGACGAATTGCAGCAGATCATTTCCGACGTCGAGATGGAGGATGAAAAGCGCAACGAGGTCGCCGAATTGAGCGGCATGCTGCGTGGCAACCTCGAAAAGGTGGTCCAGCACGGCAAGCGCGCCGACTCGATCGTCAAAAACATGCTGCTGCATTCGCGCCAAGGCTCGGGCGAGCATCAGCTCGTCGATGTCAACGCCCTGGTCGAAGAAAGCCTCAACCTGGCCTATCACGGGGCGCGCGCCGAGAAGCAGGGCTTCAACATCACGCTGGAGCGCGCGTTCGCCGCGGACGCCGGAAAAGCGGAGCTGTTTGCGCAGGAGATTACCCGCGTCCTGCTCAACCTCATATCCAACGGCTTCTACGCGACGAGCAAACGCATGGCGGAGACGAATGCTGGCACCTTCGAGCCGAAGCTCTCGGCCGCGACCAAGAATCTCGGGGACAGCGTCGAAATCAGGATCCGCGACAACGGCACCGGCATTCCGCCAGAGGTTGTGGAGAAAATGTTCAATCCGTTTTTCACCACCAAGCCAGCTGGCGAAGGCACGGGACTGGGGTTGTCCTTGAGCCACGATATCATCGTCAAGCAACATTCCGGGTCTATCGAGGTCGATACGACACCGGGCGAATTCACCGAGTTTCGCATCGTCTTGCCCCGCGGAGCTCGAGCAGCCATCGTCAAATCCGGAGGAAATACGTGAGCCTTGTGATTCTTGTGGTCGATGATGAGGCGGACGTCGAACAATTATTTCGTCAACAATTCCGGCGGGAGTTGCGTTCGGGCCGTTTTGCAATCGAGTTTGCTCAGTCTGCGGTCGCGGCACTTGAACGGATCGAGCGAGCGAGAGAACAGTCGCTCATCCTGGTCCTGTCGGACATCAATATGCCGGGCATGAGCGGGCTGGAACTGCTGCCGCGGGCCAAGAACCTGCGTCCAGACGTTCCGGTTATCATGATCACCGCTTATGGGGATTCGGAAACCAAGCGCAAGGCGATCGAACAAGGCGCGGAGGCGCTGCTCACCAAGCCAATCGATTTTGACAACCTGCGCAGCGAAATCGATTTGCGGGTCGCGAGCGCCGCATGACCTCGCAGATCCTCGTCGTCGACGATGAGCCGGACCTGGAAGTACTGATCCAGCAAAAATTCCGGCATCAGATCCGCGACGGAACGGTCGCGTTCCAGTTTGCTCGCGATGGCGTCGAGGCGTTGGCCGTACTGAAGGAAAACGGCACCGTCGACATGGTCGTGACCGACATCAACATGCCGCGCATGGATGGGCTGTCGCTGTTGCAAAAACTTCAGGAAGCCGAGGACAAGATTTCGACCATCATCGTCTCGGCTTATGGCGACATGAGCAACATTCGGACCGCGATGAATCGCGGCGCATTCGATTTTCTCACCAAGCCGATCGATTTCCCCGACCTGGAAGCGACAATCGCCAAGACCATCCGGCATATCAAGGTTTTGCGCGAGGCACGGGAGCGGCAGGCGGCAGCGGAACGCGCACATGCCTCCCTCTCGCGCTACTTCTCACCCAATCTGGCGGCCCGGCTGGCCAGCGACAGCGAAGCAATCGAGTTGCGCGGACGGCGTCGCGAGATCGCGACGCTGTTCACCGATATTGCCGGGTTCACGACGCTGGTTGAGACACTCGAACCCGATGTTCTTGGTCCACTCCTCAACGATTACCTCGTCGGCATGACGGATGTCGTGTTCGCCCATGACGGAACGGTGGCGAAGATCATCGGCGACGCCATTCACGTTCTATTCGGTGCGCCGGGCGAACAGGCCGATCATGCCGCGCGCGCGGTCGCGTGCGCTCTGGCGCTGGACGAACGGGCGCAGGGGTTCTGCGAGAGCTGGCAGCAGAAGGGAATAGCACTTGGCGTGACGCGCATCGGCGCCCATGCAGGGCCGGCATTGGTCGGCAATTTCGGCGGCGAGCGGCTGTTCGATTACACGGCTTACGGCGACACCATCAACGTCACCGCGCGGCTCGAGTCCGCCAACAAACAACTCGGGACGCGAATCTGCGTGAGCGCAACCCTGGCAGGGAAAGTGGAGGAGTTTCATGGCCGACCGGTTGGCGACCTGGTCCTGCGCGGCAGGAGCGAAGCGCTGCGGGCCTTCGAACCCGTCTCCGGCGCGCAATTCAAAAGTGAGGCGGTGACCAACTATCTGGAAGCGTTTGCAAAGTTGGAAGCGAACGATCCTTCGGCGGTTTCGGCATTTGCCGCGCTTGTCGCCAACAACCCCGAGGATCGGCTTGCCAGCTTCCACCTCAAGCGACTTTTGAATGGCGCCAAGGGACCGCGAATGGTCCTGGAATAAACCGATGCTTGAACGTCAGGCACTGACCTCCGGAGAATCGGTTACCGGAGTTCAGGCACGGCATGTTTATCGGGAGAACCCCGCATGCAGTCGCCCGGATCAGCGGGGAGGGAAAGGCCATGAAAGGGCTTGTTTGGAGGATCGGTGTCGTCCTTTGCGCACTCGGCTCACCGGCGTTGGGGCAAACGCCTGATGGACGCATCCAGGCTCCGGGTCTGTTCCCGGCCTACATCAAGGCCGATCCGGCGGCCGTGACCAAGGCGTTCGGCAAGCAGCTCGCCGACAAGATTTTCTCCGATGCCTACACGTCGGTGCGCCGGCAAGCGATCGGGCGCTCGGCTAAATCTATTCCCGGCTACCAATGTTCATCAGACCCCCAAATGGTTCTTACGGAGGTGGACCCTGCGGCTACCCAGGGGGGCACGGTATCGTGGGTTGAGCAATTTGCACTCATGTGCGAGCCGCAAGCGCAGCGCAATTTCTTCATGATCCTCGACGGCGACAATCTTCGTGCCATCGAGATGCTGCCGG
>JAFAXD010000375.1 GCA_019241285.1 Xanthobacteraceae bacterium | reverse complement strand
CGAGGCGATCCACGAGGAATACAAGGCCATTGTTGATGCGGGCTTCATCCTCCAGATCGATGATCCGGCATTAGTTGATATTTATGATTGGTGGTTCTCGCTGAATAGCGACATGGCCGGCTATCGCAAGTGGGCCGCGTTCCAGGTCGAGGCCGTGAACCACGCGCTCGAGGGAATTCCTGAAGATCGCGTGCGTTTCCACATCTGCTGGGGCAGCTGGCATGGGCCGCACAAAGGCGACGTGCCGCTCAAGGATGTTGCTGATCTTCTGCTCAAGGTAAAGGCGCAAGGCTATTCGGTCGAAGCCGGGAACGTGCGCCACGAGCACGAGTGGAAAGTGTTCCGCGACGTCAAGGTGCCCGAAGGCAAGGTGCTGATCCCCGGCGTTGTGAGCCACGCCACCAACGTGCTGGAGCACCCGGAGGTCGTGGCGGATCGGTTGATCAACTATGCGAGCGTCGTCGGGCGTGAGAACGTCATCGCCAGCACCGATTGCGGACTGGGCGGACGCATTCACCCGCAGCTCGCCTGGGCCAAGCTCAAGGCGCTGCGCGAAGGCGCGGACCTCGCCTCCAAACAACTGTGGAGGTAATTCATCTAGCAAGAGATCGGGGTGATTGCGCCAGCGGGATTCTCTCTGGATTGCTTCGCTTCGCTCGCAATGACGATGCGGAGTCGTCATTGCGAGGAGCGCCAGCGACGAAGCAATCCAGTGCGGCGGCGCAGCTATTTGTTGATCCGCGCGGCTTTCATCAACAGGGCGTTGGCGGCGAGCTCATCGGCGACACGCTGGTCGAATTGCTTGGGCGTCAACGGCCATGGATCGACGGCGAGTTGCGTGAACTTCTCGCGCAGGGCCGGCGTTTGCAGCACTTTGGTGGTCGCTTGATAAAAGCGATCAACAATCTCGTCGGGCGTCTTGGCCGGCATGAACACGCCGTACCAGACCGTGTAGTCGGAGCCGGGATAACCTGCTTCGATCGACGTCGGGACATCGGGCAGGGCCGCGGCACGGGTCGGGGTGCTCACGGCCAGTGCGCGCAGGCGGCCCTCTTGCAGGAACGGGATCGCGGTCGAGATCGGGCAGTAATAGAAATCGACGCGGCCGGCGAGCACATCCGCCAGCGCCTCGGGCCCGCCCTTGTAGGGGACATGCACCACATCGATCTTGGCGCTTTGCAACAGGCGCTCGCCGCTCATGTGGGTCCCGGTGCCGACGCCGGCGGAGCCGAAGTTGAGGGCTCCCGGCTTTGCCCGCGCAGTTGCGACGAGATCCTCGAGGGTGTGCCAAGGTTTGTCCGGGGACACGACCAGCACGCCGGCGCTGGTGCCGAGCGCGGCGACGGCGCGCAGGTCCGTGCCGACATTGTAGGGCAGGTTTTGCACGATGAACGGCGCGACCGTATGCGCGGACGAATTGGCGAGGATCGTGTAACCGTCAGGCTCGGCCGTGACCACCGCGCCGATGCCGACCGCGCCGCCTGCACCGCCGCGGTTCTCCACCACGATCGGCTGCCCAAGCTCGGCGGATAGCGGCTCGAACACCGCGCGCGGCACGATGTCGGTCGCGCTCCCGGCGCTGAACGGGATGAAAGCCCGGATCGGCTTGGCCGGCCAAGTTTGTGCCTCAGCCGGATGGGTCGCGGCGATCAGCACAATGGCGAGTGCGGTGCTCAGTCTGAAGTTCATGATCCCTCCTGCCGTCCGCCGCCGTAACGTGGCATCATGTGCGCGAACGGCCGACCCAACAACATACAAGAACGATGCCGAGGAGGCTCCCGGACATGTGCAGGGTGCGGTTCCTGATCCTCCTGACGGCGGGTGTTGCGGTTGCTTGTTGTGCCGCCGCAACGGCGACCGCGCAGGAGCACTATCCAAGCCGAAGCGTACGGATCATTGTTTCGGCGCCGGCTGCCTCTTCGCCGGATATCCGGGCGCGCATCGTTGCCGATGAGCTCAGCAAAGGATGGGGTCAGCCGGTGGTGGTGGAAGATCGTCCGGGCGGCGGCGGGATCATCAGCGCGCAAGTCGTGGCCTCGGCGCCAGCCGATGGCTACACGCTGCTCGCGGCGTCAGCTTCGATCTTCACCATTCTTCCCGTGCAGCTGGAAAAGTCACCGGTCGATGTCAATCGCGATCTCTTACCGGTTGCGCTGATCGGCAGCGAAGGCATGTTGTTTGCGGTCGCGCCCAAACTTGGCGTCAACTCGCTGGCTGAGTTCGTCGCGCTGGCGAAACAACGGCCTTACCAGCTTCTGATTGGAACCAATCCGGCGGGTTCGCTGCCGCATCTCGCGGCCCGGCTTCTGGTCAAGCTCACGGATGCGCCGGTCACCGTCGTGCCGTCGAGTGGAGGAACAAATGATGCCATCAAAGAAATCATTGCTGGT
>JAFAXD010000082.1 GCA_019241285.1 Xanthobacteraceae bacterium | reverse complement strand
CCGCATGGTATGACCGCTTGGCGGCGGAGGTTGGTTTCAACATTCAATGAACCTCGTGCTAGCCTGCGTGCGGGGAGCCACGCGTCCAGCCCAAGAGCGCGAACAATGACAATCGCCAAACCGATTGCAGAAGACAGCTATTCGCCGCGCGAGCGCCGTTTCGTTATCGGTTCGGCGCTGCTCGGCTATGTGTTCGATTTCTACGACCTGATCATCATGGCGTTTCTGCTGACGCAGATTCAGCACTCGCTCAGCATGACCTTGCCGCAGACCGGCCTGATCGTCGCGATGACGCTCACCGCATCGGTTGTCGGCGGCGTTGCGATCGGTTGGCTCGGCGACAAGATCGGCCGCAAGAAAGCGTTGCTGGCGAGCTTGGCGCTGCTGGCTGCCGGCTCGATCCTCTCGGCGCTGGCGTGGGACTTCACCTCGCTTCTCATTTTCCGCATCTTCACCGGGATTGGCGTCGGCGGCGAGTGGGGCGCCGGCATGGTGTTGCTCAACGAGGTTTGGCGCAGCCGGCAACGCGGGTTCGGCTCCTGTGTGGTCCAGGCAATGTCTGCCGCCGGCACCGCCATGGCCGTGCTTGTCGCCACGTTCGCACTGACCAATCTGAGCGAAGATCAGGCTTGGCGCGCCGCGCTCCTGTTCGGCGGCCTGCCGATCATTCTGATGGTTTTCATCCGGGCGAAGATGCCGGAATCGAAACTGTGGAGTGAGTACGACGCGTTGCGTAAGGCGGGCCGGCTTCCCGAGGAGAAGCGCAAGCAGAAAGCCGCGCTGCTTGAAATATTTCGCGGCGCCTCGCTGCGATACTTCATCTTCGGCGCGCTGATGTGCGGTGCCTATGTGATTTCCTACCAGTCCATTTCAATCTTCATTCCGACGCTGATGATCCGGGACCTGCATGGCAACCCCGGCGTGGTCCGCACGGTAACCCTGCTGTTTTGCCTGTTTTCGGCGAGTGGGCTGCTGCTCGCCGGGTATGCCAGCGATCACGTCGGACGCAAACTCGCGGTCCTCGGCTCGACGACGATTTGTATCCTCGCCTTCTTGGCCTTCTATCTGTTCGGACGCGTAAATTATCCAGGCTCGGTGCTCGGTTGGTCGTTGTTCTGGTGCTACGCGCTGTGGGGTTTGGGCCAGGGCTCGATCGGCATATTTGGACCGTGGTACTCGGAGCTTTTTCCGGTCGAGCTGCGCGCGACCGGCGCTTCGACCACATTCACGGTCGGGCGCCTGATCGGCAGCGTCATGCCATATCTGGTGCCTGTGCTCGCCGCGGAGTTCAAAGACCTGTTTACCGCCATGATGTTTGGCGCATTCGGCGCTGTCTTGAGTCTTGTATTCGCATTGTTCCTCCCGGAAACCGCGGGCCGGAAGTTCGCCGTGATCGAGAGCAAGGAGCAGGGATGATCCTTGATGTGTGAAAACGCCTCGATGATTGTTGAACGGAACAGAAACCAATGCGTCGCTGGAAGTTCCTGTTTCGACTTCTGACCGCCTTGACGTTTGCCGGTGTGGCCATGCCACGGGTGGCGCATTCACAGGATTTTCCGTCGCGTCCGATCACGGTCGTCGTCGGCCTTCCAGCCGGCGGTGGCGTCGACGTCAGCATGCGTCGCTATGCGGAGCTGGTCGGGCGCAGCCTGGGGCAGCGCATCATTATCGAGAACCGCCCCGGAGGCGGTGGCGTGGTCGCTGCCATGGCGGTCAAACAGGCGCGCCCTGACGGTTATACGCTGCTGCTCGCCAACTCGGGGACGCACGCGACGCTGCAATGGTTACAGGAACTCGCTTATGACCCAGTCAAGGATTTTTCGCCGGTAAGCGAGCTGTTCTATTTTCCGTCCTTCATGACCGTGCCGGCACGAATCCCGGCCACGACGGTCAGCGAATTCGTCGCGCTCGCGCGGGTCACGGCCGGAGGCTTGACCTACGGCTCACAGGGCGTTGGCTCCAACGGCTACTTGCTCGGAACGATGCTCAAGATCGCCAGCGGCGCGCCCCTGGTGCACGTGCCTTATCCAGGCGGTTCGCCGATGAACATGGACACTGTGCTGGGGCGGCTCGACAGTTCATTCAGCACGTTCAACTTCATGAATGAGTATCGCAAAGCCGGAAAGGTGAAATTCCTGGCGGTGGCGCTATCCCAACGTTCGCCACGGGTCTCCGACGTACCGACCATGGCGGAGGCGGGATTTCCCGGGATCGACTTCACAAGCTGGTTCGGCCTGGTCGCGCCTGCTGGCACGCCCGCCGATATTGTGGCCAAGCTCAACCAGGAATTCGTCAGAGCCGCCCGCGACCCCGAGCTTGCCGGCCGACTCGATCAGCAAGGGATTGAGCCCAAGGCGGGCAGCGCGGAGGACTTCGCCGCGCTCATGCGTACGGATACTGAGCGGATCGGCAAAGTGATAAAATCGATCGGCATGACACTGAACGATAAATAGGAGGACCCATGGCAAGGCCCAAAATCCGGCACCTCGCGATTTTCGCGCGCAACCCGCGTGCGCTCGCCGAGTTCTATCGCGATGTCCTGGAGATGGAGATCATCAACAGCGAGCCCGATGGCAGCGCATTCTTTGTGAGCGACGGTTATCTCACGCTGGCGCTGCTGCCGCATCGCCTCGAAGGTTCGGCGCCGGTCGGGATCAATCACTTCGGCTTCGCGGTCGACGACGTAGCCGAGATCTCCAAGCGCTTTGTGGGACGTGGACTCGAACAACCGAAACGCCGCGGCGCCGATCGGCCCTATGCGGAATATCGCGGCGCTGACCCGGAAGGAAACTGGTTCGACCTCTCTGTGCACGGCTACGAAGAGGCCGAAACACAGACGGCTCGCGACCGGCGCAAAGTGCCGGTGTGAAGCCGTCCAGGCTGGGATCCGTGGGTATGCGCGGCTCGTCAAGAAAGCGCACAGGATTGAGCCCATTCCACCGGCGCCCTCACAACTCGCAGTCGTCAGCTATGGTCTTTGGCACGAATACAGGGGCCAACGCCGTCGGATCAAAGCGCACTGCCCCTGGACATTCTTGCCAAGTACGGCCATGCCGTAGTATATGCAAGAGGACGGCTTCGAATGGGATGATGTTAAGAACGCCCAGAATCTCGCCAGGCATGGCGTGAGTTTCGAGGCCGCCAAACTGGCGTTCAGCGACATGTTTGCCGTGATCCGTCAGGATCGGCGGCAGGACTATGGCGAAGAGCGCTTCATTCTGCTCGGAACGGTTCAAGAGCGCCTGCTCGCGGTGAGCTTCACGATGCGCGACGAGCGCATACGCATCATCTCGGCGCGATTCGCCGAGCCAAGAGAACGCCGAAGGTACCATGAAGAAAACAGCTAAGCGCATCGTCAAGATCGACTGGAGTCGTGCCGACGCTATGACAGCGAGCCAGCGCCGCGCCGCGGCGATGGCTGATCCGGACAACAGGCCCATGAGCGATGAAGAATGGGCCACCGCGCCGCGCGTTCCGCAGGTCAGTGTCATCCGCCGCGCTCTCAAGCTGTCGCAGGAGGATTTCGCCGGAACCTTCCATATCCCGATTGGCACGCTGAGAGATTGGGAGCAGGGCCGCAAGGAGCCGGATGCGGCGGCACGAGCCTATCTGCGCGTTATTGCTCGCGAGCCGGAGACGGTGCGCAAGGCGCTGAACCGGTAAGGTTAGCGCGGCGTGTAAAAACCAAAATCGAATGCGACCCCAAATCCCGTTGGTCCCACGGCTCATCAGGAGAGCGCGCAGTTTTGGGCCCGCCACCTGCATACTCACAACTCACAGCACTCAGCTATGGTTTTTGGCATGCTGTCGTGCGGCGTTGTTCTGATACTCAGCCGCCTCCGCAAAGCAATCGCTCCATGGAACGGCCATCCGATCAAAATTTGGGTTCTGGCTGTGTTTCGAAATCAGTTTTCTATAATAGTCGGCTCATAGTCGAGCAGATAGTACCCGAACGGAAGCCCATAGCGCCGCAGCTTCTCGCTACGAATCGTGTTTAGCATTCCAGTTATAAGCGAGAGGATTTCGGAGTATTGGAACTGACCCGAAGCAGCGGTCCAATGCCATTGTATCGTAGGAGGATTACCCACCATTTGAGAAAACCAATAGCCTTTTCCAGCAATACACAAGACTCTAATCGGCGGGATACCGAACTTTCCAAGGCCGGCCGCGTCCAGCAGAGCTGGCAGATCCACCAAACTCCAACGATGCAGCGAGGTTCTGCTGGTCATCAGGAATTAGAGACTAACCTAAAGGATGCCTGAACGGTGTGTTCAAGACGAGGCTTCCGAGATAGCTCTCAAGGGCCTTGATATCTTGCGAAACGCGGTTACGAGCCTCGTCGGCTCCTTCCAACATTTCGCGGGCTTGGTCGACAGCGTTTCGAAGTTCCGGCGAAGCAAACGCCGGGCGCTGAAGGGTATTTAATTGAGTCTTGCTCCTAAACCGTGTGGTGAAGGCGCCAGCCTTCTTGGTTTGTCCCACTCAAGGGAGAACGGAGGGCACTCAAGGCATCGTCAGTTTCCACGATTCGAAGCTGGGCTGCAACGCACGTAGTCCATCGTAGCGCCTCAATAGTTGTAAACGCACGAGCAACATTTTTGCACGTCTACTGCATTCGCGTTGCTGCAATGTCCTGCATTTTCACGCGCGATCCTGCGCACAGGACGGGAGCCAAAAATCGGTGGTTTTATTGATTTTACGGGGCTTGTACGTGGTGGGCGCTATAGGGATTGAACCTATGACCTCTCCCGTGTGAAGGGAACGCTCTCCCGCTGAGCTAAGCGCCCGTACCAGATGGGCCTCTTCATACGGCGGAGCGGCTGGGTGTCAAGCGAGCGGCGAGTTGCGCCGCGCCGCGTCAGCGAAACACGTTGGGCGAGGTGGCCGGCGCCGGCGTGCCGAGCGGGGACGGGAGTGCCGGCGGCGCGGGCGGCGGGGGCGAGGACGCGGAGCCTGAGGCGGACGTTGCAGCCGTCGTCGCCGCAGGCTTTGCCGCTACGGGCTTGGCAGGAGGCTTGGTGCGCGCGGCGGGTGGTCTCTTGGCCGCGGAGCTTGGCGGCGCCGCGACCGGCTCGAGCTCGGCAAAAACAGGGTTGGGGCTGATCGTCGTGGTGGGCGCGGTGCCGGCATCGCCGGTTTGCAACGAGCCGGAGTCGCTCACGGCAACGCGCACCGGTACGCTCTGGGGCTGATATCCTTCGAGCGTGAAGCTCACATTATACGTGCCGGTGCCATTCGGCGCGGCGAGCGTGCAGGGCGTCTTA
>JAFAXD010000556.1 GCA_019241285.1 Xanthobacteraceae bacterium | reverse complement strand
GGCCTACGATATCCGGTGGAGGTCGGCCTGACGGGCGACGTCAAGGCAACATTGCAGGGCCTCATGCCGCTGCTGCGGCGAAAGACCGACCGCGGTTTCCTCACCGAAGCCCAACAGCGAATGGCAGACTGGAATTCGCTCTTGGAGCGCGTGGAGGCAACAGAGAAGTCGCCTCTGCGGCCGCAGATGATCATCCGCGCACTAAGCGACCAGTTGGACGATGATGCGGTGATATCTCTTGATTGCGGCGCCAACACCCATTTCGCCGCTCGCTGTCTGCGTTTGCGGTCCAATCAACAGCTCACAGGCACGGGCATGCTGGCGAGCATGGCGCCAGGCCTTTCCTACGCTATTGCGGCGAAACTGGCTTATCCGGATCGCCAATCGGTTGCCATCGTGGGCGACGGCGGGTTTGCGATGTTGATGGCCGAGTTGAGCACCGCCGTTGCCCAAGATTTGCCGGTCAAGATCATTCTGCTGAAGAACAATAGCTTGGCCGAAGTGAAATTCGAACAGGAAGACATCGGCAATCCGGAATACGGCTGCTCGCTTCCGCCAATAGATTTCGTCGCCTTCGCGCGGGCTTGCGGCGCTGACGGTTTCCACTGCGAACGTCCCGACGAAGTCCGACAAGCAATCCAGTCCGCGCTGCAATCAACTCGCCCGGCATTGCTGGAAGCCGTCGTTGATGCGAACGAGAAACCGGCTAAGCCGGATGCACTCAAGGCTTAGGTGGGAGTCCGTGGGGCGTCAAGTTACCGGTGAGCATGATATCGGGCCGCGCCCCCGTCCGATGTAGGATGACCAACCGTTCTCGAACCCGACTGCGTCGAAGACGGGCCTAAAGCAAACCCATGCCATATGTTGATGGGTACTGCGTAGTGGCGAGCAATTGATTTGAGGTATAAATTGCTCCGGGACACAGTCACCACAGGCTGAACAATCGTCACGGTGTCGCTCTCGGCACGCGCAAAACATTCGTCGTGCGCGCAAGTGGGGCGGGCCGCCCTCGCACGCGTTCTCGGCGTCTGGTCCTGGGACCGTTTGGTTCCACCTCGACGGATCTGCGCAAGCGCTGGGCAGGCGCCTGGCTGTGCCCTGCGAGCCGATTAGAAGCCCGCTGGGGCGTTCATGTAACGATGTCGGCTCTGCTCCGGGGCGGGGCGGGGCGGACGTTTCCGGCTGAGGGCAGGCTTCGACGATTGATATCGGAACGCCTTGTTGGCCCGGCCCCATCTCGAATCATCCAGTCGTCAATTGATGCTCAGAAATGTCGTACGTGCTAGTTTTGAGCATGTAACGACTCATGCTCATGTCGCTATATGCTCAATTGTGAGCACGAGTCGCGCTGCGTCACGCTAATCGCCAGACCGTGATCCTGGAACTTTCCGCCGTGTTGGTATTCCGCGTACCAGGGCTACGGTTCTCGAGCAGATAGATTTGCCCGGCCGGGATGTAAGCCGGCACATAGAGGTGGTATAAACCACTGCGGCACTGGAAAGCCGCCCGCGGTCACGCTGTAATGCGGTTGCGTTGCCGCTGCGCCGTGTAGAACGCGTCCCAGAATTGGAGCCTTGGCAGGTTGCGGACCGGCCGAGCTTTGACAGAATCGCCGAGCTCCATCGTCATGCGCCCCGACGCCTCGTACGCCGGCCACAGCGGGAGCCCTGCGGCATTCGGATCGCCGCTGCGGGCGAAGTTGATCCAATAAGATGAGATCGTGTCCGCCAGCACGGAATCGGCCTCGCTCCAGGCCCACTCGCGCACGCTGAACGTGCGAAACACATACGGGATCTCGCTACCGTGAAACGCGCCGAACTTGTCCGGCATGTTCTCGTCGTAGTCGGCGTTGGCCGGCATGGGCGGGATGCGAGTGAACTCGTAGGCATAGACCGGCGCGCGGCCGGTGCGGGCCTGCAACTCGTTCCAACAAAAATTCTGCCAATAGAAATTGCGATAGCTGAATGCCGTGCGGCTCGCCTCGCGCGCCTCGTGATCGCTGCCGGCCGGATAAAGCCGTAGGAAGTGATCCGCCTGTTCGCCGTGGTCGGCACGCGCCTGGGCTTCGAAAGCATGCAGGGTCTCGACGAAGGGCATGGTCGCGCCTTCGTTGGCGACCGTTCCACTGAGCAGCGGAATGTCATTCTGGCGACCTTGGCTGAACAAATCGAATGGGCTTTGCGGCAGCACGTGGCCGTCGACGATCGGCCAATTGGTATCGAACCCGCCGCGTGCCGCATCGGACGGGTTGTTGTTGGAGCCCGAGCCGGTGCC
>JAFAXD010000398.1 GCA_019241285.1 Xanthobacteraceae bacterium | reverse complement strand
CAAGGGCTTGGTGGGGCTAGCGCCGTGCGAGTGAAGATGGGAGCCGGTGCTCGTTACGACGGTTCGAGATTGAACAACGCAGGAGCCGGTCTGCTCGGCTCCGGCAGCAGTGAGCTTGCCCATCAAGCCCTTGATGTTGTTCGCGATCTGATCGCGGAGCTGAACAGCCGCGAAGCTCACCTGCGCTCGATCTTGGAAACCGTCCCCGATGCGATGGTGATCATCGACGAGGAAGGAATCATCCAATCGTTCAGCGCCACGGCGGAGCGGCTGTTCGGTTTCACCGCCCAGGAGGTGCAGGGCCATAACGTCAGCATGCTGATGCCGGCACCATACCGGCAGGAGCACGACGGATACCTGCAGCGCTATCTCGCGACGGGCGAACGGCACATTATCGGAACCTCGCGCGTGGTGGTCGGCCAGCGCAAGGACCGCAGCACGTTTCCCATGGAGCTGTTCGTCGGCGAGGTGCAGCTCCAGGGCAAGCGGCAGTTCATCGGCTTTGTGCGCAATCTGACCGAGCGGCAGGAACGCGAGCGCCGGCTGCACGAGGTACAATCCGAACTGCTGCATGTCTCGAGGCTCAGCACCATGGGCGAGATGGCCTCGACCCTTGCCCATGAGCTCAATCAGCCCCTGGCGGCCATCGCCAATTATTTGCAGGGATCGCGCCGCCTGCTCCGGGACAGCCCGGACGAGCGAGCCGCGCTGGTTTTGGACGCGCTCGACAAGGCTGCCGAGCAAGCCGTCCGCGCCGGCGATGTGATCCAGCGCCTGCGTGATTTCGTCTCGCGTGGCGAGACCGAGCGGCGGATCGAGAGCATCAAGAAACTGGTCGAAGAAGCGAGCGCGCTTGCCCTCGTAGCGGCGAGGGAGAAGGCAGTCCGCGTCAATTTTGCTTTGGATCCGACAATCGATCTCGTCCTGGTCGACAAGGTGCAGGTCGAGCAGGTTCTGCTCAATCTGTTGCGCAACGCCATCGAGGCGATGGAACATTCCGACCAACGTGAGCTGTCGGTCGCCACGGCGCCGGAAGCCGGAGATATGATTGCGATCGATGTCGCCGATACCGGGCCTGGGATCGCACCGGAAATTGCCCCGAAGCTGTTTATGCCGTTCGTCACCACCAAACGGCAGGGGATGGGCATCGGCCTCTCGATCTCGCGCACGATCATCGAGGCGCATGGTGGCCAGCTGACCATGCGGCCCAATCCTGGCGGCGGCACGGTTTTTCGCTTCACGCTGCGGGCGGTCAGGCCGGAGGAGCTCGGTGATGCCGAGTGATTCTATCGTGCATGTCATCGACGACGATGATGCGGCGCGCGATTCGCTTGCCTTCTTACTGGAGACATCCGGCTTTCCGGTTCAGACTTACGAGTCAGCCGTCGCGTTTCTGGACCGCGTCGTTGAAGCGGAACCAGGCTGCATTATTTCTGATATGCGTATGCCGGGGCTCACCGGGCTCGACCTGTTGCGGCATCTGCAGAATCGAAAGATTACTTGGCCGGTGATTGTCATCACCGGTCAGGGCGACGTCGCACTTGCGGTGGAATCGATCAGAGCCGGCGCCGTGGACTTTATCGAAAAGCCCTACCACCACGAAGAGCTCCTGGGCGCCGTCAAATCTGCCTTGGCAGCGAACGATGATACCCGAGAGGGCGAGAAGGCAGACCTGCGCGATCGGCTCGCGACACTCTCGCCCGCCGAACACCAGGTGCTGGATGCGCTCACGGCCGGCCAGGCGAATACGGCGATAGCCGTCAACCTGGCGATGACGCCGCGCGCCGTGGAAATTCATCGCGCGAGCATCTTGACCAAGATGCAGGCCCGAAGCCTGTCTCACCTCGTGCGCATGATGCTGTTGGCCGCGGCCTAATCAGCGCTTTTGCACGGCGGCTTTCTGCGGTCGCTTGGCCAAAATCGCACGCAAGACGATCTGCTGGTCGCCGCGAAGCACGGCGAGCTCCACGGCTTCGCCGAGCCTCAATGCACCGAGTCTGTTACGAAGATCCGTCGCGTCCCGCACCGGGCTGCCACCAAGTTGAGTGACAATATCGCCCAGCTTCGCGCCGGCACGTTCGGCGGCCGATCCGGGTTCGATCTTGGTGATGACAGCACCAGCTTGCTGAGCGGGAAGGTTCTTTTCGCGCGTCGCTTCCGGGCTCAGGGTTTCGATCGTAATCCCGAGCTGCCCGCGCTGGATATCGCCATGCACCAAGATTTGATCAACCACCGCGCGGGCCATGTTTACCGGAATGGCAAATCCGATTCCAGTGCGCCCACCGTTGTCACCCACGACCGCCGTGTTGATGCCAACGAGCTCGCCGCGCAAATTGACCAGCGCGCCACCCGAATTCCCGGGATTGATGGATGCATCCGTCTGAATGAACTCTTCATAGTTCTCAATGCCAAGCCCACTCCGGCGCAGTCCGCCGACGATGCCGGATGTCACGGTCTGTCCGATCTGGAACGGATTGCCGATCGCCAACACGAAATCGCCGACCTCCAGCTTGTCCGAGTCCCCGAGCGGAATCGGTGTCAATCCGTCTGCCGCAACTCTGATCAGGGCGATGTCGGTTTCCGTATCGCCGCCGACGCGCTTGCCGGGCAATTTTCGACCATCCGACAGCGCGACGGTGATTTCGTCGGCATATTCGAGAATGTGATTGTTGGTAACGATCAATCCATTCTTCGCATCAAAAACGACCCCTGATCCTGCCCCGCTGATTTCGATCGATTTCGCCCCTTTTGGCATATTGAGAGAACGTCGAATTTCGGGATCCTTGAGAAGTGGGTTTTGCTCCTCGCCGATGCGACCCTTCACCGCAATGCTGACGACGCCCGGCGTGACCTTCTTCAGCAGCGGAGCCAAACTCGGCATGCCGTCGGCGTCCGCGCCGATCCCGAGGGGAACGCCGCCCTGTACCTGGGCTGGGGCATAAGCCCAAGCCAGTCCGCACGCGACGGCCGCTACCAGTAGGATCCTGTGACGGGACCTCGGCATGATATTTCTCGTCTGAGACATAAGACGAAAATCTTCATCGGTGACTTTCCGCCGGCATGCCTTGACTTGCATCAAGCGGCGGCTTGTCGCCCCAACCCGTTGAGGGAAATCAAAGCGGCTGCGTCCAAGCGTTAGATATTCCCATCTCCCGCGAAATTGGTCGCGAAATGTGGATTCCATCCATGACGCAGGTTCCCGTGCAGCAGAGGCACATCCTCATCGTCGATGACGATACAGCCGTACGGAACTCGCTCAAGTTCTCGCTCGAAGCCGAGGGTTACCGCGTGCATGCCTACGCAACTCCGAACGAGCTGCTCAACGAACCGAGCTTGCCCGATCAAAGTTGCCTCATCGTCAACTACAACATGCCGCCCATGAACGGCCTGGAATTCGTCGCGAGGCTACGCGACCGGCACGTCTCAATTCCAGTCATTCTGGCGACCGGGCATCTCAGCGACAACATCCGTCGGCGCGCCGCCACGGCCGGCGTGTTCACGATTGAAAAACCGTTTCTCGGAAATCGTCTGTTTGATTGCGTCGAGCGCGCTTTCGAGCAAGGGGCCAAGGCCCCGAGTTGACGGCCCGTCGCCTCGGGCGCAGCCCTTTGACTTGGCGCAATGCTGCACCGCGCAAGATCTGCGAATAGAGAGCCCGGGCGGGCGCTGGATCGCAGATGATGGAGTGGGAATTGGTTTCACCAGGTGACAAGACGCTGCAACAAGCGTCGGTGGAGAATGATGAGCCTGATTTGTTCGGCGAAGCTCCTCATGCCGTTCCCGTTCCAATCGACAACCATCTTCCGGTTCCCGCCGCGGCTCGCCGTCGACCTCGGTGGCGTAGGATCGTTCTCTTCGTTCTTGTGTTGCTGATCGCCGGCGGGGCGGGCGGATTTTACTGGTGGAAACACCTTCAGTCGCAGCTGCCGCCGGGAATTTTCTCGGGCAACGGCCGCATCGAAGCCGACGAGATCGACATCTCGACAAAGTTCGCCGGCCGGATTGCGACGATCGAGGCCGATGAGGGGTACATGGTCAAAGCCGGCCAAGTGGTCGCGACCATGGATACGCGCGACCTCGAAGCTTCACTCAAGAAATCCGAAGCTCAGGTGGAGTTGTCGAATCGGGCGATCGATGAGGCCAAAGCCAATGTCGCGCAGCTGGAAAGCCAGGAGACGCTTGCCCAGCAGGAATTCGATCGCGCCGTCGCTCTCGTTGCGAAGGGCTTTCAAACCAAGGAAGTGATGGACCAGCGCCGGCAACAATTGGATGGCGCCAAAGCGGCGTTGCAAGCCGGCCAATTCCGGGAAATCCAGGCGCGGCACGCACTCGAGGCGGCCACCCACGATGTCGAGCTCTACAGGGTCAACATCGCCGACAACACGCTGGTGGCACCGCGCGACGGCCGTATTCAATATCGGATCGCCAACGTGGGCGAGGTGCTGCCGGCCGGCGGCAAGGTCTTCGCCATGTTGGACATCGGCTATGTCTACATGGACGTTTACCTGCCGACCGAGGAGGCGGGCCGAGTGAAGTTTGGCGCGGATGCGCGCATCGTACTTGATGCTTATCCAAACATCGCAATCCCGGCCAAGGTCACATTTGTCGCCACCCAGGCGCAGTTCACTCCGAAAACGGTGGAGACCAAGACCGAGCGCGACAAGCTGATGTTCCGCATCCGCGTGCGGATCGATCCCGAGCGCTTGCGGGCGCACGGCGATGCCGTCCGCAGCGGATTGCCGGGCGTCGCCTATATCCGCACCGATCCGGCGGTTTCCTGGCCAGAGCGTTTGCGAGGGCCATCCACATGATGGACGCTGCGCGCGTCGATCCGGCGCCGGAGCAGCAGCAAAGTGATCCGGTTGCGTCTCTCAACACCATTACCCAGCGCTATCGAGCCATCAGCGCCCTTGATGACGTGAGCCTGGAGTTCCCTGCAAACGTCATGGTCGGCCTGATCGGTCCTGACGGGGTCGGCAAATCGACCCTACTCAGCCTCCTGGCGGGGGCCAGGCAAATCCAATCCGGCACCGCGCGCGTGCTGGATGGCGACATGGCCGATCCGGCGCACCGCACCGTGGTCTGCCCGTGCATCGCCTATATGCCGCAGGGGCTGGGCAAGAATCTCTATCCCGACCTGAGCGTGCGCGAGAACATCGAATTTTTCGGCCGGCTGTTCGGACAAGGGCGCGAGGAACGGGCGTGGCGTATTACTGAGCTGTTGACGAGCACCGGGCTCGCGCCGTTCGCCGATCGGCCGGCAAAGAAACTCTCCGGCGGCATGCGCCAGAAGCTTGGGCTCTGCTGCTCGCTGATCCACGATCCGGACTTGTTGATTCTCGACGAGCCGACCACCGGCGTCGATCCGCTCTCACGTCGCCAGTTCTGGGAATTGATTGATCGGATGCGCGCCCGCCGCGCCGGCATGAGCGTGATTGTCGCAACCGCCTATATGGAGGAAGCCGAACGCTTTGACTGGCTGGTCGCGATGAATGCCGGCAAAGTGCTCGTCACCGAGACGCCGGCTCAATTGAAACGAACCTTCGGCGTGCACAGCGTCGAGGATGCCTTCATTGCGGCACTGCCGGCGGAACAGCGGGCCGGACACAAAGCACTGCACATTCCGCCCCGTCCGATTCTCGACGCGGAACCCGTGATCGTCGCGCGCGATCTCACCCGCCGGTTTGGCGATTTCACGGCCGTCGATCGCGTCAATTTCACCATCGAGCGCGGCGAAATCTTTGGCTTTCTCGGCTCCAACGGTTGCGGCAAGACCACGACCATGAAGATGCTGACCGGACTGCTGCCGCCGACCGGAGGCGAGGCACTATTGTTCGGGCAGCCGTCCGACGCGCGTGACATCAAGGCACGCACCCGCGTCGGCTACATGTCGCAATCGTTCTCGCTCTATACCGAGCTCACCGTGCGCCAGAACCTCGCTCTGCATGCGCGCCTCTTCCATCTTGCACCGGCCAAGGCGAGGCTCCGCATTGATGATTTGGTCGGGCGCTTCGGGTTGACGGACTATCTCGATCAATCAACCGTGGATCTGCCGCTCGGGATTCGCCAGCGCCTGTCGCTTGCCGTCGCCGTCGTGCACGAACCGGAGATGCTCATCCTCGATGAGCCGACATCCGGGGTCGATCCCTTGGCCCGGGATGCGTTCTGGGAGTTGCTGATTGATCTCGCGCGCAATCAAGCGGTCACGATTTTCATTTCGACCCATTTCATGAACGAAGCGGAGCGTTGCGACCGCATCGCGCTCATGCACGCGGGCCGCGTCCTCGCCACCGACACGCCGAAAGGCCTCGTGCGGGCGCGTGGAGCCGAAAGCCTGGAAGCCGCTTTCATATCCTACCTCGAGGAGGCCACCCAAACGCGCTCCGTCGGGGATGAAGGGCGGAGCACGCTGATCGAGCCGGAAAGCTCCCTGCCAGCGCATGCCGCGCGGCAGGCCCCCTCTGCGGCCGCCTGGTTCAGCCTGCGACGCCTGTCCGCTACCGCAATTCGCGAAGCCCTGGAGTTGATCCGCGATCCGATCCGATTGGGCTTCGCATTGTTTGGCACGACCTTGCTCATGCTCGTGTTCGGATTTGGCATCTCGACCGACGTCAATAATCTGTCTTTCGCGGTTCTCGATCACGACCAGAGCCACGAAAGTCGCGCCTATCTGGAGGAGCTGAGGGGATCGACGTATTTTATCGAGAAAGCTCCGCTCAAGGACTATGCGGAGCTCGACGAACGGATGCAGAGCGGCGACATCCAGGCGGCGATCGAGGTTCCCCCGGATTTTGGCCGCAACATCGAGGCCGGTCGCCCGGCATGGGTCGGCGCCTGGATCGACGGGGCGATGCCGTTCCGCGCCGAGACGATCCGCGGTTACCTGATCGCCATGCACCAGCTTTATCTGACGGATCCCGCAGTCAAAACCACAGTTTCAGACCAGCCGTTGCCGGCCAATATCGAGGTCCGGTTCAAATACAATCAGGATTTCGTCAGTGTCTACACGATGGTGCCGTCGAGCATGGCGCTGCTGCTTGCGCTATTTCCGGCGATCTTGATGGCCCTGGCCATCGTGCGCGAAAAAGAGCTTGGCTCGATCACCAATCTTTACGTAACCCCCATCACCCGCATCGAATTCCTGCTCGGCAAGCAACTGCCTTATGTGGCGGTTGCGATGCTTAATTTCGTCATCATGCTGGTCATGGCCCTGTTCCTATTCCAAGTGCCGCTCAAGGGCAGCTTTCTCACGCTCGCGGTAGGAGCCTTGATCTACGTCACCGCAACGACCTCCTACGGAATGCTGATCTCAGCCTTCACCACCAGCCAGATCGCAGCGCTGTTTGGTACATCCATCCTGACGGTGCTGCCGGCCACCCAGTTCTCCGGAATGATGATCCCGGTGTCGTCGCTCACCGGCTTCGCCGCCATCATGGGACGCTGTTTCCCGATGAGTTATTTCCTCCCCATCAGCGTCGGCACATTCACCAAGGGTCTAGGCTTCGCGGACCTGGGGCCAAAGCTCGCCGTATTGGCTCTGTTCGTTCCGATCCTGCTCCTGATCAGCCTCGTCCTGCTGCGCAAACAGGAACGATAGGTCCGGCTCATGCGAACGCTCGCCAACATCTTCTGGCTCGGAACCAAGGAGCTTCGCAGTGTCACGCATGACGTCGTTCTGCTTGCGCTTGTCGCCTATTCGTTTTCGCTTGCCATCATCAGCCAGGCGCAGAGCAGTTCCCAGGAGGTGCACAACGCCTCGATAGCGGTGGTCGATGAGGATCATTCGGAACTGTCGCGCCGCATTATCCGGGCCTTCCTGCCGCCCTACTTCAAGCCGGCGCAGCCGATCGCCGAACGCGACATCGTCCCGCTGATGAATGCCGGCACCTACACGTTTGTCATCGACATCCCCCCGCACTTCGAGCGCGATGTGCTGGGCAAGCGGCTGCCGACAATCCAACTCAACGTCGATGCGACCGCCATGGTTCAGGCCGGGATCGGCGCCAGCTATGCCCAGCAGATTATTGATACGGAGGTCAACGATTTCCTCGCTCGCGCCGAGCCGACGGCACCCGCACGAGTCGATTTGGCGATCCGCGTCGCTTACAACCCGAATATCACGACGGCGTGGTTCATCAGCGTGATGGGCATCATCAACAACGTCACCATGCTGGCGATCATCCTGGCGGGAGCCGCCATCGTACGCGAGCGCGAGCACGGAACCATGGACCACCTCCTGGTCATGCCGCTGACTCCATTCGAAATCGCGATGTCGAAGGTTTGGGCCAATGGCCTGGTGATCATCATCGCCGTTGGCCTATCGCTCTATCTGGTCGTGCGCGCGATTCTTGCGGTTCCGATCACGGGCTCAATCCCATTGTTCCTGGTCGGAACCGCCATCTACCTTTTTTTTGCAACATCGATCGGCATCTTTCTCGGCACCGTGGCGCGCTCGATGCCGCAGCTCGGCCTGCTATTCATGTTGGTGTTCTTGCCGATGAACATGCTGTCCGGCAGCAACACGCCGCTGGAAAGCATGCCGCCCTGGCTCGCGAGGTTCATGGAGGTCTCCCCTTCGACGCATTTCGTCTCGTTCGCCCAGTCGATCCTCTATCGGGGAGCCGGGATCGGCGTGGTCTGGCCGCATTTTCTCGCCACCGCCCTGATCGGAAGCCTATTCTTCGGCCTTGCGCTCTGGCGTTTCCGTTCAGTCACGGCACAAGCCATGTAGTAGATCTTGGAGGAAACATGAAACACGCGTTGGAAATGGGGATTGCGCTTCTAGTCTCGGCAATTATTGGCGGGGCAGCGCTGGCGCAAGAAGGTGACGCGCGAGCCGGCCTGACGCTTGCGCAGGACACCTGCGCGGCCTGCCACGCGATCCGAAGAGGTCAGCAATCGACGAATGCCAGTGCGCCAGCGTTCGACAAGATCGCCAACGTGCCCGGCATGACGGCAATTGCGCTGCAGGCATCACTGCAGACCTCACATCGCTCCATGCCGAACCTCATCCTCTCGACGGAGGATCGGCGGAACGTGGCAGCTTACATCTTAAGCCTCAAAGCAAACTGACTCGGCGGCAGACCACCAACGTTACCGCCGATCTCACGCCACGCTGTGGCCGTCCCATCGGTGCCGCAGGCTCTCGAGGTGCAGGTCAAGATCGCGTTCCGAAAATGCGATGAGGTCGCTGTGGCCAAAGCCCTTCGAGTAATCCACGACAGAGATGATCTCCGGCGCGATGCGCAATAGCACCACAGTGCTGGACGCAGGCTGCGGCGCCAGGCGTTGCAACGCGCCCTCGCGCAAAACAGGCGGGGGCAGCAACGCATATTCCGGGTAACGCCGCGAGCGCAGCCCCGCGACATGCTCGAACTCTTCCGAGTCGTCGACCGGCGCGGCTCGCCCCGCCAAGGACAGACCCTGGATCTCGAGTGGATGCAGGGCATCTGTTCCAATAGCAATCGAAACACGCGGGTCGCGTTGGATATTGGCGAATTTCTGCGCGTTGCGGGCAATAAAGCAGTACAACAAAAATCCATCATTGACGTAGCCAACGATGGTCGCCTGCGGCCAGCCGTCGGCCCGATTGGTGGCGATCGTCATGATGCGATGCTGATCGAGCAGGTGGAGGACGCAGTCCTTCAGTCTTTGCTTCATCTCGCAATCCAGCAAAAGAACGCGACTTTTAACCCCTTGCCGATCCCCGCCTTTGACATGGATCAAATGGCCATCCGCCCGACATACGCTTGACCTGGATCAAGTCGGATCAGCCCCGATCAGCGGTATGCATGGAGCCCGTTTTGGGGACCTGCCATGTCACGCCGTTTCCTGTTCGCTGAACAGAAAGTGCCGCGCTACACGTCCTATCCGACCGCCCCGCATTTTCAGGCGAAGGTGGGCCCCACCATCTATTCTGATTGGCTTTCACAAATCCCCGCGGACGCTACGCTATCGCTCTATGTTCACGTGCCCTTCTGCACCAGCTTGTGCATCTACTGCGGCTGCCACACGCAGGTCGCACGCCGCAAGGACCCGCTGCGGGAGTACGTGTCCCTGCTTGGTCGCGAACTCGAGCTGGTCATGCAGCGGACCTCGGTCCGCAAGATTGCCCGCATTCACTGGGGCGGCGGCACGCCCTCGGCGATTGGCGGCGCGGCGCTCGCCGAAATCATGGAGCAATTGGCCCGCCTCGCCGACATAACCGCGGTGCGGGAGCATGCGATCGAGCTTGATCCGCGCCACGTGCGGCCGGAGCTCGTCCACACGCTCGCAGCGCTCGGAATTAATCGGGTCAGTCTCGGGGTCCAGACCTTCGCAGCGCATGTGCAAGCCGCCATGGGCCGCGTGCAACCGTTTGCAACGGTGCGGCGCGCGATCGATCGGCTGCGCCAAGCAGGCATCGACAACTTCAACTTCGACCTGATGTACGGCTTACCGCGTCAGACCACTACCGATCTACGCGAAACCATTGATCTCGCTGTTGGCTTGAACCCGCAGCGCCTCGCTTTGTTTGGCTACGCCCATGTGCCGTGGTTTCGGCCGCGCCAGCGGCTGATCAACGAAGCCGACTTGCCGGGGGTGACCGAACGCTTCGATCAGATGAATACCGCCCGGCAACACTTATACCGGCATGGATTTGAGCCAATCGGGCTCGATCACTTTGCGTTGCCGAGCGATGAACTGGCCGTTGCGGCGCGCGAGCACCGGCTGCATCGCAACTTTCAGGGCTACACGGATGATGGCTCGGCCGTCCTCATCGGTTTGGGGTCATCCTCCATCGGACGCGTGCCGCAGGGATTTGTCCAGAATGCGGCCGACGTTGTTGAGTACACGCGGCGTATTACCAGCAATCAGCTGGCGACGGTGCGCGGCATCGCACTCACCGACGACGACCGCGCGCGAGGCAAGGTGATCGAAGAGCTGATGTGTTATTTGCGGACCAACTTGCCGCCAAGCAGCAACCTGCTGGACGCGCCCGCGCAGGAGACGCTTGCGGCCCTGCAGCACGAAGGCCTTGTCCACCACGACGGCCGTCTGATCATCGTGCCGGAGACCGCGCGTCCGTTGGTCCGCCTGGTCGCTGCCGCGTTTGATGCCTACCTGCCGAACAATGCTGCGCGACATTCCGCAGCGGTGTAGCACTGGCGCGTTCAAGCCAATGTGACGGTGAGCGGGTTGTAGGAGTAGAGCCACGTATTGCGGTCCGCACCTTCGTCGCGCTTGGCGAAGGCCTCCTTCATCTCGGCGACGGAGCGCAGATGGAACAACCGCCGGTTCTCGCTCGACTGCAGCACGATCTTCGCCGTGCGATCTACGCGATTGCGCTGATAAAGCTGTAGCGCCTCGGGAATAGTCGGCCTCATCGCTAGCGCGCGCGTCAGCACAGCACCATCCTCGATCGCCATCGCGGCACCTTGCGCCAGGTACGGCAGCGTCGGATGCGCGGCGTCGCCCAGAAGCGTCGCCCGGCGCGTGCTCCAGTCGCGGATCGGAGGACGATTGTGCAGCGACCAGCGATAGCACTGATCATGATCGGCCGCGTCGATGATGGTCTGGATCGCCGAGTGCCAGCCGACGTAGTCAGCCTTCAGGTCCTCCCAGGGAAATTTCAGCGTCCAGGATTCCTCGGAGATATCGTCCGTCTCGATAATGCCCACGAAATTGAGCAACGCCCCACCGCGCAGATAATAACAGACTGCGTGTCCGCCAGGTCCCATGAACACCGACATGACCTGAGGCAGGAAATCGCGCGGCAATCGCTCGACCGGCACGGTGACACGCCAAGCCGCATCGCCCGTGTAGGTGGCCGGCACCTGGCCGACGATTTGCCCGCGCACGACGGACTTCACACCATCGGCGCCAATCAAAAAATCGCCGCGCGCCGTCGAGCCATCATCGAAGCGGAGCTCGACGCCGCTGTCGTTTTCCGAGAAGCCGGTGACGCGCCGGTTGAGATTGACCACGTCGGGTTTCAGTTCGCGTGCCTTAGCGGCAAGGATGTCGTGGAAGTCGGCGCGGTGCAGCTGCGTATAGGGCGCGCCGTGCAAACGTTCATGCTCATCCGAAAGTGAGAACTGCTGAATGACTTCGCCCGTATCGTGGAGCCGGAACACGTAGGCGCCAGGCTTCACGCCGGCCTTGGTGACGGCGTCACCCACGCCGAGATGCCGCAGCACATGCATCGCATTGGCACTGACCTGGATACCGGCGCCGATTTCGCCGAGCTGCGGCGCCTGTTCATAGATCTCTACGTCATGGCCCGCCTTGAGCAGGCATGATGCGGCGGCAAGTCCGCCCAGACCGGCACCAGCGATGAGGACTTTGTACTGACTCATAAGGATCGGTTCTCGAGGTTGGGAATTGGGCCCCATGTAGCCCATTTCTGATCCATGTCATATGCCGCAAGCAAAGATCAGCTATGGATCGGGTGACGCAAAAACCAGCTGCGCTCATGGCTTGGGCGCGGGCGGTTGTTGCCACTCATTCCGATGATTGTTGTCCCATGTCCACCTATCGTCTTGATCGCGTGTTTTCACCCCGCTCGGTTGCGCTGATCGGCGCCAGTCCGCGCGAAAAATCGGTCGGGCGGGCCATTCTGAAAAATCTCCGCGACGGCGGCTGGTCTGGCCCGTTGCATCTGATCAATCCCAAGCATCCCGAGATCGATGGGATCGCAACCCTGCCGGATCTTTCCCAAGTCTCCGCACCTCCCGATCTAGTGATCATCTCATCGCCGCCCGCGACCGTGCCGGACGTGGTCGCCCAATCGGCGCAAATGGGCGTGAGTGCGGCGATCATCATCACGGCCGGGCTCGGCCATGGCGCGGGGTCGCTCAGCGAGGCTTGCGAACAAGCGGCGCGCCTCAAAGGACTGCGGCTGGTCGGACCAAACTGCATCGGCGTGCTCGCGCCGCAGGCGCATCTCAACGCGAGCTTTGCGGCGCGCATGCCGGCCGCCGGAGAGTTGGCGCTGATCTCGCAGTCGGGCGCGATTGCCGCCGGCCTTGTTGATTGGGCGGCGCAGCGCCGCGTCGGCTTCTCGGCGATCGCGTCGATCGGCGACCAGCTCGACGTCGACTTCGGCGATCTCCTCGATTATTTCGCGCTGGATCGCGGAACACGCGCCATCCTGCTCTACATCGAGTCGATCAAGAACGCGCGCAAGTTCATGTCGGCCGCGCGCGCGGCCGCCCGGGTGAAGCCCGTGGTCGTGGTCAAGGCCGGCCGCCAAGCCGCGGGCGCCAAGGCCGCTGCGACCCACACCGGCGCACTCGCCGGTGCCGATGCGGTCTATGCGGCCGCGTTCCATCGCGCCGGCCTGTTGCGAGTGCTCGATCTCGGCGAATTGTTTGACGCGGCTGAAACGTTGGGGCGGGTGCGCCACCTCAAAGGAAACCGGCTTGCGATTCTGACCAACGGCGGCGGCCTCGGGGTGCTCGCTGCCGATCGGCTCGCCGACCTCAATGGCACGCTTGCGGAACTCTCGCCGGCAACGCGCAGCGCGCTCGACCGCGTCCTGCCCCCCACATGGTCCAAATCGAACCCAGTCGACATCATCGGCGATGCCGACGAGGCGCGCTATACGGCGGCGCTCGAAGCCCTGATGGCCGCACCTGAAATCGATGCCGTGCTGGTGGCCAACGTTCAGACTGCGATCGCGCCGGCGGCAGGAATCGCAACCGGCGTCGCCGATCTGGTGCGGCGGGTGCATTCCCATAAGCCACAGCCGAAACCGGTCTTTGCGCTCTGGGTCGGTGCGGACCCGCAAATTGCCGCGACCTTCAATGCGGCCGATGTCCCGCACTTCGAGACCGAAAGCGACGCGGTGCGCGGCTTCATGCAGATCGTGCAACACCGCGCTGCAATCGACGCGCTGATGCAGACCCCACCCAGCCTGCCGAGCGAAATCGCGCCCGACAAAGCCACCGCGCGCGAGGTGGTGGCGAAGGCTTGCGCAGGGGGCCGCAAGTGGCTCGATCCCCTGGAGGTGTCGGCTCTGTTGCGCGCCTACGGGATCCCGACCGTGGAAACCCTATTGGCGCGCTCTCCCGAAGAAGCCGCAGCCGCAGCGGCACCGTTTCTCGCGGCCGGGCAATCGCTGGTCGCCAAGATCATGTCGCGCGAGATCGTGCACAAATCCGACGTCGGCGGGGTGCGCCTCAACTTGACGAGCGCGCAAGCCGTGCACAGCGCCGTCGCCGAGATCATCGCCAATGCCCAACGGGCGCGGCCGGACGCAAACATCATCGGGGTCACGTTGCAGCCGATGATCGTGCGTCCGAAAGCGCATGAGCTGATCGTCGGCATCGCCGATGACCCGACGTTCGGTCCGGTCATCTGCTTCGGGTCGGGCGGAACCGGGGTCGAGGTCATCAATGACAAAGCGCTCGCGCTGCCGCCACTCGATCTCAAGCTTGCAAAAGATTTGATCGGCCGCACCCGCATTGCACGTTTGTTGCGTGGCTATCGGGACGTGAAGCCCGTCGATGAAGACGCGCTGGCGCTGATCCTGGTGAAGATCGCCCAGCTTGCGGCGGATCTGCCTGAGGTTCGCGACCTTGACATCAACCCGTTGCTCGCCGACGCGGGCGGGCTGCTCGCCCTGGATGCACGGGTCGCGGTTGCGCGGCTCGAGGCCGGCGCCAAGGGGCCAGGCCATCCGCGGTTTGCGGTTCGTCCCTACCCGAGCGAGTGGGAGCGCACCCTCGCGCTGAGCGATGGACGCCGCATCGTCGCCCGGCCGATACGGCCTGAAGACGAGGCCCTCTATCCCGAATTCCTGCAGCAGGTTTCACCGCAAGATCTGCGCTTGCGATTCTTCGCACCTATGCGGGAGTTCAGCCACGCCTTCATCGCGCGCCTGACGCAGATCGACTACGCCCGCGCGATGGCGTTTGTGGCGATCGACGCAGCTCACCACAATCTTCTCGGCGTCGTCCGCCTGCATTCCGACGCGAACTACGAAGCCGGGGAGTACGCGATCCTGCTGCGTTCGGACCTGAAGGGCCAAGGGCTCGGCTGGCAACTCATGCAATTGATCATTGCCTACGCCAAGAGCGAGGGGCTGAAGCGAATCGAAGGCCAGGTGCTGACGGAGAACACGGTCATGCTGCGCATGTGCGAGGAGCTCGGCTTCCACGTCGCGCACGACCGGGAGGACCCGACGGTCATGTCGGCGACCTTGGCGCTGGCAGCATAAACAACCGGCTCGCATGCAGAAGCGGGCGAATGATGTATGATGCTCGCATTGCGCCCGAACCCGTCCTGCGGCGCGTGGGAGAACGTCGATGAGGCTTAAGGCACCAGTGCTGTCAGCGCTCGCAATGCTTGTGCTCTCCGCCCCAGCCCTCGCCCAGAAGCATTACGATCCCGGCGCGACCGACACGGAAATCAAGATCGGCAATATCAACCCGTATAGCGGGTCGGCATCAGCGTACGGAGCGATTGGCCGGACCATCGCGGCCTATTTTGCCAAGGTGAATGCCGAGGGCGGGATCAACGGCCGCAAGATCAACTTCATCTCCTATGACGACGGCTACAGCCCGCCCAAGACCGTCGAACAGGCCCGCAAACTGGTCGAGAGCGACGAGGTTTTGTTGATCTTCCAGAGCCTCGGGACGGCGCACAACTCGGCGATCGAGCGCTACATGAACAGCAAGGGTGTGCCGCAGCTGTTCGTCGCTACGGGCGCGACCAAGTTCGGCGACCCGAAGAACTTTCCATGGACCATGGGATGGCAGCCGAACTACCAGAGCGAAGGCCGGATCTACGCCAAGTATGTGCTGGAGCATCAGCCCAACGGCAAGATCGGCGTCCTCTATCAGAACGACGACTACGGCAAGGACCTCCTGAAGGGCATCAAGGACGGGCTACAGGGCAAGATCGCCATCGTGTCCGAGCAGGCCTACGAGACCACCGATCCCACCATCAACTCACAGATGATCAGTCTCAAGACCAGCGGTGCAGACATCCTCTTCAACGTCGCGACGCCGAAGTTCGCCGCGCAGGCAATTCGCAAGGCGGCGGAGCTCGACTGGCATCCGCTACACATCGTCAACAACGTATCGAACTCGGTGGGATCGGTCCTGCAACCGGCAGGACTCGAAAATGCCAAGGACCTGTTGTCGACCCATTACATCAAGGACCCGACCGATCCGGCCTGGAAGGACGATCAGAACTTCAAGGATTGGCAGGCCTTCATGGAGAAATATTTCCCTGATGGCGACCGCACCTCAAGCTTCACGGTCTATGGCTACGCGGTCGCCCATACCATGGTGCACGTGCTCGAGCAGTGCGGGAACGACTTGACGCGCGCGAACGTCATGAAGCAAGCAGCCTCGCTCAAAGACCTCAGCAACCCCATGCTCCTTCCAGGAATTACCATCAATACGAGTGCGACGGACTTCTTCCCGATCGAGCAAATGCGCATGATGCGCTTCACCGGCGAGCGCTGGGAACTGTTCGGCCCGGTGCTGAGCGGCGAGGTCGGCAGCTGATTTGCTCCCGCTCGTAACGTTCGCGTGAGCCGCTTTTGGCGGCTGCGCGAATGTCCTATCTCTTCACGACCAGTTCGAATGGGAGATGTATGTCATGGCCGATGATCATCCGATCACCATCAGCCCCAACCCGAATCGGGTGCGCGTGAATTTTGCAGGACGCACGGTGGCGAATACCACCCACGCGCTGAGCCTGAAGGAGGCCACCTATCCGCCGGTTCAGTACATTCCGCGGGAGGACGTCGACATGAGCCTGCTCACCCGCACCCAGCACACCACGCATTGTCCCTACAAAGGGGACGCGTCTTATTATTCAATCAATGTCGACGGCCGGGTCGCGGAGAACGCGATCTGGACCTACGAGCAGCCGTTTCCGGGCGTGACGCAGATCTCCGGCTACATGGCGTTCTATCCCAACCGCGTCGACGCCATCGAGCAGAGCCCCGCCTGATCAGCCGTTTGCGCCCCTGATGGGTGGCGGCGGCGGTGGTGGGGGCGGCGGAGGGGGCGGTGGCGGTGGTGGTGGGGGCGGTGGTGGTGGCGGAGCAACCGTGATGCGCGGCGGTAGCGGCGCGGGCTCCGAGAGCGCCTTGAGCTGATCCGTCATATCGAGACGGCTATCGGGAACGTCGAACGTCCGCGTTGTTGTTGGAATTGTGGGTCCGAACATCGGAACAGTGCCGGCGGTGTTGATCCCCGAGAGGTCCGCCTTGTATGGGCCCTCGACCGCCCCGGCGCTTGAGACAAGGACCGACATTCCCGGTGTCAAGCGAACCACCCGCCCGGAGCGGGCGGTCACGACAACCTCGCCCTCAACGTCGGTGACGCGCGAAAAGATCAGCCCGGACGCCGTGTAGGTGAAAATCTCGGCGATCGTGCCGCGCACGCCGATGCTCGCGACCGGCGTGTTGATTGTATAGTTGGTCGGGTTCTGTGACCCGGTGACGAAACGCAGCGCGCCCCGTGCGGTGGACAGAACCACGTTTCCGGCGGCGCGGTTGGGATTGTAAACAAAGCGATCCAGCACGAGATCCGATTGCGCGCCCATGCTGACGCTGGTCTCATCCAGGAACAGCAATTGCGCCGAGCTCGCCTCGCCGGTCCGCAGGTGTTCATTGGCAATGAGCGAGCTGCCCGCGCCGACGGCTTGTGTGGGCGCCGGGGCAACCCGCTGCAGATCATTCTTGACCGATGAGGCAACGCCGATCTTCTGCGCAAGCGCGAGTTGCGGCGCAAAACCCCAGAACGCTGCCGCAAGCGCGATGACCAACCGGCGCATCTTGCCCCCCAGTTCGATGCCGTACGGTCACACCCTGGGGAAAGATTATCGTCAAAAGATGGTCACCGCCCCTGATTGGGCACATTTCAAAAGCTTTACAAAAACTGTCGATAAATCGGCAGCTTGTACATAGGTATTATAAAGCCCGCGAGCGCAGTAGTTTTGCTAACGAGGCTCCAATAGATTAGGGTATCCGTTCGGGGGACGGGGGTCTCCAAACACACATCAGGCATTTTCGCCCTGCTGGCGAGACGGTGAGCTATGCGCGTCATCGGCTACGTCATAGCCGCGTTGCTTGCGGCCGTGTGCGCGGCGAACGCTGCCACGGACGAACTGTTCTCATTGTACACGCAGGTCCTGCAGCATCCGGCCGATAGCGAAACCAATCTGCGCTACGCACGCGCCGCGGAAGCGGCCGGCAAGCTGCGCTGGGCCTATGCGGCCTATGAACGAGTGGCCATCAACGATCCGAGCAATCGCGAGGCCCAGGACGGCCTGTTGCGGGTTGCCCGCCGGCTGCAGCCCGCGTTCACCGAGTTCCTCTTGCAGGCCGGTGTGTCCTACGAATCAAACCCGCTCTACGTGCCGACGAACCACACCCCGGAAGCGCAGGTGTTCGGCACGCTTGGCGTGAAAGACGAACGCACGTTCGGCGACCTGCGTTGGCGTACCACGGGACTGGCCGCCGGCATCGACCACACCCGCGCCGATCAGCTCAACTATGCTTATGCCGGCGCGACCACCGGGCCGGTATTCGACTTCATCGGCGGCACGCAGCTGCATCTCGCGGTTGGCGGGGGCGGCGCCTATTTCGACCAGCATCCCTGGTATGGCGAGGCCGTTGCCCGGGCCGTGATCGAAGCCAATGCGTTCGGGGCGGCGCAAAGCGTGGCGTTTCGCGCCGCCTATCGCGACTACAATAGTTTCTTTCCCGCCGGCCAAGGCTGGTATTGGGACGTGATCGGGCGCTTTCTAGCGCCTGGTTTTCTCGGCCCGCAAAATACGCTGGTCTTCTCGCCCTGGGTGAAGCGCGGCGACGCTGCCGGGACCATTCCGGTTTCGCTGCTGCAGCCCGGCGTGGAGCCGGCGAACTACATCGAAAGCGGCGGCCGCATCGAGTTTTTCCGGCAGGTATTCGATGGCGTGCTGGTCGGGCCAACGTTCTATGCCTTGGAGCGCTGGTACGACTCCAACATTGTCACCGGAACGATCAATCAAAAACGTCAGGACTTTATCTGGTCGCCCGGAGCAACGGTGTTTGTGCCGAATTTCTTTGCCTACCAAGTCGGCTTGAAACTTGAATACCAATACATCCGCGATAACTCCAACGATCCGGCGGCGAGCTTCGTCGACAACATGGTCACCGCTTCGGTGGTCGCGCGCTTCTGATTAAGCAATTTTAAACGCGGATTAACGCCATGCCCCTTAGGATCGCTTTGGTTCGCGACCGCACCAAGACGGTGCCATGGTGGAGCACGAACCGCTAAACAGGGCCAATGGCCGCGTAAACGCCTTCATGCTGCCCCATCTTTCTCCGAAAAAGGCAGCACGATCGAACTCTGCGGAACGATGTGGGTGGGGACCAGATGTGGGGACGTCGCGCCGATAAGGCGATCAATATCCATTCAGCGAAGATCCATTCAGGGCTTGGGCGCGATCTCGCGACCTCGCTCGCGGCGGTGGGACTCGTCACAGTCAGCAGCGTGGTCGCTTGGGCTCAATATTATCCCCCAGCTCCCGCGCCTGCTCCCTATTACCGGGCTCCGGCTCCGGCGGCGCCAAGTCCCGAAGAATTCGACGTCACCGAGCTGCCCCCGCCGGGCGCAGCGGCACCGGCTCCCGCGCCGCATGGGGCTGCCGTTTATCAGCCCGGATATCAGGGCCAACCCGCGGCCTATCCGCGCCAAGTGGTTCCAGCCGAGCCGCAAGTCTATAATCAGGCGCCCCCAATGGCGCTCCCTGGGCAGCCCGCCGAGCAAGGCATTGGGGTAGCTCCTCCAGCGGGCCCACGCCCCGAGGAGTGGCAGGGCGGTTCTCGCCCAGCGCTTGAGCCGAACAATGCGCCCGCAGCCGCAGCTCCGGCAGTTGCGCAGCCACCCGTTCCACCGACTGCGGTCGGTGCGCTTCCCCCCGAGTATCAGGAAGAACAGGGACAGCCGAAGGAATTGCCGCCCAACCTGCGCCGCCAGGAGGTGTTTTATCCCTCGACCGAGCCCGCCGGCACGATCGTGATCGATACGCCGAACACGTACCTTTATCTCGTGCTCGGCCACGACAAGGCCATCCGCTACGGCATTGGCGTCGGCCGCGAAGGCTTCACCTGGTCGGGCCACGAAAAGATTACGCGCAAGGCCGAGTGGCCAGATTGGACGCCGCCCACGGAGATGATCGAGCGCCAACCTTATCTGCCGCGCTTCATGGCGGGTGGGCCCAGCAATCCGCTCGGCGCCCGCGCGATGTATCTCGGCGGCACCGTCTATCGCATCCACGGCACCAATCAGCCGTCGACCATCGGCAGCTTCGTGTCGTCCGGCTGCATCCGGCTGGTCAATGAGGATGTCGAAGACCTCTACAGCCGGGTCAAGGTCGGAACGAAGGTCGTCGTACTGCCGCAGCTCTCGCGATCGCCGGCGGCGAACGCAACTGCGGTTCCGGCGCGAACCTCGGCGACCAGTGCGCCGACGATGACGCGCTAACTCTTCGGGCCGCCCCGATGCTGGCTGATCGGACAATGCGTGTCCCGACAAGCCGGCTGAGGCTGAGCGACTCGCGCGCTTTCCTGAGCTATCTGTTCGTCCTGTTCTGCATCGGCTGGACCGGTGTCTGCGGCGGCGCCCACTTGCCCAACACCTTGCCGCTGGCCCTGGGTATGAGCCCACAGGACGCCGCGACCGCGCTTGGCGTACCGATCGTGCGGGTGACCTCCCGCTCAGGCTCCGACGTCTACACGACCGACCGCGACTCCGGCGTCCCGGGTTATGCGGTCGGCGAGCGCCTGTTCCTGCAATTCCGCAGCGGCGCCCTCACCGGCTGGAAATATGATTGGCGCGTGCTGCCGCATGCGCCTTTCTGAAGCACGCCCGGCCGCATGCGCCTTTCTGAGATGAGATGGGCCTGCTATCCCGCGTGGCATGCCGCTCCTCTCAGTTCTTGATCTCTCGCCCGTCACCGTCGGTGGTTCCGGACCGACATCGCTGAAGAATACGCTCGATCTCGCGCGCCTCGCCGATGGCCTCGGCTATACGCGCTACTGGGTTGCGGAGCACCACAACCTGCCCTCGATCGCGAGCTCCGCGCCGGAAATCATGATCGGCCAGATCGCCGCGGTCACGCAGAACCTCCGCGTCGGCTCCGGCGGCGTGATGCTGCCGAACCATGCGCCGCTCATGGTCGCCGAGCGCTTCAAGATCCTTGAAGCGCTATTCCCCGGCCGCATCGATCTCGGCATCGGCCGCGCACCGGGCACCGATCCGATGACGTCGATCGCGCTGCGGCGCCGGCAACAGACCAACACCGACGACGATTTCTTGGAGCGCTTCCAGGAACTCCTGCTGTTCGCGCAGGACGGCTTTCCGGAAGGCCATCCGTTCCGGCAGGTGCACGCCATGCCGTCTGACGTGCCGCTGCCGCCGATCTACCTCTTGGGTTCGAGCGACTACAGCGCGGAGGTCGCGGCCGCGATCGGGGCCGGCTTCGCCTTCGCGCATCATTTCGCAAGCCACGATGCGGTGGCGGCGATGACGAGCTATCGGTCGCATTTCAAGCCGTCGCCGGCACTGCCGGTGCCGCACGCGATTCTGGCCACCGCCGTCGTGACGGCCGATACCGACGCCGAAGCCGAGCGACTGGCTGCAACCCTCGACCTCAATTACGTGCGTCGCTCAAAAGGCGAATACCTGCCGCTCGCCAGTCCGGAGGAAGCAGCGGCCTACGCCTACACGCCGGTCGACCGCGAGCGCATCAAGCACAATCGCGCGCGCCTGTTCGTCGGCGCGCCCGCGACCGTGCGCGCACGGCTCGACCCGCTGCTCGCCGCCACGCAGGCCGACGAGCTGATGATCACCACCATGATCTACGATCACGCCTCGCGCCGCCATTCGTATGAGCTGATGGCCGCCGCCTACGAGCTGCATCTGGCGTAAGCACGCCATACGATCGGCGCAGCTTGTGTTCCGGGTGATGAGCCTGCATAGATCGCGCCGCGAAAAGGTGTCCTGGCCTGTTGGCCCTGGTTTTGTGAGGGAGGTTTGCGTGGGATCGAACGTAACTTTGACAGCATCGGACGGCTTCAAGCTCGGCGCCTATCGGGCCGAACCTCAGGGGCAGCCGAAGGGCGGGCTCGTCGTCATTCAAGAGATTTTTGGCGTCAATCACCACATCCGCGCCGTCTGCGACCGCTTCGCCGCGCAGGGCTATTTGTCCGTGGCACCCGCGATCTTTGATCGCTACACGCCAAACTTTGAAACCGGCTATTCGCCCCCCGAAATCGAGCACGCGCGCCAGTACATCGCCAAGCTCGACTTCGGCAAAGTGCTGGCCGACACCCAGGCCGCGATCGACAGCGTACAGTCGGCCGGCAAAGTCGGCATTGTTGGTTACTGCCTGGGCGGCTCGGTCGCGTTCGTATCGGCCTGCAACCTCAACGGGCTCGCCTGCGCGATCGGCTATTACGGCGGCATGATCGCCAAGAATGCCGACGAAAAACCGAAGGTGCCGACGCTCCTGCACTTCGGCGAGACCGATCAGTCCATCCCGATGTCCGATGTGGAGATCGTGAAGAACAAGCGGCCCGACGTGGAGGTCCACGTCTATCCGGCCGGCCACGGTTTCAGCTGCGATGAGCGCGGGAGCTACGACGAGGCGAGCCACAAGAAGGCGCTCGAGCTCACGCTCGGTTGGCTGAAGAAATACGTCGGCTGAAACGCGATAAATGTCATCCCCGCCTTTGCGGGGATGACATCGACCTCTACGCCGCGACGCCCGTACCGATTGGGCAACTCACGCCGGTGCCGCCGAGTCCGCAATAGCCCATCGGGTTCTTGGCGAGATATTGCTGATGGTAATCCTCGGCGAAGTAGAATTCCGGGGCGTCGATGATTTCCGTCGTGATCGGCCCGTAGCCCTTGCCTTTGATGGCCTTCTCATAGGCGGCCTTTGACGCCTCGGCGGATTTGCGCTGCTCCGGCGTGAACACGTAGATACCGGAGCGATACTGCGTGCCGACGTCATTGCCTTGCCGCATGCCCTGGGTCGGGTCGTGATTTTCCCAGAATGTCTTGAGCAACTGGTCGTAGGAAATCTTGCGCGGATCAAAGGCCACGAACACAACTTCGTTATGCCCGGTCCGCCCAGTGCAGACCTCCTCGTAGGTCGGATTAGGCGTCTGCCCGCCGGCGTAACCGACGGCGGTGACGTAAACGCCGTCGCCGAGTTCCCAGAATTTGCGCTCGGCGCCCCAGAAACAGCCCATGCCGAACATGGCCGTCGCCAGCCCCTCCGGATAGGGACCTTGGAGCCCGTGACCATTGACGAAGTGATGCGCCGCCGTGGGGATCGGGCGCGCGCGTCCGGGCAGCGCCTGTCCGGGGGCCGGCATTTCCAACGACTTCTTGAACAGGAACATCGTGGTTCTCCCTTTGCCGCAATATATAGGCACGATCGTCACCGGTTGTACGTCCGGGCCGCGACCCGCTCACTCCCGCACGTAGCCGATGAGCGGCTTTTTCTTGCGTCCAAGCAGGATCAGCACCACACCGATGATTCCGAACACCAGCCAAACCGGCTGCTCCAGCACCGTCATGATCACGGGATTCCATACCCATCCGGCGACGTGGCGCTCGACTGCCGGCTGCAACATCAGCAGGCTGTTCTGATGGATGGAGGCCCACAGCGTCCCCACCTGCATGCTGTTGAGAACGCCATTTGCCACCCATCCGGCGCCGTCATAGACCAGGAATATGAACGCGGCCGCCAGAATCCACAGGCCGATAAACCGAAGCAGAAACCGGATCATGCGTGCGTCACCCCGGATGGCGCATTGGACCTGATAGGCTTATAGGCCGTGTCCACTTTTGCGGAAAATGCCTAAACGTCACAATCCATTTGTTGCCGGGGATAGGGAAGCGAAATGTCCAGCCAAGGTTCGAAACGGCCCACGTTCACCGATCTCGAGGCGCTGCAATTCCACAGTCAGGGCCGGCCCGGCAAGTTGGAAGTGGTCGCAACCAAGCCGATGGCAACGCAACGCGACCTGTCGCTCGCCTACTCCCCGGGCGTCGCGGTACCAGTCCTCGCCATCGCGGAGGACGAGAGCCGCGCCTTCGACTACACCACCAAGGGCAATTTCGTCGCCGTCATCACCAATGGGACCGCCATTCTTGGCCTCGGCAATCGCGGGGCATTGGCGGCAAAGCCCGTGATGGAAGGTAAGTCAGTACTTTTCAAGCGCTTTGCCGACGTCGATTCAATCGATCTGGAAGTTTCGACGGAAGACCCCGACGAATTCATCAACTGCGTGCGCCTCCTCGGCAAGAGCTGGGGCGGCATCAACCTTGAGGACATCAAGGCGCCGGAGTGCTTCATCATCGAGCAGAAGCTGCGCGAGCTGCTCGACATCCCGGTTTTTCATGACGACCAGCACGGGACCGCGATCATTGCGGCGGCAGGACTGCTCAACGCCCTCGATCTCACCGGACGCGACATCGCCAGCACCAAACTGGTGTGTAACGGCGCTGGCGCCGCCGGCATCGCATGCCTCGAGCTCCTGCGCGCCATCGGCTTTCGTCCGGAGAACCTCGTCCTGTGCGATACCAAGGGTGTGATCTACGAAGGCCGTCACGAAGGCATGAACCAGTGGAAGTCGGGCTTCGCCGTGAAGACGCAAGCGCGCTCGCTGGCGGATGCCCTGAAGGGTGCCGATGTGTTTTTCGGTCTCTCCGCCAAAGGCGCGGTCACCCCGGACATGGTCGCCTCCATGGCCGACAAGCCGATCATCTTTGCCATGGCGAATCCGGATCCGGAGATCACGGCGGAGGAAGTCGCCGCCGTGCGCGAGGACGCCATCATGGCCACCGGGCGCTCGGACTATCCGAACCAGATCAACAACGTGCTCGGCTTTCCCTACATCTTCCGCGGCGCCCTCGACGTGCGCGCCAAGACGATCAACATGGAGATGAAGATTGCCGCGGCGCGTGCGCTCGCCGATCTTGCACGTGAGGACGTGCCTGACGAGGTCGCCGCCGCCTATGGGGGCAGGCCGAAGTTCGGGCCCGACTACATTATTCCGGTGCCGTTCGACCCGCGCCTGATTTCATCGGTGCCGCCAGCGGTCGCCAAGGCCGCGATGGATACCGGAGTCGCGCGCCGGCCGATTGTCGATATGCGCGAGTACGGCAACCAGCTGCGCTCACGCCGCGATCCGATCGCCGGCGTGCTGGCGCGCGTGTTCGAGCGCCTTCGCCGCCAGCCCAAGCGCGTCGTCTTTGCCGAGGGCGAAGAGGAGCAAGTGATCCGCGCGGCGATGAGCTTCGTGCAACAAGGGCTTGGCACCGCGCTCCTGGTCGGCCGCGAGGAGCGCGTGCGCCAGACCGCCAAAGAGGCCGGGATTGAGATCGGCGACGATGTCGAGATCATCAATGCACGGTTGTCGCGCCGCAATGCCTCCTATGCGGCCTATCTCTATGAACGCCTGCAGCGGCGCGGGTTTCTGCAACGCGATTGCCAGCGTCTCGTCAATCAGGATCGCAATCACTTTGCCGCCTGTATGGTCGCGCTCGGCGATGCCGACGCGATGGTGACTGGCGTCACGCGCAACTTCTCGGTGGCGCTCGAAGATATCCGTCGCTGCATCGATCCCAAACCGGGACACCGGGTGATGGGCGTGTCGCTCGTGCTCGCCCGGGGGCACACGGTGCTGGTCGCGGACACGGCTGTGACCGAAATGCCGGAGGCGAACGACATCGCTGAGATCGCCACCGAGGCGGCTGGTGTTGCCCGCAAGCTCGGCTATGAGCCGCGTCTCGCATTGCTCGCATTCTCAACCTTTGGGCATCCCAAAGGCGAGCGTTCCGCCCGTGTGCAGGAGGCCGTCCAAATCCTCGACAAGCGGCGCGTCGATTTCGAATACGACGGCGAAATGGCCGCCGACGTCGCGCTCAATCCCGAGCTGATGGCGGCCTACCCGTTCTGCCGCCTCTCCGGGCCCGCCAACGTCCTCATCATGCCGGCGTTTCACTCCGCGGCTATCTCCACCAAGATGCTGCAGGAATTGGGCGGAGCGCACGTGATCGGGCCGCTGCTGGTCGGGCTCGATCGGTCGGTGCAAATCGTCAGTCTCTCCGCGACCGACACCGATCTCGTCAATATGGCGGCGCTGGCGGGCTATAATGTAAGCGGTTGACGCCCAGGCGGGGCGTCGATAAGACCCGGCCCATGTGGCGGGGGGAAGACCTCCCCGCCTTTCCGTTTCATCGTCGGGACGCTCATTTTGCCGTCCCAGTGCAGGACACCCGAATGGCCAATACAAAATCGGCTAAGAAAGCCACCCGAAAGATTGCCCGGCGCACCGCCGTGAACAAATCGCGCCGGTCGCAGACGCGCAGCGCCGTGCGCAATGTCGAGAGTGCAGTGGCGACCGGCAACAAGCAGGCTGCGCTCGATGCTCTCAAGGCAGCAGAGCCGCAACTGATGCGCGCAGCACGCAAGGGCGTTGTTCACAAGAAGACCGCAAGCCGAAAAGTTTCTCGGCTGACGCGCCAGATCGCAAAGCTTTCCTAACTGAAGTTTGACTCGCATCTGATCGAACGCGATCGGGTTCATCCAAATGGATGATAATTCTCGCGTTGTGCTCGACCACGTCGCCGCTGCGATGCAGCGCATCATTCTCGCAATGCAAAATAAGCGCGGCATAAAGAATTTTAGCGCTTAAGCTGCCAAGCGTAGCACGATGTGAGGCAGCAACGTTCCTACAACATTGCTTCGGGTTACCTTGGAAATCCGCGCAGAGAAAATTTCGAAAGCAGAAAAACTTAGGCTCAACGCGCGGCAGCGGACTTTAAAAAAACTGTCACGGACGTGACTCGTTAGCAACTTTTCAAGGTTTTTTGTGTGGCGTGCACGACATTTTTATAACGGTCGGCGGTTCGCCGAATCTGTTCGCGAATTCATGAAGTTGATCTGTCACAAACGAAGCACACAATGAGCAAAAGCGCGTCGGCGCGCCGTTTTTTGTGACATGCGGTTCATGAAATGCATTGAAGCCATGCGATGAATATGTATGATCCATCCGTCGTCGGGCCACCGGCGACATCTCAGTCAGAGAAGAAACTTGACGTTCATCTGCGGATGAAGGCGGAGAGGTTTTGTTCGTAACGAACCGTCGGTCATCGAAGCAAGGAGCTCGGTGTCGAGGAGGGCCAAAAGCCGGTTTCGCACGGAATTTGTAGTGAGGGCCATCTGTGCACGGCCGAGGTTTGGGGACTTGCTGAAATCGCCAGCCTGAAAAGAACAGGGTACCTACGTCAAGCGGAGGGCGACATGACGTTGCTGATGTGGCTAGGGTTGAAGTCGGACGTGAGTTTCACCGATTTGCGCGACGCGGTTAGCGTCTGCGCTGCCGCGCCACCTGGCATTTCCCAGCTCATTGTCAGCAATCCCGAGCGGATGGAGCCAATTCCGCCGGGCTGACACCAGGGTTTTGTTCCAGCACAGGGCATTATCTCTCGCAAGGTTGCGACACCGGTTGTGCCGACCCTTTTGTGTCCGGCGCGCATGCGCGCCGTACCCTTCATCCACATTCATCAGCTCCGATTGGAATAGCCGTGGTCGACCAATCCTTTGCGTTTAACCGCACCACCGCTGTCTCGGCCGTTCCCCTTCCGATGCAAGCGCGGGCGCGCAGTGCCATGAACATGTCTATCTCGAACGAAGACCAGGAGCGCTGGAAGCGCGTCAAAGAACGATTGCGCGCCGAAGTCGGCGAGGATGTCTTTTCAAGTTGGTTCGCTCGCATGGAGCTGGAGGGCACATCCGGTGACACGGTGCGCTTCTCCGTGCCGACGAAGTTTCTCAAGAGCTGGATCCAGTCGCATTACGCCGAGCGTGTGCTGGCGTGCTGGCAGGCCGAGGATGCAATTATCTGCAAAATCGATCTTTCGGTGCGCTCGGCGGTGATCCGCCAAGCCGCACCGCCTGCCGCGCAATCGCAGCCCGTCAGCCAGAGCAAGCCGTCCGCCGAACCCGCAAGCGCGCGTGGCGCTTTGGCGCCGGTCGTGGCCGCACATGATGCGCTCGGCGGGTCGCCGCTCGACCCGCGGCTCACCTTTGATTCATTTGTTGTAGGTCGTTCCAACACCCTCGCTCACGCCGCCGCCCGGCAGGTCGCGATCGCTCACCGGGGCGATCCGGTCATGTTCAATCCGCTCTACATTCATGCCGGCGTCGGTCTTGGCAAGACGCATCTGCTGCAGGCGATCACCTGGGCCGGCAACATGTCGAGTGACCGCAAGGTGCTCTACCTTACCGCCGAGCGATTCATTTATATCTTCGTCTCGGCGCTGCGGACGCAGAATGCCCTGGCACTGAAGGACTCGTTGCGCGGCATCGACGTGCTCGTCATCGACGACCTGCAGTTCCTGCAAGGCAAGCAGACCTACGCGGAGTTCTCGCACACACTCAATTCGCTGATCGATGCCGGGCGCCAGGTGGTGCTCGCCGCCGATCATCCGCCGACCGAAATCGAGACGCTTGATGAGCGCGTGCGCTCGCGGCTCGCCGGCGGACTGGTGGTCGAGATGGGATCGCTGGGCGAAGAGCTGCGCCTCGAGATCCTCAATTCCCGCGTCAACGCCGCGCGCGCGCACCACCCCGGCTTTGACGTGCCGGCGCCGGTGCTCACTTACATTGCCAAATCGGTCACCCACAGCGGCCGCGATGTCGAGGGCGCCCTCAACCGCCTGCTCGCCTGCAGCAAGCTCACCGGCCAGCCGATCACAATGGAACTCGCCGAACGCGAGATGCGCGATCTGATCCGGCCGAGCGATCAGAAGCGGGTCAAGATCGAGGACATCCAGCGTGTGGTTGCGCGCCATTATAATGTGAGCCGCGGGGATCTTCTGTCCGCGCGGCGTACCGCAAACGTGGTGCGCCCACGCCAAGTCGCCATGTATCTGGCGAAAACCATGACGCTCCGGTCGCTGCCCGAGATCGGGCGCCGCTTCGGCGGGCGCGACCACACCACCGTGCTGCACGCCGTGCGCAAGATCGAGCTCCTGATTGGCAATGATCAGTCGCTTGCCGACGAGGTGGAGTCGCTCAAGCGCCAGCTGCAATCGGAGTAAGCGCGGCGATACGTGTCCCGGACGCGGTGCAGCGCGCAGCGGTGCGCCGCTGATCCGGGACCGCCCCAATGAGCCCTTTGGCGATCCCGGGTCAGCAGCGCAGCACTTCGTGCCGCGCTGCGCCCGGGATACGACGCCGACAACCTCTGGAAAAGCAAGGCAAGCCAAGCCCCCGCCCTTGCCTAATCGGCCCCGGCGCGTCAATTTCAAGTGCTGGCTCGTGCCGATTCACCCCGACCCTGCCGGGTCGCCGATGACGCGTCACGAGCGGTTGCACTAACCTACGGTCCAGGCCGCATCTGGCGCGGCATCAATCCCCCAGATGGCGCTGGTTCCAACCACGGTCGCGAGTTTCGCATGAAGGTGACTGTCGAGCGCGCCGATCTCCTCAAATCACTCTCCCACGTGCATCGCGTGGTCGAGCGGCGCAACACCATTCCGATCCTCGCCAACGTGCTGGTGCGCGCCGAACGCTCGCAGCTGTCTTTCAAAGCCACCGATCTCGATCTTGAGGTGATCGAAAGCATTTCCGCGGAGGTCAGCCCGGGCGGCGTGACGACCGTGCCGGCGCACATGTTCTACGAGATCGTGCGCAAGCTGCCGGAAGGCGCGCAGATCGTGCTTGAGGCAACTGGCGATCGCGCCACCATGTCGATCCGCGCCGGGCGTTCGCGCTTTACGCTGCAGACACTGCCGGAGAGCGATTTTCCCGATCTCGCCGCCGGCGACATGGCGCACAAGTTCACGTTGGCGGCGGCTGATCTCAAACGGCTGATCAACAAGACGCAGTTCGCCATCTCAACCGAGGAAACGCGCTACTATCTCAACGGCATCTATCTACATACGGCTGGCAGCGCCAAGAACCTGACGCTGCGCGCCGTCGCCACCGACGGCCACCGCCTGGCGCAGGTCGATTTGCCGGCGCCCGCCGGGGCGGAGGGCATGCCGAGCATCATCGTCCCGCGCAAAACGGTGGGCGAGATCCAGCGCCTGATCGAGGACATGGATGGCGATGTCACGGTTGAGCTCTCGCCGGCAAAGATCCGCTTCACGGTCGGCTCAGTGGTGCTGACGTCGAAGCTGATCGACGGGACTTTTCCGGACTACGGGCGGGTCATCCCGCACGCCAACGACAAGCTGCTCGAAGTGGAGCGCCGCGACTTCGAACAGGCCGTCGACCGGGTGTCGACGGTATCGAGTGAACGCGGCAGGGCGGTGAAACTATCGATTGCCCCGGGCAAGCTCACCCTCTCGGTCACCAATCCGGATTCAGGTAGCGCGACCGAGGAACTGGAAATCGTCTACGAGGCCGAGCCGATCGATATCGGCTTCAACTCACGCTACCTGCTGGACATCGCTGCCCAGATCGACGGCGACACTGCCGTGCTCAAGCTGGCCGATCCCGGCTCACCGACGCTGATCGAAGAAAAGGGTCGCCACGACGCGCTCTATGTGCTGATGCCGATGCGGGTGTAGGACACGCGCGTGTCCGGGAAAAGTGGCTGCCGGTTTCACGAGGACATGCGCAACACATCATAATGACTGTTGCTGCCCGCATACGCCGTCTCACCTTGCGGAATTTTCGCAATTATCACGACGCGGCGCTTGTTCTCGATCGCCACGCGATCGTCCTGGTCGGACCCAACGGCGCCGGCAAGACCAACGTCCTGGAGGCGATCTCCTTTCTGATGCCGGGGCGTGGTCTGCGCTACGCCACGTTGGAGGAAGTGGCGTTCAGCGAGGGCGACGGATCCTGGGCAGTCGCGGCTGAAGTCGAAGGCCCGTTTGGGCTCGCCACGCTCGGAACGGGAATTGATCCGGCTACCGATGAAGCCAAAACCGCGGCGCGCAGGGCGCGGATCGATCGCGAGCCGGTTACGTCGGCGGCGGCTTTTGCCGATCACCTGCGATTGCTGTGGCTCACTCCGGCCATGGACGGCTTGTTTACCGGGCCGGCTGCAGATCGACGGCGCTTTCTCGATCGCCTGGTGCTCGCGCTGCAGCCCGAGCACGCCGCACGGGTGAGCGCGCTCGAGCGGGCGCTGCGGTCGCGCAACCGGCTGCTCGAACAAGCACGGCCGGACGATCATTGGCTCGACGCCGTCGAGCACGAGACCGCGGAGCTCGCCGTTGCAGTCGCGGCGGCGCGCGCCGAGACGGTACAGATCCTCGGCTCGCGATTGGCGGCGCGCGCGGATCCGCTGTTCCCGGCCGCCGAGATTGCCCTCGATGGCTGGATGGAGGGGCTCGCACTGACCCGTCCCGCTGTGGAACTCGAGGATCGCTACCGGGTCGTGCTCAAAGAGAATCGGGCGCTTGACGCGGCCGCAGGACGCACGCGCGACGGGCCGCACCTCACCGATCTCAAGGTCACCTATGCGGCGAAGGGGATCGCCGCGCACGATGCGTCAACCGGCGAACAGAAGGCGCTGTTGCTGGGGCTGGTGTTGGCCAATGCGGACATTATTCGTGAATTGACCGGTCACGCTCCGGTGCTGCTGCTCGATGAAGTGATGGCTCACCTCGACCCGGCCCGGCGCATCACATTGTTTGATCATCTCGAGCGCCTCGGCAGCCAGATCTGGATGTCGGGCGCCGATCCGGCGGCGTTCAATGATTTTGCCGTGCGTGCTCAGATTATTACGATCGTAGCAGGAAAGATCAGCCCAATGACGGGGTGAAATGCCTCGTCGCCCAGCAAGTTTTTTCCTTGCATTCACGCGGACCACGACCGAATCTGCCAAATATGACAGACGCCGTCTGCTTGGGACCTGAGCAACTTGAGGAGTTAGTCGCTGCGCGGGTTGCGCAGCGCACGGCGCAATTGCAGGCGCACGAGCAAGATCTGCACAACCAGACTATTCTGTTCAACGCCGCCCTTAATCACATGTCGCAGGGCCTAGTCATGTTTGACGGCCAGGGCCGCGTGGTGATCTGCAACCAACGCTACCTCGACATGTATGGCCTGACCCCGGCACAAGTGCATCCAGGATCGACGCTCGTCGAGGTGCTCCGCCATCGTCTGGCGAGCGGCAGCTTCGCTGGCGATCCAGAGGCCTACGCAAGGGAGATTCTGGGCCGCATCCCCGGCGCACGCACCAGCAAACGCATTGTCGAGCTGCCCGACGGGCGCACCATTGCGATCTCAAACCAACCAACGCCCGCCGCCGGTTGGGTTGCAACACACGAAGACATCACCGAGCGGCGGCGCGCCGAAGAGCAGATCGCCCATATGGCGCGTCACGACGCGCTGACCAATTTGCCCAATCGTGCGCGCCTGCGCGAATGGCTGGCGCACGCGCTCTCGCATGCGCACCGCGGCCGGCCTCTGGCGATGCTGCATCTCGACCTCGATCATTTCATGACGTTGAATGATTCCTTGGGGCATCCGATCGGTGACGAGTTGCTGCGCGCGGTCGGCGACCGGTTGCGCGAATGCGTCCCCGACAACGACATCGTGGCGCGACTAGGCGCTGACGAATTTGCCGTCGTCGTCACGAATATCGAAAGCGTCGATGATTGCGTCAGCGTTGCCACGCGCATCACCGATGCTATTCGGGTTCCGTTTGAAATTGCCGGTCACACCATCCTGGTGGATTTGAGCATCGGCATTTCGGTTGCCCCGGACGATGGAACCGAAGCCGACGCGCTGATTAAAAACGCCGATCTCGCCCTGTCCCGCGCCAAGGCCGACGGCCGCGGGCTGTTCCGGTTTTTCGAATCCGGAATGGACGCGCGCATGCAATCCCGCCGCAAGCTCGAACTCGCGCTCAAGACCGCGCTTCCGCGGGAAGAGTTCGAGTTGTTCTATCAGCCGATCATCAATCTTTCGACCAATCAGATCACGTCATTTGAAGCGGTGCTGCGCTGGCATCATCCGGAACGCGGTCTCATCCTGCCGGGTGAGTTCGTCTTCATCGCCGAGGAGATAGGCCTGATCTCGGCGATCGGCGAGTGGGTCGTCAATCAGGCCTGCAAAGAGGCCGCGAGTTGGCCCGACGAGCTCAAGGTTGCCATCAATCTTTCGCCCTCGCACCTCGTTCGCCCGAATATCCCCGCGTTGATTTCCGGTGCGTTGGCGGCCGCCCGTCTGCCGCCGCACCGGCTCGAGATCGAAGTGACCGAGGCTGTATTGCTGCAAGCAACCGAACCGGCGCTCGCGACTTTACGCAAACTGCGCGAGATGGGTGTGCGGATCGCGCTTGATGATTTCGGAACTGGCTATTCGTCACTGAGCTACTTGCGCACCTTTCCATTCGACAAGCTCAAGGTCGACCGCAGCTTCATCAAGGACCTGGGCGAGGACGATCAATCGTTCGCCATCATCGAGGCGATCGTCATGCTTGCACACGCGCTCAACGTGACCACCACGGCGGAGGGTGTGGAAACGGAGGCCCAGCTCGCACATGTCCGCCGGCTTGGGTTTACCGAGATGCAAGGCTTCCTGGTCAGCCGGCCGGTGCCGGGCGCGAAGCCGATGCCAGTGCGCCGCGCTTTTGCGGCGGGGTAGGCTGGGTGCTTTACCTATCCGGTCGCGAGAGCGCGCTCCCCTCCCTTGTGGGGAGGGGTCGGGGGGTGGGGGTCGAGCTCATTTGCGCCGCGGTCGCCAAATCGCACCACTCCCCATCCCTCCCCCACAAGGGGGGAGGGAGAACCTAGAACCGCCCTGCTGAGCCTTCATCAACCGCCATTTTTGCAGCGCGACAGCAAGCCCATTTCGGTCCTCGCCTGGAGACAAAATTTTAATTAATTTTCAAGGCTTTAAGGGCCTTCTTTTTGCCCTGTACGATACCCATATTTCGTGCGACACCAAGGGCTCCATCCGCAGCCCGCAGATCGATTCGAACATCATGGCTGAAGCCGCGCGCCAACGACCCCGTCCGGACGCATCCGACTACGATTCGGAGTCCATCAAGGTCCTCAAGGGCCTCGATGCCGTGCGCAAGCGGCCCGGCATGTATATCGGCGACACCGATGACGGGTCCGGCCTGCACCACATGGTCTACGAGGTCGTCGACAACGCCATCGATGAGGCGCTTGCCGGCTATGCCAAGGAAGTAACCGTCACCCTCAATCCGGACGGCTCTTGCACGGTGCGCGATGACGGCCGCGGCATTCCGGTCGACATCCACAAGGGCGAAGGCGTCTCGGCGGCCGAAGTCATCATGACCCAGCTGCACGCGGGCGGGAAGTTCGACCAGAACTCGTACAAGGTTTCGGGCGGTTTGCACGGCGTCGGCGTGTCGGTGGTGAACGCGCTCTCCACCTGGCTCAAGCTGACGATCTGGCGTGATGGCCAGGAATACACGATGGAGTTTCGCGATGGCGAGCCCGTCGCACCACTAGCCCCAGTCGGACAAGCTGAC
>JAFAXD010000295.1 GCA_019241285.1 Xanthobacteraceae bacterium | reverse complement strand
CGCGAATAGGACATGACCCAGTAAAGGTCATCGAGGGTGCGCCGGATCATCAGGTCGGTGTCCCGTTGCGATGCCGTCAACTCGGCGTCGACCGTCAAATGATATTTGTTGATCAGGTGCGCGATGATCGCATCGCTGTCACCGATGGTCGTCCCGTCGTCCTCGATGTAAGGCAGCTGCCCGCGCGGTGCGGCGCTCGCATCGAAGATGTGTGCGTGGCGGAACGGTACTTTGGTGAGCTTGAGAAAGGCGAAAGTCTTTAGCCCGAATGGATTATTGTCAGCGACCCCGAACAGTTCCGGGTAAGAATAAAGCGTCAGCATGGTGTCCGCCCGATCGTTTGCAGCCCAGTGGACACCATAAGGAACACCGGGATCGAATGTCCAACGCCGATCTTGAACCTGTTGTCCTCGTCATTACGGTCCTCGTTCTGCTCTATGTGGCTTTCGCGGACCTTCACAGTTTCCAAATCCGCAATGAGCTCGTCCTCGCTTTGATCGGGCTATGGCTCGTTGACATCACGGTCACGGGTCGATGGAGCAGCGCCTACGGGAACATCGGATTTGCCGCGTTCATGCTGATCGTCATGGCCTATTTCTATCATCGCCAGTGGATGGGGGGCGGGGACGTGAAACTGGCAGCCGTCGCGTTTCTCTGGACCGGCATTGATTGCGCGCTGGTCTTCGCGCTTTTCTTGCTCGGGTTTGCCGTCATGCATGCCGCAGCTGCCAAGCTCGGCTGGGTCGGGGTTCGGCATTCCGACAGTGGGGCGATGCGGATTGCGTTCGCGCCCTCGATTGCGGCCGCGCTCATCAGCGCATTCTTGCTCGGATGCTTAGGCGCTGGAGCCTGAACGGTCAGGATTTGACCGCTGGTACCGGCGGGACCTGCGCACAGAACGTGCCGATCGCAGCGATATCCTTGCCGATCACCCGGTAGCTTTTACTCTGCGCCATGGGTGCACCGGTGTTGACGCTTTGCAGCGCCATCGGCTCCTCCGCGACGTAGAAGATCTTTCCGTTACCCATCGCCCCCTCGATGTGATGGCGTCGGGCGATGCTGCCGAACAGCCGCCGCTCGCATCGATTGATCACGGTCGCCACCTCGCCGCGCGCGATCTCGCGCACACATGACATCATCTCGACCGTCTGGCGCAAACCCGGGACCGTATTCAGGCCGGTGACGAGGACCGCGTCCGACACGGCAACGATCTGCGACGTCCAGGCAAACCAGGTCACCGGAAGATCGATGAGAATCATCTGATAGCGCGCCGAAACCAAGCCAAAGAACGCATCCAGCGCCGCAACATTCAAACTACAGACGTCGAACCGGCTGCGCGGCGCGGCAAAGACGTGCAGGCCGCTCGAATGCCGGCTGACGAAGATATCGATGAGCTGCGCATCAAGCCGCTCGGGGTTGCTGGAGATCTCCGCGATTTGCAGACGAGGTTCGATGTCGAGGTGATCGCAGACGTGACTGGACTGAAAATCAAGGTCGACAATACAGATATTCCTGTCTCTGCTCGGCTTGTTGGTTTTGAGATAGACACCGATTTCCGTGGCGAGGGTCGCGTTGCCAACGCCGCCCGCGCTCGGCACGAGCGAAATCACGCCGGCGCGGCGATCACCCGCACCGGCTGATCCACGCTCTGAATCGCCCTCGACTTGCTTGCGAGCGATGATGTCGAGAATTTCCTTCGGATCGGCGTCCGCCGAAACCCAATCGGCGTTCCCGGTACGGACCAAGGCCTTGTACTCGCTGGCCGAGATTTCCTCACTGACCAGGATGAAGAACATCCGTGCCCGGTACTGAGAAATCAGTTCAATGAGATTGTCAAAGCGTTGCTGGTCATGCGTGTCTGCGGCAATGACCACGTAGGCCTGCTCGGCCGGATTCTTGGCTAAATCCGCGGCGATGTCGGAAACGCTTGCGGGGCGCACGACATCAGGAACCGCCGCACGGATCCTTTGCTCAGTTGCACTGGCGCCCTCGCCCACACCCAAAAGGTAAATTCTCATAAGCGAATCCGATCAGAACGATGGGGCTCTCGAGGACAGATCTTCAGCCGTGATCGATGACTGCAGCGCCGGTATGTCGATGTCCTTCAGTCCGACCAACCCTCCGAGGAACACGAACCGGAATGGCAAATCGCGCAGTGAGATCGTGATGGTCGGCACCGGCCCGCCGGGACGGCCGGCATAACCAAGCCCGGTCTGAGCGTAGGTGATCACGACGTTGGCCGGCGTGATGCGTGAGAACACATCACACATACCCATATTGGAAACGGCGCTTGCGTCCGAGCATGACGTACTGCCCCGTCCAAACACAATGGTGTTCATGGCCGCAGAGTTATATCTGAACCCGCCCGGCGGGCACGCGCCGTTGCATGAGCACACCCCGGCGCTACCTGCGCAAGTCACCGTAAAAGTAGGCATGGGCGAGCCTGCCGGAAATCCCGCACTGAGTACAGTGTTGCTGAGGGTGCCGAGGCCAGCGGCCACGGGATCGGAGACCGCCGCCACGCGAGCCCCGACCTGGACCGCCTTGCTGGCGGCGTTCCACTGGTAGAACAGAACCAAGAACTCGATCGAACCCAGAACGAACACCAGCATGAGGGTGAGGGTGATCGTCACCTCCACGAGCACGGCTCCCTGCGTGTCGTGCGCCAGCCGATGCGCGAAGGCCGATTGTTTATCCGGGTCCAATCATCCGCTCCGAATGCGCCAGCGAGATAATCGGCGTGCGCAGCCCCAAGAAGCCTAAAAATCCCAGTGATGGGTCGGCAAAACGCGTGGATACCGTGATCACGTAGATTTCCGACCCGCCGCGATAGGTGCTCGTTCCCGTAGGACCCGTCGCGTTGACTGTTCCCCGGCAGTCAAATCTCATGGCCGCGTTCGTCCATCCCTTGACTCTAGGGGCACCGCCCGCGAGCGATCCAGTCGTTGCAAGTGTCCCGGCATTGGCAACGGCCACGGTCCAGCCCGGTGTAGCGGCAGCGCAGGTCGTGGACATCCGCGCCAAATAGCGGGCGGCGTCGCGCAGCCCCGTCGACACCAGGTGTTGCTGATAGAAAAACCAGGAGAACTCATAGACCCCGAGCACAAGAACGAGCAGCATGGGAACAATAACTGCCCCTTCCAGGAAGGCAGAGCCGTCCTGATCTCGAGCCAGTCGTCTTTGCATGTGGCGCAGCGTCTGATCACCTCATTATCGATAGAGCTGCACGGTTTCGAAATTTCCTGGATCGTGCGGCTTCACCAAGCCGGCCAGCTCGACATAGAGATCCGTCTGCGAGCGCGCCAGCGGAAGCGTGAGGAAGAACTTGGCGAAGGCCGCGGCCGGCACCGCAACCGGCACGGCCCCAGCCAGCCCCAAGTTCTGACAGTTCAACACCGCCACCTGGAGCACACGGCGATCCGGCAGATCGGACAAATCACCGCCGGCATAACAGGCGGGCGCACCGGTTTCGCCACCCGGCGAGCGATCCGCCACATAGCCGTGCTCGATCTCGTAACGATAGACCGCATAGCGGCTTGGCGGGTTGGTGCTGCTGACCTGCTCGCCGTCGATCACCGGCACATCGCGCCCCGCGGGACCGTGATTGACCTGCCAGTAGGTATCGAAGTCCCAATTGCCCTGCCCCATGCTGCCATTCATGTAGGGCCAGGAACGATCCAGCGGCAATCCGGTCGCCTGATTGGGTGGAGTACCAATTGGCCAAGCGTTTGCCGGAACGGCATTGCACATGTTGCCGCTCGAACTGCTTCCTCCCCCGACATATCCTTTGCGCACGTTGAGGGATGGCCGGTAGGTGCTGGACGTGCGCGCACCTGCCATTGCGCCTTCGTACATATCGAAGCGAACGTTCAAGCCTTCGCGCGCGCTTGGCTCGAATCCCGGGCGCAGCAGGACGGCATTCTGCGTGAAACATGCGCCCGGCCGGGCGGAGGCCAGTGCGCTGATCAGCGCCGGGGAAGAGCTGGTGAGCGCGGCGGCGTCAAGAAATCCGTAATCGCCAGCCTGGTAGGGATCGCTCCCACGGCCGTATTGGCGCAAGCGGATCAAGCGCCGACGCAACGACTTGTCCGCTGCAGCGGCTTGCAGGGCGCCGCTCGCCTGCGCGTAGGTCATTCCGGTCGCTTCGTACGGATTGCAGACGAATATCGGTGCTGCATGGCACACAACCTGATCGAACCCCGCGACCGCAGCTGCGCCGGTCGTGATCCGATTAGCTCCGCCAAAGAACGCCGCCGGAAGTATCGTGCTGAGCGTCACCGGCTGTGCCGTGACCGAGATGAAGCGCGCTTGCGTCGCATCGGCTGCGAGCTGACCGACCGACAAGGGGTAATCGTCGCGCGCAGGTAATCGATTGTAGAACTGGACATTGGCAGCTTTGACCGTTTTGGCGGATCCGGACCCGAACAGGCTCGAATTCGAAACGAGCGTGTTGATCGCGTTGAGCGCCCGCGCCTCGGCATCCGGCAGGCGGTCAAGTTCGGCAGCGCCCGCCAACGCCAGCGCATCAGCGCCGTTCTGGAGCTGCGTCTGCAAGCTCATGTAACGCGCGGCATCGAGCGCCAGGACGGAAATTCCAACAATCGCGATCAACATGATCGAGACGTAAGGCAGGATGATGCCATCCGTGTCAGACCAGAGAGCGACCACAAAGTGTGTGAGCTTCGCTCGGAGTCGCATTGTTGCTGATTACTGTGTTGGCATGCCGGCGGTTGGGTTGCCGGAGGGACCGACCGAAGCGCCTGGTGTGTAGGACGGCACCGGCGTAAGGCCGCCCGGTATGATGGCCGGCGGCGCATTCACCTGCGGCTGCTGATAGCGCTGAATGGCTCCGGTCATGCGCGCGCCATTCCCAGGTATACGGCGATTGTAAACATGCGGTGGCCAAGGGTCGATGGTATGGATCGCGGAATTTACCTCCTTGGCATTGCCCGCGCTCATCGTGATCGTGTCGGTACGCTGGAGATATTCCTCTCCCGCATAGGCACGAGCGATCCAAAATGCGGCGGCGCCAGCCATCAACACGACACCAGCGCTGCGTAGGTGTTGTTGCTTCACCCCAACCTCCCCTGATTGCCTTCGTTGGTGACCATGCATTACTTCGGCGCAAGCACGACCGGCTTCGCCGGCGCGACAGCCTCCGGCAGCCCCGGGTCGACACGGAGAATGTGCCCATACGGCCCGACCAACCCGCCGCCATTGGTTACGTAATCCGCGTATTTCTTGCGCAGCTCCAGTTTCCCCATCAGGAAGAAGTCCGGATCGTTGCTCGGGAGCCGCTGGTCCAATGGTGTGGCAAGCCGTGCGCCGGGAGCCGCCGGCTGGACAAGATGCGGGGTCACGATAATGACGAGGTCGCTCTCGTCCTTCTGATAATTCGAGCTCGCAAACAAGGTGCCGAGAACCGGGACTGAACCGAGCCAGGGGACCTGGTCGCGCGTACGCGCGTCATTGGCCTGCAGCAGCCCGGCAATTGCGAAGCTCTGGCCATCGCGCAGTTCGATTGTCGTGACCGCGTCGCGCTTGATGAGCGACGGGATTGTGGTTCCGGAAATCGTGACCGCGTTCGCGAAATCGAGTTCGCTGACCTCCGGGGCAATCCGTAGATTGATGATGCCGCTGTCGAGGACGGTCGGGGTGAACGACAGGCGCACTCCGAATGGCTTGAATTCAATTGTTGGTGTGACCAGGCCGTTGGCTGTCGCGGCTGCGATCGGCACTGGAAACTCGCCACCGGCCAAGAATTGAGCGGTATCCCCGGACAGCGCCATCAGATCCGGTTCGGCCAATCGGCGAACCAGTCCCTTTGTTTCAAGCGCGGTGATCAGCACATCGACGCTGCCGGCGTTGCCTTTGGCAATGTTTGCAAGCACGACTGCAAACGGAGAGCCCGCGGCTCCAGCCAAAGTACCGGCGGTCTGGAATAACGGGATGCCAGCGGGCGCGTTGGTCGTGGCCGAGCCGGCGACGAGACCGCCTTGGCCGGTCGCGAACCCGCGCGTCCCGCTCCCGTTGGCGCCAAACCAATTCACCCCGAGTTGCCGCCCAGCCTGCCTGGTGGCTTCGAGAAACCGCACCTTGAGCAGCACCTGCTGCGACGGAGCAATCGTCAGGGCGTTGATCACGCCATTGGGTGAATAGGTCTTCGCGATCGCGACCGCACGATCGGCCGCGACAGCATCTGTGGCCCAGCCGCTGAGCACGATCTGGCCGTTGCTGGAGAGCACGCGAATCCCGCGATTGCCGGTGCTGGCAAAGATCTTTTCCGCTATAGCGCGCCCGTCGATGTCGACATCGAGATCGATCACTCCGACGAGCGCGCCATTATGGTCGTAGACGGAAATGTTGGTCGTTCCGATCCGCTTGCCCTGAATATAGAGTTCGTGGTCGCTCACCGGGAAAGCATCCGCTATCTCGGGCGAGGCAACGACCGCCGTTTCAAATGGACGATTGAAATGGACGGTGCGCGACTTGTTGAGCGTGACCGCCATGCGATGGCCGACGTCTTCGGCGAAACGCGATTGAGCAAACGCCAAACCCGCGAAGCACAGACCAATCGCCCACCACCCCAGGACCGCCAGGAGAAGTGATCTCCGAGGCTTAGACGAGTTGCGCCCGGCCGATCGTAACCGTGACACGTCCCCTACCAGCGTACGCTTGTACATCACTCCCCCACCCGATCGCCGGTCTCAAGCGACCACAACTCCCACTCAGCGCCCCTCGCGGCGCACCGTGTATTCCTCGCGTTTCATGTTGCGCACGATGATCACCTTCACGGTCGTTGGCGGTGGCGGCGCTGCGACCGGCGGCGGTGGCGGCGGCGGCGAAGCCGCCACGGCAACTGCCCGCGGTGGCTCCGGCGGCCGCAATTCGGCCCTGCCGAGATCGCGCTCCGTCACGCGCCTTCCTGCTTCAGTATAGCGATCCGCCGGCTGACGCAGGGTGAGCGAAAGCTTGCCGATGTTCGCCGCAAGCAAGACCTTCTGCGCCTGCTCGGGCGTGACTTCGAGCGTGACCGCCTTGGGAACCGTCGGCTGCTCCTGACGCTCGTTTACGAATTGATCGATTGCGAGCACTTTGACGTGGTGAAGCAGAATGTCGGAGTA
>JAFAXD010000183.1 GCA_019241285.1 Xanthobacteraceae bacterium | reverse complement strand
ATGTGGTCACGAGCAATCGGCGCCGGCGCGGCAATCGCATTGCTGGCGGGGAGTGCTTTGGCGCAGGATAAAGCCGCCGACAAGGTGAAGATCGGCCTGATCACAACCCTGTCGGGACCGGCGGCGGTCATCGGCCAGCAGCAGCGCAACGGCCTGCAACTCGCCTTGAAAGAGCTGGGCAACAAGCTCGGCGGGCGTGACGTCGAGCTCCTCATCCAGGACGACGAGCTCAAGCCCGACGTTGCGGTGTCCAAGGTGAAAGCCTTCGTCGAGCGTGACAAGGTAGATTTCGTCGTTGGTCCTGTGTTCTCCAACATTCTTGCCGCTATCATCAAGCCGGCGACGGAAGGTGGGGCTTTCATGATCAGCCCCAATGCCGGCACATCGAGCTTTGCCGGCAAGGACTGCAACCCGAACCTGTTCGTCGTCTCCTATCAGAACGACCAGAATGCCGAAGCCATGGGCAAGTACGCGCAGGACTCGGGGCTCAAGAAAGTGTTCCTGATGGCGCCGAACTATCAGGCCGGCAAAGACGAGATCGCCGGGTTCAAGCGCTACTACAAGGGCGAGGTCGCCGACGAGGTTTATGTACCCCTCAACCAGCTCGACTACGCGGCCGAGCTGTCCAAGATTGCAGCCGCTCAACCCGACGCCGTGTTCGTGTTCCTGCCTGGTGGCATGGGCGTCAACTTCGTCAAGCAATTCCGCCAAGCTGGACTTGCCGACAAGGTCAAATTCCTGTCCGCATTCACGGTGGACGAAAGCACCTTGCCGGCACAGCAGGACGCCGCAGTCGGGTTCTTCGGCGGCGGCAACTGGGCGCCGAACATGGATAATCCGCAAAGCAAAGCTTTTGTCGCGGCTTACGAGAAGGAATACGGCGCGGTTCCGGCGACCTATGCGTTCCAAGCCTATGACGCGGTCAAGCTCCTCGACAGCGCGCTGACACAGACCAAAGGCGATACCTCCAACAAGGACGCGCTGCGCGCCGCGCTGGCGAAGGCGGATTTCAAATCCGTGCGCGGCGATTTCAAGTTCAACACCAACCATTATCCGGTGCAGGATTTCTACGTCGTGAAGGTCGCAAAGCGGCCGGATGGGAAATACGAGACCGAGATCATGCAGAAAGTGTTCGGCAGCTTTGCCGATCCCTACGCGGCCGAATGCCCGATGAAATAAGGGGCAAGGGGCGGGACGATAGACGACAGAGATTCGAGTGTCGCTGAGCCTTCTCCTCGTCCAAATCCTGAACGGCCTGCAGCTTGGCGTGATCCTGTTCCTGATCGCCGCCGGGCTGACGCTGGTGTTCGGGGTCATGGACTTCGTCAACTTGGCGCACGGCGTGCAATACATGCTCGGCGCCTACTTGGCGGTCATGTTCTACAGCCTGACCGACAACTTCGCGCTTGCGCTCGTTCTCGCGCTGGCGAGTGCGCTTGCACTCGGGTTGCTGCTCGAGTTCGCGGTGTTCCGCCATCTCTATGATCGCGATCATCTCGATCAGGTGATCGCGACGCTTGGCGTGATCCTGTTCGTCAACCAAGGCGTCAAGTTCCTCTGGGGGGCAGCGCCGCTGTCGCTACCCATTCCGGAGATCCTGTCCGGCTCGGTCGTGCTCATGCCGGGCTTGCTGTATCCGGTGTGGCGGCTCGTCATCATCCTGGCCGGGCTCGCGGTCGCCGCGCTTCTGTTCGTGCTCGTGACCTACACGCGGGTCGGCATGCTGGTGCGCGCGGGCGCGACCAATGCGCCAATGGTGTCCGCGCTCGGGGTCAACATCCGCCGTCTGTTCATGATCGTGTTCGGGTTCGGCACCATGCTGGCGGGCTTTGCCGGCGTGATGGTGGCGCCGATCCTGTCGGTCGAACCCGGCATGGGCGACAGCATCCTGATCCTCGCCTTTGTGGTGATCGTGATCGGCGGCATCGGCTCGATCCGCGGCGCCTTTCTCGGAGCACTGTTGATCGGGCTCGTCGACACGCTCGGCCGCTCGTTCTCAGTCGATCTGCTGCGCGTGTTTCTCGACCCGTCGAGCGCGCGCACCGTCGGACCGGCGCTCGCCTCCATGCTGATCTATTTGCTCATGGCCCTCGTGTTGTTCATGCGCCCGGCCGGTTTGTTCCCGGCCAAGGGCCGCTGACGTGGTGGCGTTGCCGGCGCCCACTGTGCAGCCGCGGGTCCGCTGGCCGACCGATATCGTCGTGCCGCTGATGATTTTTGTCGCATTCGGCGCACTGCCGCTGGTGGCCGGGTTTGGCGCCAAGGCCTACATCCTGGCGCTGTTCGGGCGCATCATGATCTTTGCGATTGCGGCGATCGCGCTCGATTTGCTGATCGGCTATGGCGGCCTGATCTCCTTTGGCCACGCGGCGTTCGTCGGGCTTGGCGCTTACGCGGTCGGCATCCTCAGCGCGCATGGCATCACCGATGCTTTGATCGCGCTGCCGATCGCGCTCGTCGCCGCCGCCCTGTTCGGGTTGGCCACGGGCGCGGTCTGCCTGCGCACCCGCGGAGTCTATTTCATCATGATCACCTTGGCGTTCAGCCAGATGGTGTTTTTCACGGCGTCATCGCTCGCTCCTTATGGTGGCGACGACGGGCTTACGGTTGCGTCGCGCAACACGATTGCGGGCTTTGCCGTTATGCGTGACGAGCAGTCCTTCTACTACGTGGTTTTCGGATTCCTGGTCGCGAGCTATCTGCTCTGTCGCGCCCTGATCGCTTCGCGGTTCGGCCGCGTGTTTCGTGGCGCGCGCGAGAATGCGGCGCGCGTGGCGAGCCTGGGCTACAATGTGTTTCGCTATCAACTGGTCGCCTATGTGATTGCGGGCGCCTTCGGCGGGGTATCCGGCTTTCTGCTCGCCAACGCGACCGAGTTCGTGAGCCCGGCTTACATGTCGTGGCAGCGCTCGGGTGAGCTTGTGATCATGGTGTTGATGGGCGGCTTGGGCACGCTGTATGGCGCCATCTTGGGAGCGGCCGCGTTCGTGCTGGCCGAGGAATGGCTCTCCGGGCTCACCGAGCACTGGAAGATGATCTTCGGGCCGCTGCTGATCCTGATTGTTCTATTCGCGCGCGGCGGCCTCGTGGGCGCCGCCGGTCGCTTATCGCGGGCAAAGCTATGAGCGGGCCGCCGCTGCGCCTCGACGCGCTGCAAAAGCGCTTTGGCGGGTTGCTGGTGACCGACAACGTCAGTCTCGAGGTGCACCCCGGCGAACTGCACGCGATCATCGGCCCGAACGGCGCCGGCAAGACGACGCTGATCAACCAGATCTCCGGCGTGCTGACGCCGGACGCGGGCCGCATCGAACTCGCGGGGCGCGACGTCACCGCCTTGCCCATGCACGCGCGCGCCACGCTCGGGCTCGCGCGCTCGTTTCAGATCACGTCGGTGCTGCCGCGCTTCTCGGCACTGGAGAACGTCGCGCTCGCCGTGCAGGCGCGCTCCGGATCGAGCTTCCGGTTCTTCGGTCGGGCCGATCGCGAGGCTGAGCTCAACGACCAGGCGGCCGCGATGCTGGCCGAGGTCGGGCTTGCCGAGCGCATGCACGATCCGGCGATGCATCTCGCGCATGGTGAGAAGCGTGTGCTCGAACTGGCGATCGCGCTCGCGATGCAGCCGAAGTTATTGTTGTTGGACGAACCGATGGCCGGCACGGGACGCGAGGAGACCGAGCGTCTCATCGCGGTTTTGCGCGGGCTCAAGGGCCGTTTCCCGATCGTGCTGGTGGAGCACGACATGGCCGCGGTGTTCGCGCTCGCCGATCGCATCTCGGTGCTGATCTACGGGCGCATTCTGGCGAGTGGACTGCCTGACGCGGTGCGCGCCGATCCCGCCGTTGTCGCGGCCTATCTGGGCGACGAGATGGAGTGAGGATGCTGCGCGTCGAACACCTCGCCGCAAGCTATGGGCCTGCTCAGGTCCTGTTTGATATCAATTTCGAGATCGGGGCGGGCGAGGTCGTCACGCTGCTTGGCCGCAACGGCATGGGCAAGACCACGACTATACGTACGTTGATGGGCCTCGTTGTTGCCCGGGCCGGCGCGGTGAGCTTTGACGGCGAACCACTGACCGGGCTGCCGCCCTATCGGGTGGCGCAAGCCGGGCTCGGATTGGTGCCCGAGGGCCGGCAGATATTCCCGACGCTCTCGGTCGAGGAAAATCTCGTCGCCACCGCGGCGGCGCGCTTCGGTCCGCCGCGCTGGACGATCGAGCGCATCTACGCGTTCTTCCCGCGGCTCGCGGAACGGCGGCGGCATATGGGCAATCAACTCTCCGGTGGCGAGCAGCAGATGCTCGCGATCGGCCGCGCCCTGATGACCAACCCGAAGCTGATCATCCTCGACGAAGCGACGGAAGGGCTGGCGCCGCTGGTTCGCGCTGAGGTTTGGAATTGCCTTGCCCGGCTCAAGGCCGACGGGCAAGCCATTCTGCTGGTCGACAAGCATCTCGACGCGCTGCAGAAGCTCGCCGATCGGCACGTCGTGATCGAGAAAGGCCACGTGGTCTGGACCGGCACGACGGCCGCACTCGCCGCCGACGCAACTGTCCGCCGGCGGTATCTGCAAGTGTGACCGCAGCCTGCCACCGCTATTTGCCGATTTTTTACGCAAACTTGCGTTAAATTCGATTTTTTCCTCACATTTACCAATCCTTCGCCAAGATCCTTAATGATGCTGGGACTGCACGTCATCTTGTATGCAGTCGTCGTGCATTGGGTGGGGTCATGATAAAATCACAGGAATACCGCTCCAAGGCGCTTGAGTGCCTGGAATCGGCGCCGTGGATCTGCGATCGCAGTGCCAAGAAGGCACTGATCAACATGGCGCTGTGCTGGCTGCGTCTCGCTGATATGCACGACGCCAATCGCGATCCGGCGGAAGAAAGCGATCACGTCGCTGCAATGCGCCTCGCGGGATTGTCGTAGCCGAACTGCAAGACCTTGCATTCTGGTCCGGACGGCGTTCTCGCCCGGTACCGCGCCAGTGCAGGTTCGACCAACTCGCGCATCAGGGCATCGACGCGGGCTCGGTTGTAGAACTCCGCGACATAGTTCAGACCCAGATTGGCGCAGTGTGCGTTGACCTCCTCGTGGCGATGCATCGCCACGATGGCTGCGGCGAGATCGGGCGCGGTCTCGCGCTGGCACATGCTGACGATCTCCGCCGGAAGCTCCGGCATTCCGCTGAACGCCTCGGCCGTGCCGAAGCAAGGCAGACCCGCCGCCATGCTGCGCAGGACCTTGTCCTTGAGCCCCGCTCCGAAGCGCAACGGAGCGACCGTCAGGCGGATGCGTTCAAACAAATCGCTGAGCCGCTCCACACGCCCCAGCACAGCAACCTGAGGGCGCGTCAGTTCGCGGGAAAGCTCAGCCGGCAGGTTGCTCCCCACGATCAGGCATTGCAGCTCGGGCGCTTCGCGCCAGACCAGAGGCATGATCTCGTTGACCAACCAGCGCGCTGCATCGCGGTTGGGGGCATGTGAAAAATGACCGACAAACGCGACACCGGATCGGCGCGCAAAGCGTGTTTGCACCGGCGCGACGGGCACGGTCCACGGCACCACGCGCACCTTGCGAGCTTGCGCGATGGTTTCGAGTTGCTCCAGCTGTGTAGCTTCGCTGACCGAATGAGTGATGACGCAGTCCGCTTCGAAAGCCGCGGCAAGTTCCCGTAACGCCACGCCTTGCGCTTCCTGGATCAGTTCGGCCGAGTGTTCCTGGTCGAACCGGCTCTGTGCCTTAAGGCGCAGATGGTGCAGGTCAGCGATGCTGTAGACAATCTGCGCATCAAAATATTGGCGCGCGGGCTTGAGGCACCGCGTCGCGGTCTCCTCGCGATGCAGATAGACGAGATCGAATGCCCCGGCATGCGCGCGGGCAAACGCGTTGAACGAACTGCCGGATAGCGCGTGGAATTTCACCACAAATCCCGCGGCCTGCAATGCCCGTACGTGATCGAGGATCGCGTTTGACCCGCCGTCGTGCCCCACCTGCGGAAAACGGCTGTCGACCACGAGCGCGCGCGGCTGCTCCGCCCGCCGTGGCGCCGCATAGGAGAGGCCCGCGCGTCGCGCGATCCGCCGGCGTGCTGCTTCGACTTCCGGACCGAAGGCGCGACGCGGCGCGCAATAGCGCGCCAGTGTTTGCGGTGTATCTGGATAAAGCGCCGCGAACTCATGCGCATTCTGGAAAATGCGGCGACTGTCATCGTCGACGAAACTCTCCGACGGCGCGCCTTCCGCGATGATCACGTCGTGGGTGTCGAGCTCGATGTGGCAATAGTCGACCCGCTCGACGCGCTCGGCCTGAATGATGGACATGCCGTTGACGAGATCTATGGCCTCGATCAGCACGCCTTCCAGGAACATGGCGTGATGCGGCGAGACCCACAGGTCGCGGCGCGGCTGGCCGACATCCAGCGCACCCGCCTTGATGCAGATCGGTAGAACATGGGAACCGCGCGCGAAACGTCCGGCGTAGCTGCGCCGGCCAATCCATCTGATCGGGCGCGCAGTGCCTTCGGCCGTGAGCACGTGATCGCTGATGGTGAGATTCTCCACCGGCACTTCGCCACGAACCGTCGCAATCAACGTGCCGAGGCAGTAGCACGGGGTGCTGTCCTCGGTGACCACGGTGCCGCCGTTGAGGGCGCTGACGTGGAAGGCCTCGCCGGCGAAGCTCTGCGATGGATCGAGCTGCAGCGTGGCGCTATTGCTGCCGCCGAACGTAATCTCCAACACGTTGCCAGGTTGGAGACTGACGCTGGTCGTGGAATCGAACGGGATGTCTGCGAGCGCGATGCGGTCGCCGGGGGCGAAGCCGTCGATCGTGCCGTGGAACTCCGCTGAATCCTTCAGCTGCAGCGTGCCGCCGGCGCCGGCGAAATCGACGGTGACGCCGGAGGCGACCACGCCGCCGAGGCTCACCGTGGTGCCGCGCAATCCGCCAAGCTCGATGGTTCCGCTACCGGACACCGCGCTGGTGACCGCGGCGTCGACCAGAACATCGACCGTGCCGCCGTTGAGGACGTCGATGTCGTCGAGGGTCGACAATGTGCCGGCCGTGAACGTTGCGCCATCCACTCTCAGCTCGGCGGCCGCGTTGAAAATGCTGAGCGCGTTGACCGCCGTGTTCGACCCGACGGTGACGGCGTAGCTGCCCGACACGTTGACGATCGCGTAATCGGACGCGCCGGGCACGACGCCACCCGACCAGTTCGCGGCATCGCTCCAGCCGCCGTCGCTGCCGTTCGCCCAGGTGATCGGCGTCGCAGCGCTGAGCGCGATCAGGGTGCCGCTGACGCCATCGGAGGTGACGGTGAAAACCTCGCCAGGCGGCAGCCGCGCCGGCAGGGTGATGTCAGCCACCTGCGTGCCGCCGCTCGAGACCAGAAGCTGAGTGCCGGAGCGCTCGACCGTAACCCCGCTGGAATTGAGATCCGTAAAGTCGAGCTCGTCGCCCTGGTGGAAGTCGGTGACCGTGATGTGGGCGAGGTTCGCGGTCGTGTCCTGGATCTCGTTGTTGCCGCCACCGGCGGTGATGGTATCGGCGCCGCCGCCGGGCACGATCAGGTTGTTGTAGACGCTGCCCTGGATGACCTCGCTCTGGCTGGTGCCCGAGATCAGGTATTGCTGCTTCGGATCGAGCCGATAGATCGTGATCGAGGCCGGATTAGTGCGGTTCCAGTAATTGTCGTCGTGGATGCCGATGATGCTGCCCGGCAGGTTGGACGGGGAATCGTCGTTGTCATAGAACTGGATCATCTCCTGGCCGCCCGAGGTGAATACCTGGCCGAGGGCGGTTGTGGTGTGGCCCGACTCGTCGGCCGGGCTGGTCGGATGGAACCATTGCATGCGGATGATGTCGCCGGCGGAAACCAGCGACGACCAATCCTGCGGCGGGTTCGGTACGCTCGTGCCCTCGTAGGCGATGCGCCAGAAGCCACCCTGGGCGTTGAGCGACGGGTCGAAGGAGATGTTGGGCAGCGGCATCGTGGCTCCGGCGGCAGCCGCGACGTCGTTGGCAATCATGTTGCAGAGGTTGGTGTTGGGGACGTCCGGGAAGGTCGCGTTCAGCGCCTTCGCGGCAGCGACCACGTCGGCCGAGGTCGGGTGGCCGGCGAGGGCACCGGCCGAGGCGACTTGAGCGGCGACGCTCGGGTCCACCGTCCAGATGCTGTAGTTGACGTACTCGCCGCTGTCGCTGGTGACCGTCGGCGTGACCTGGACCTGGATCTCTGCGGGGTTGGCAATGTTGTTGCCGACCAGGAACTGCACGTTGTCGCCGGGCTGCACCACGTAGTCGCCGGTGATGGGCGCGCCGTTGACGTACCAGGTCGGCGCCACCTCGCTCGACCAGAATTTCTGGTCGCTCGGCGTGTTTGTTTGGATCGTCGGGGAAATCAGCTTGATCTGATAGAAGCCAACCGTCCCCGGGCCGAAGGACTGCCCAAGCATGCTTGAAAGCGAGACCAGCGAGCCGGTCGGCGCCACGACCGGAACCGGCAGCGAGGCCGAGAGGATGGTTGGGCCTTGCGGCGTGTAGGTGATGAGCGTTCCGCCCTGTCCGTCGCTGGTGACGGTGAAATCGGCGGTGGAGGGTGGCGGCGGCACGACCTCGAGCTTCGGATTGACGTTGACAACCTTGAACTCCGCCACCGCGGTGCCGCCCGACAACAATGTGAGCACGCCGCTGCTCACCACCTCGGAGGTTGCCGTGACGCCGGCGAGATCGATGCGGCCGCCGGCGATGCCGGTGAAACCGAACTCGGCGGAGACCGTCGCGCCCGACGCGATCGCGACGGAGCCCGTTCCATCAACAAAATCGATTGCCAAGCCGGAGCTGACCGTGCCGGACAAGTTGAGGTGGCCGCCGTTGTCCATGGTGACGAGGCCACTGCCGGCGAGCGTGGTGCCGGATGCAAGGTTGAGCGTGCCTTCGACCTCGATCGGGGCGTTGTTGGTGATCTCCTGTCCGGCGAGATTGAGCACGCTCTCCTGAGTGACGAGGCCGAAGCTTTTGTCGGTGGCGTTGAGAAATGTGAAGTCGCCGCGCTCGCCGCCGGCCGCGACCGCGCTGATGGTGAGCGCGCCGTTGATCGGCTCGTCGATCAGCTCGCCCTCGAAGGTCGTGGTCCCGTGTGCCAGGAACGTCGCGCTCACCGGCGCGCTGGAGCCGCCGCCGGTCACGGTGAGGAACATGTTCTGGACCACCTTGGGCGTGCCGGTGCCCGAGGTGAGCGGCGCGAAGGTGGCGTCGGTCGCGTCGAGCGTGACGGTTCCTCCGCTGGTGCCGGCGCCAAGTTGGATCCTCTCGCCGATGATCTCGCCGCCGGAGAAAACCTGCGGCATCCCCGACTTGATGATCGCGGTGTCGCTGGTGGTGGGAACCTGGTTGGAAGTCCAGTTGGCGGAATCAAACCAACTGCCGCTCGCGCCGTCGCGCCAAGTGAACGTCGCCATCCCAAAGCTCCGCGTGATTGTCACCCTCGATGCGACCGTAGCGCGAGCGCAGTGACACGCGGCAGTGCGATTTTACTGATGTGTTGTTGGAAGCGCGGTCAACCTCTCGTTCGTCATCGCCGGGCTTGTCCCGGCGATCTCGATCGTAAAGGCACAGCAGTACCTTCCTAAGCGAGATGGCCGGGACGAGCCCGGCCATGACGAGCTGAGAGGTAAAACCTCTTACAGCCGGTACAGCGCCTTGGCGTTGTCGCGGAAGATCTGCGCGCGCTGGGCTTCGTTCAGGTTGATCTTGAAAGTATAGCGCGGGTCGTCGAAATCCCAGTGCGGATAGTCGGTGGAGAAGACGAGCCGGTCCCAGCCGAGCCAGTTGATGATGTCGGTGAGGTGCGCCGGGTTCTCCGGCTCCTCGATCGGCTGCGTGGCGAACCAGACATGCTCGCGCACGTACTCTGAAGGCGGCCGCCGCAGGTGCGGCACTTCGGCGCGAAAGCGCTGCCACTGTTTGTCCATGCGCCAGGCGAGCGCCGGCACCCAGGTGAAGCCGCACTCGATCAAACACACGCGCAGCTGAGGGAAGCGTTCGAACACGCCCTCGAACACGAGGCTCGCCAGCACGCCCTGCATGCCGGTCTCGAACGAGTAGTGCTCCTGCATGTAGTAGGTCGGCCAGCCCGAGCCGGTGGACGGATAGCCGCCGCTCGCGCCGGCTGGATGCAGGCCGACCGGCAGGCCAGCCGCCTGCGCGGCTTCGAAGATCGGCCAGTAGCGCCGCCGGCCGAGCGGCTCGGCGGTGCGCGGCGACACGATGATCTGCCGGAACGCGCTGTTGCCGGCGCGCGCCTCGATCTCGGCCACGGCGGTCGCCGGATCCTCCTGCGGCACCACGATGCCGGCGCGCAGCCGCGGCTCCGGCTTGACCCATTCCTCGAGCTGCCAGTCATTGGCGGCGTGCGAGAGCGCGGCGGCGAAATCCTGGTTCTGCTCTTCCATGCCGCCGCGCGCGAGCGCGACCAGCATGCCGACCTCGACGCCGTTCGGGTCGAGATGCTGCTTGCGCATCAGCGGCAGGTCGGAGCCGGGCGGCGTGCCGTCGGCCGGGTAGGCGTCGGCGCGCTGGCCGCCGGCCTGCATGCGCGGGTGGGTGAGCTGGGCGTTGAGCCCCTGGCGCATATGCCCGCCGAAGGTCTTGGCGTGCTCCTGCCAGCGCGCCGGCAGGTAGGGCCGCAGCGCTGCCGGCGATTTCTGCACCGGGTGAATGTCGCAATCGACGATCGATAATCGCTGCTGCAAGCTTTTCTGCAGGACCGGCGCGTTCACGGCACCTTCTCCTTGGTGGCTCCCGTTCCCGTCAATTTAGTCGCGCCGGCGAGCCGCGGGTAGGTCGCAAGCGGATTGTCGACCAGCATGCGGCGCATGGTCTCTTCCGGCAGGCCGTCGGGCAGGGCGTCCTCGCCGTCGAAATGCCAGTGCGGATAGTCGGTGGAAAAGAGCAGCACCTCGTCGGAGCCGATATGCTCGAGCGTGCGGGCCAAGGTCGCGCCGTCGGGCGCCTCGACCGGCTGCAGGGTGAAGCGCACATGCTGGCGCAGGATATCCGCGGGGGGACGGTTGACCCAGGGCACCTCGGCGCGGATGCCGCGCCATTCCTTGTTGGCGCGCCAGAGCAGCGTGGGGAGCCAGGTGAAGCCCGCCTCGCTGCAAACGAGCTTGAGGCCGGGGAATTTCTGGAAGACGCCTTCGGCGACGAAGCTCATCAGCACGTTTTCGAACGCCGCGCTGTTGGCCACATAGTCCTCGACCTGGAACGAGGGCCAGCCCGAATAGGTGGGCGCGGTGCGAAACGTGCTGCCGGCGTGCAGGGCGACGGGGAGGCCGTGCCGTTCCGCCGCCGCATAGATCGGCCAGTAGCGCCGGCTGCCCGCGAGCGCGTCGCCCATCACCAACATCAGCACCTGGACGAAGCGGGGGTCGCCCGCGAGCCGCTCGATTTCGGCCACGGCGAGATCCGGGTTCTGCAGCGGCAGCAGGATCGAGGCGCGCAGCCGCGGATCGCGGTCGAGCAGTTCCTTCGCGGTCCAATCATTCACCGCCGCGGTGAGTGCCGCCGCCATGTCCTCGTTGAAGAGCGCGATCGCCCCGTGCAGCACGTTGCAGATGGCGAAGCGGGTGCCGAATGGATCGAGCGCCTGGCGCTGCAGCGCGGCGAGGTCGCTGCCGGGAGGCCCGCTCTCCGGCCGCCAATCCGGCCGGCAGCTCGCCGGCGCGTTCGGCGGATAGCTCATCAGGGTGAACGGGTAGCGCTCGATGTGGCGATTGAGGAAGGCTTCGCGCCAGTAATCCGGCAGGTAGGGCAGCAGCGCCGCGGTTGAGGGGACCGCGGGGTGGATATCGCAATCGATGGCGCCGTGTGGAACCTTCATGCGCCTGT
>JAFAXD010000406.1 GCA_019241285.1 Xanthobacteraceae bacterium | reverse complement strand
ACAACGCCGGCGAACCAGTACCGCGCAACACCCCCGATGGCGCTGCCGATTGCGATCCAAAAATAAAGTGCCATAGCTCATCCCGCGTTTGATTGGCCGGCGCGCACCTTCGTCGTGACGCTGGCTCGAAGCACCAGCAGTCGACGGATGCTTACAATTGGCATGCACGGCAGCAGCGATCGACCGCTGTCGTCGCTGCGGTCAGCCGATTGGATTGTGTTTGCAATGCCCACAAGGCACTCCCGTTCGCACCTCGTATGCGACAGGAGTCATCAGCCCTAGGGCGGTTTTGGGGGACCCCATCCCCGTTAAGTGTTTCAATAGTAACGTACATTCGATCCGTTTCAAGCGGCAATGCCGCGTTGTGATCACGGCCTGGCGGGCGCCCGCGCGCTGCCTCCTGGCGCGAGCTCCGTGCCATGGCCCGTCGTGAGCACGCGAGAGTGCCTGCGGATGCTTCAACGACATGTTGATTGAACCGGCAGCGGCCATCGCGCGTTACGGCTCCAAGCAAAGGAGGAGTTTGCATGTGTGACTACAGCCTGCACAACGTGGCGACGCGCCCTTCCAAGGTGGGTGACAAGCTGATGACGACGAACTTCCCAAACACCGTCACCCGCGGATTCTGCGCGGTCGGCGAACCACACGTGGCCGTGTGTCTGATGCCCGGCACCGAGGTCGCCTTCGAGCAAGAGGCAGAGTCAGCACATCCGTTCGCGTGGCTGTTCCCGCGGCTCGGGTTTGGCAAGATCGGCGCCAACGTTGCGCGCTTCCGCCAGATCAATCTGGACTATCCGACGGCGCATCACGATGCGCTCGAGTTCGCCAACGGGAAGGTGGTGCTGGTGAATGCGCTGCGGCCTGGACAGCGCGCCACGGTACTACAGCTGCCCGCCTCCGCCGGGGTTTCCGGGCGTGTCGAGGATAAGGCGCGTAGCGAACTCATTCCTTGAGTGATTGAAGCGGGCCGTTCTGCGGGCGGCCCGTTTCTAATGCATTGCTGCACCGGTGCGGGGCATCAAGGCTCCGCAATGCCGGATGACCTCGCCGGCTAGGCGATGCGCCGCTCCGGCGGCGGCGACTGGGGTTGCTCCGGAAAGCCGCGCGGCGAGATACCCGGCGTTAAAGCCGTCTCCCGCCGCAGTCGCGTCGACCGGCACGACAAGCTGCGGGACCGGCACGTGCTCTTGCGCGTCCGCCGAAGCGACGACCGCGCTGTTAGCTCCGTTCTTGACGACGATCTCTCCGATACCAAACGCGCGCATGCGCTCCACAGTCGCCTCTGGGCTGGGGTCGCCCCATAACACGGCTTCGTCCTCATAGGTCGGTAGCGCAATGTCCACGCGCTTGAGCGCTTCCATAAACACAGTGCGCGTGCGCGCGACGTCTCCCTTCCACCCGCGGGGACGAAAGTTGCCGTCAAAGGCAACCTTGACGCCGCGCTGGCGTGCCAACTCCAGGACCGCGAGAAGGCGGCCGATCGCGAGGTTGGAATAGAGCGACAGCGTAATACCGGAAAAATAAATCAATCGAGCGCTCACAAGCGCTTCGGCAACAAGTCCCCAGTTGGGCAGCTCGAACAGTTCGCGGGCCGGTGCGGTCTCGCCCCAGGAGTAGAATTGTCGTTCGCCAGTTCTGGCCGTATCCGCCAGAGTCAATCCCGGCAAACGGCCAGGCACCCGGATCACCCAGTCGCAACCCACTCCCTCGGCCGCCGCGAGCGCAACAAGTCCGTTCGAATAGGGGTCGTCCCCCATCGCTGTCGCATACGCGACCGGAATGCCAGCCCGCGCCAGGTAGACGGCCGTGGTGAACGTATCGCCGTTGAAACCGAGCCCAAACCGGCCGTCGCCGCCGCGCGCGAGCTCAATCGCGATCTCGCCGACACAGATCACGGGGTTTTGCGGGTTCATGGCGTGACCTCCGAAGCGCGGCCTGCTCACCAGGCTTGCGCCGCAAACCGTTGCGGGCCTGCGGCTGCCATGTCAAATGGCGGCCCCGGAGCGATTGTAAATGGCCGCGAGCGCCCTCGGTAAACGCATTAGAGCACTGCTCCCGGCCGCTTCTTCTGGGTCTTCCGACAAACGGTATTTGGGCACGGAGCCGATTCCAACCGGACCGCTCGGTGTCATCTGCGGAACTGCGGCGGCGTTGTTCTGGGCCGCCGGGCTGGCCGTCGCCCGTCATGGTATCGATGCCGGGCTCGCCCCGGTGGACCTCGTATTCCATCGCTGCGTCTGGGCCGGTCTCGCGTTCCTGCCGGTCGTGATTGCAAACGGAGCCGCCGACCTGCGGATCTTTGGGTGGGGCCGCGGCGTCGTGCTGACGTTGTGTGGCGGGCCGATCCTGTCGGCCTTTAGTTACAGCGGATTTCTGGGGGCTCCGCTGGGACATGGCGGCGTCATCCAGCCGTCCTGTGCGGCGTTGGGTGGATTGGCGCTTGCCACCATCGTGCTCAAGGAACCTCTTCTGACAACCCGCCTGCTCGGCGCGCTCGTTATTGTTGCCGGCCTTGCAGTCATTGGATTTGAAGCACTCACCAACATCGGGACGCACGCGCTCCTTGGTGACCTCTCGTTTGCGACCGCCGGCGTTCTGTTTGCCGTGTTCGGAATGCTGCTCAAGCTCTGGCGCATCGCGCCCACGCGGGCGGTGATCGTGACCGGGGTCCTGTCTCTCGTTCTCATCCCGGTGCAATGGATGCTATTCGGGTTCGAGCGGATGATCGCGGTCGGCTTCTGGGAGAACCTACTGCAAGTCGTATTTCAGGGGTTTTTGTCCGGTGCGGCCTCGATTTTTCTCTTTACCCGCGCCGTCATTCTGCTTGGCGCGGCGCGCGCCGCGGTTTTTCCCACACTGGTTCCCCCGTTCACACTGCTGATCGGTTACCTGGTTCTTGGGGTCGTCCCGACGCTGTTTCAGTTGTGCGGCTTGGTGCTGGTTCTGGCGGGCTTCCAGCTGACGCAAAAGGCCTGAGAACATCATAGTGGCGAGATTGATCGACGAACCACGCGTGACATTGCGCAAGCGACGCAGCAGAAATCGCCGACCGGCTGCTCTATGTTTGGCAGCTTACATCCCCGGCGGGATCAGCACCGGAACGGGTCGCTCCACCGTGCGCGGCGCGAAGCTGCGGGGCGGCCAGGCAAGCGCCGAGAACGGGATCGAATCAAGCGAGAGCAGGGGGCTGTAGAACGGGTCTTCAATCAGCACATGCAGCCAGCGCGCACGCAAAATGCGCAGCTCCCGCTCAAAACGGGCGGCGCGGTCGGTGCCGCGATCCTGGCCCCGGCTCGCCGATTCCAAATGCAGCAGCGCTGAGTGCGGCGTGAAGACGATGCGTTTGCCCAGGGCTCGCAGCTTCAGGCAGTAGTCGACGTCGTTGAAGTTGATCGGAAAATTGATCTCGTCAAAGCCGCCGACCTGCTCGTAGTCCGCGCGTCGCGTCAGCATGCATGCTGCCGTCACCGCACTGCATTCATGCGCCACCCGTAAAAGGTCGGTGTAGCCGGGATCATCCAGCACCCGGTCCTTGAAGGCATGGCTCGCGGCCAAATTGGAGCCGAGCACCACGCCGCCGTGTTGAACCACACCGCTCGGCCAGGCGAGAAGTGCGCCGACCGCGCCAACATCCGGCTCCGAGCATCGGCTCAGCATTTCGTCAAGCCACACGTCATCATTGGCTTCGATGTCATTGTTGAGCAAACAAACAAATTCGCCGCGGGCGGCTTGCACCGCGATGTTGTTCAGTCGCGCGAAGTTGAACGGGCCGGGTACGCGCAAAACACGCGCCGAACGTCCATCAGTGGCCGCAAGAAAATCAAGCATTGCGGGTTCGGATGAATCGTTGTCGACGACAATGATCTCCGCACCTCTCCTGGAACATGCGGGGGCTATGGTTTGTAGGCAACAGCGCAGCAGCTCGAGTCGATTTCGGGTCGGAATGATGAGCGAGACCGTGGACCGTTCGACCTGCCGGGACACCCGAACGGCCGGGAAGGTTTCTCCCGACGAGGGCCGGATCTGCACGGCAACACCGCGTGCGGTCAGATGCTCAGCCGAGGCTTGCGCCAGTGCGCTTGCGGCGCTCGTGCGATCCAGAACGGGCAATACGGCCAGGGCCTGGGGAACATGGACGACCGATCCAGCCGCTTGCGGTCCGTTGGCAATCGCATTGAAGACTCGGAACGGATTGGTTGACGCTGCATCGAGAGCGCGATCCACTCCGCTGCGCCGCGCAGCAAAGAGGTAAGCGCCATAGCCCTGTTCCAGCATGCGTTCATAGTCAAACGCCGGGAATGCAAGCAGCCAATGATGCTCGCGATCGCCAGGCAGCAGCAAGTCAGCGTAGACCAGAGCGGCTTGCTCACGCTGCGAGAAAGCGGCGACCAGCGTGGCGATCGCGCCCGGTTGGAAGGTCATTCCGGCGAGCGCGAAGATAACGACGTCGCACGCCGCCGCCTCGCCTTCCAGGAACTCACGTAACGCGGCAGGATCAAAGTCGAGTGAGTCACGCACGGGCGGCAGCGCAACGGCCGTCCATGGATGTTCGGTCTGCAAATCCAGGCTTTGCGCGCTCGGTTCGGGATCGGCGTCCCCAATGAAAACGACCGCAACCGTTTGTGGAATTTTCTGGGTTGGAACGGGCGGGTGGGGGAATCGCTGGGCCCAGCGCCGGTAGTCCGACAATGGGTAAGAGCTTGGCACTAGCAGGTCGAATAATTCGCCGCGCAACTGCTCGGTTTCGATCAGGCCCAACCGCGCGATAGCTTCGCCTAGGCCCTGATCGAACGCGACACATGCCACCGGGCTGCCCGGCAAATCGGTTCCGGTCTCGTCAACGAAGCGTACCCTGCGAACGCGCCCATCCGCGAACCGTCGTGGCAGATGTAGGTCGAATGCCGGGGCGACGCGGGCGTCTTCGCGGGATTTACCGATATGATGCCAGCGCCAGTTATGCGCCTGAGCGACCAACTCGCCATCAACCAGCGCGTTGACGTAAGCTGCGCTCATCTCTGGCCGCTCAACCCAACCCGTGAACCGCAGCCCGCCGAGCCAGGTTACATCGCCTTTCCTTTGCTCGGCTGATTGAACCTGATCGTCGCGATTGATCTGAATGGGTTGGCCAACCGGCATCCGCGCGTTGGCCAGCCTCGCTTCGATAATCGAATTGTCGCTCAGCGCGTTTTCCAACAGCGCGAAGGAAAAGCCGTAGCATCCGTCACCCACTCCCGCGAGCGCCTGGTCATACTCCGCGGCTTGCGTGACATCGACGGGGACCCCGTCGATCAACAACTCGACCACGTGGCGCTGGTTCAGCTCCGATTCACAAACGACGTACCCGGCAAATGTTCGCGCATCGACACGACGAAACGAGGTGCGAAGCGTTACGGCCTGACCGGTGAGTGGCACGTCCTGTTCGGTAAGCGTTGGTATCACGTCAGACAACTGCGCGGTCTCCCGCAACAGCTCGCCGCCTGGTGAACCAGTGGCTCAGGATATCCGCCACCTCTGCATCCCCCAGGAATGGATCTATCGAGAGGTCTTGCGGCCGCGGTGTCCAGCTTGCTTGCGTCCAATCAAATGCAGCCACGGGCAGATCGGATCTGTCGGCGGCGGCGATGGCGGGATGGCCAAACACCGCGTTCAGGGTCGGAAGGAACAGAGAGGTCAGGGCATAGCGTCGAAACGCCGTTGCATATTCGTCAGGTTCGATCGGGCCCGAGACGAAGACGTTTCCAATGCTCATCAAACCGAGATCGTCCAGAGTGGCGCCAAGAATGACAACCAACATATCGGGTGCAGCCCGCCTGAGTTGGCGTGCAATGCGGCGGATGCGATCAAGCTCGCGCGCGGTGATGCCATACGGAATGATTCCACAGTATCCGGCTTTTCCCTTGGGCGGCCGCGCCTCACGGCTGCGCTTGGCCGTGCGCCCGCCGAGCAAGGTAACCTCGCGTTCGAGGACCGTCTTCAGCAGTGTTCGTGCAGTCTCGTTGGGAGCCAGAACATGATCGGCGTTACGTAGTACCGAAGCCCACCGTGTCCGCCAGACCTCGCCGGATATGTCAGTCAACGTGGCCGCACAGGATCTACAAGGTGCCGGTTGGCCGATCGTCGCGCAGGCTGCGCCGTCCGCCTGCTGCAGCGCGCCGCGTGGGCACAGCCATCCGGCATCGGCGATCAACACATCCAGCGGATGGCCGAGCTTCGTCAGTAGCTCGACCAAATCGAGGGGCAGCTTTGCCGGATCGGCAATCTCGATGCGATCCAGGTTGAGCTTCTGGAGGTAGTCCGTGAGCGCGGCTCTTTGTTTTGCCTCAGTCAGGCGGAATACGACGGATTGCGGATTGCCGCGATCGGCTTCTTCGAACGCAATCGCAGTGCCCGAGGGGATGGGCTCAACGCTTGCGATCAGCACGCGTTTGTCCTTGCGCGCTAGCCCTCGTGCGCGGTCGCGCACGATATCCAGGACGGCGCCCGAACCGCAAACGATCAGCCGTTCGAACCGTTCGGTCGGGAGCAGTGCGCGCTCGATTGCTTCGCGCGGTTTGCGCAGTGGGTCAGCAGCCATGAACGCGGCGCATTCCCCTCTGTAGTTGGGAAACTTGATGTCCAGTGCATCCAGGTTCTGCACGACGAGCGCGCGTTTTTCGGCCCGGAATGAACGAGAGCCGATGTGCGTCACGTAGACCGATGTATCGCAGATATTGCGAAAGCCGCGCTCACGTGCCCGTAGACAGAAG
>JAFAXD010000093.1 GCA_019241285.1 Xanthobacteraceae bacterium | reverse complement strand
GGCAGGTTTCGTCAGGGCGTGGTGCGAACGCCGCATGCCGCGCCGCGAGGGCGAGGTTTTCTTTTTTGGAACAGCCATGGTGATCCTCGAAAATCAGGCGCCGGGCGCCGCGGGTTTTCAGCTGAAGGCGGGCTTATAGGGGAAGTGAGCCGTAATGGCTAGTACCACTGGCGAATGAGCTTATCGCAGCACACAAGCAGCCGTATTCGTCCAGGCGGCGGCACGCCGCTGGTAGATACCGGCAAGCCGCAGGAGACCCGGCCCCGGCCGACGCGCATCGCGCGTATGCGGATTGGGCAGCATCGTCACCAACAGCGAGGCCTCGTGCAGATCGAGCGCCGCCGCGGACTTGCCGAACGCGCGGCGGGCCCCAGCCTCGACCCCGAATTGGCCCCCAGGTCCCCATTCGACCACGTTGAGATAAATTTCCAGAACCCGCCGTTTTCCCAGGGTGAGGTCGAGCCAGACGGCCAGCGGGACTTCGATCGCCTTGCGCACGTAGCTGCGGGAGGGCCACAAGAACAGGTTTTTCACCGCCTGCTGGGTGATGCTGGAGCCGCCGCGGGCACGGAGCAGGTCGTCGGTCTCCTCAAACGCATCGATAACGCCGCGAACATCGACGCCATGATGCTGACAATAGCGCGAGTCCTCAGCGACGATGACGGACCGAATGAGTGCGGGGGACACCGCATCCAGTGGAACCCAGATTCGCTGCACCGGTTGTCCGGTCACGCGACGCCACAGCATGACGGTGGAGACGGGCGCGACCACGCCATAGACAAGCGTCAGCCCGAGCGGCACCAGCAGCATCAGGATGAGCGCCAGACCGATGAGGCGGACGAAACGCCAGATGCCGCGCCGCCGTTTCACTGCCATCATCGCCACATCTAGCGTAGCCTCTCATCTCGATCTGCAGAGCCGATGTCAGTATGGCAACGCACACCCGCCGTCGTCGCAACCCGTTCCGCGCGTTTCGCTATCACCCCCGGCTGTGTCTAGCGGCAGGGCTGGGGCTCGTCATCGCGTTGCTCCTGCCGCATGACTGGCGCTTGACGACACGGATCCTTGCCGCATGGGACGTCGGCGCCTTGTTCTACCTGATCCTGGCTTTTTTGCTCGTCGAGAGCTTTGAGCTCAAGCGCGTGCAGGTCCGCGCCGATCAATATGACGAGGGCGGCGTTTTTGTCCTGATCTTGGCGCTAACCGCCGCCATCGCCAGCCTTGCGGCTGTTGTGCTCGAATTGGGGGCAGCGCGCGCCAACACACATGAGTGGTTCGCCGTGCCGTTAGGGGTGCTCACGACAGTGCTCTCGTGGGCCCTGATCCAGACGCTCTTTGCGTTCCATTATGCCCACCGGTTCTATCGCGGCCCGGGCGACCGCGGCAGCGGACTGGCCTTTCCGCAGACCGAGTACCCGAACTACTGGGACTTCATCTATTTTTCGTTTGTCGTCGGGATGACGTTCCAGGTCTCCGACGTGCAGGTGACCTCGACCGCGCTGCGCCGCGTAGTCGCGGCGCACGGCGTGCTGTCGTTCTTTTACAGCGTCTCGATCCTGGCGCTGGCGGTGAACCTCGGCGCGAATCTTCTCTAGCTCACTGCCAAGTGGCAAAGGCCATGCCGCTGCCGGTCCCGGCTTCGGACCGATAGCACGGCACGTAATCCAGAAGCTCCATATCGAGATTGGTCTCCGCCAGCATCCCGGCAACGACCAGCCAGTTCTTGGTCTCCGATGTGCCGGACCGGAAGTGCACGTCGGGTTCACCGGCGAGCACCCCATAATCGCGCCGCTGCATGGCGTCGAGCAGCCGCCGGTCGAAGTCTTCGTCCACGACGAAGTGGCTGACCCCGCCGGATGCGACCACCGCCACGCGCTCCGGACCGCTCCATGATTTGATGGCGCGGGCCACCGCGCGGCCGAACTCGAGGCAGCGCTTCGGGGTCGGCTGATTGGGCGGATAGTAGGTGTTCACCAGAATCGGGATCAGCGGGACCGGTTTGCTCATCAGGATGCGGCGATAGATGAAGCCGTAGGAGTGACCGAGCTGGCGCAGCACGCCGTTGTCGGCCGGCTGCTCGCCGAGCGCAGCGACGTCGAAATCATCCTGCACCACCTGATTGACCATGTGGGCCGCTAGCCCGGATGGGCAGGGATAGATCTCATCCTGCTGCGGATAATAGATCTTCATCGCATAGCCGCCGCCGTTGGCGATCTTCTGCTCTTCCTCGGCCTTGGTCAGAGCGCGGTTGAACACCTGCTTGCCGTGGAAGATGGACAATGCCGGCTGGATATCGTTGAGGAACCACTCGTGGTGATCGTCACCGACGATGACGAGTGCATCCGGATTGACCTCGGCGACGCGCTTGGCGATCACGTCCAACTGCCGTTGGCAGCGTTCCCAGCGCTCCTTGCGCACCTCGAGCGTGTTCTGGCGTTCGAAATGGTCGCCTTTGCGCAAGGCATAAAGCTGCTCGAAATCGTACGTGCCCGCACCGAAGGCAAGCGCCTTGTTCTTGCGATCGACATTGGCGCGCAGGTCCCATTCGTGCGACGGCGTCGCCAGCAGTGGCCCGTGCGAGGTTCCAAATCCAAATACGATTTCAGCCATGGGTCGTTCGCTCCGCTTCCCCCGGAAAATTTACGACAATGTATCGGCTCGGAAGCGGATGTGCCATTCCGGCGCGGAAGAGCTACTCTGCCGCGACCGAAAGCTCAGGCAGCTTGCTCGCGTAGTGAGACGCGTTCTGCCGGCCGGCGGAGGCCTCACGGGCAAAGCGAATGAGATGATGGCCGACGAGGCCGATCGTGATCACGCGTTCGATATCCGCCCGCGCGAGGCGCGGCAGGACAATTCGCCAGAATTGCCAGCGATAGTCGCTGCAAAAGCCCTCCTGCCAGAGGACGCGCCGCAACATGCGCAACGCGCGTCCAATGTTGCGCCAAGACGCCCGCTGTGGGCTCGCCGGCAGTTTGCGGCGGTTCGGGTAGGTCGCCGAGATCTGGTGTTGATAGCGGGCCAATAATGCCGCCGGCTCATAAGCCCGCGCCATGCACTCCTGCCACATGGCAAGCACGGTGTCGTAGGGGAGCTTGAAGTCCACGTTCGATTCGCGCGCATCGTCTTCGATGAGGCGCCCCTCCCGGCGCAGGCGATCCCATAGTGGTGTCTTGGGGAGGGCCTGGAGAAGATTGATGGTCAGGAGCGGGATCTTGGATTGCTCCGCGAACTCCAGCAGGTATCGGCCCGAGGCTGGCGTGTCGGTGTCGAGCCCGAGGATGATGCCCGAGACGACCTCCATGCCGTAGCGGTTGAGCGTTGCGACGCCGTCAAGGATCGGAACCATCAGGTTGTGGTCCTTGGCCATTGCCTTGAGCGCCGCCGGTTCCGGTGTCTCGATCCCGCAGAATACGGTGAAGAACGCGGCCTCCCGCATCAGGGCGAGAATGTCCGGCCGCTTTGCGATGTTAAGCGTCGCCTCGCAGGCAAAGGTCAGCGCATAGCCATTGCGCTCCTGCCAGGCGATCAGATGCGGCAAGAGCTCACGCAGCGCGCGCCGGTTAGCAATCAGGTTGTCGTCCACGAAGTAGACCGAACCCCAGGCGCCGCACGCGACGAGCTTGTCGAGCTCGGCCGTGATCTGCTCCGGTGTCTTGATGCGCGGGTTGCGGCCGTAGAGCGCCGGGATATCGCAGAACTCGCAATGATACGGACACCCGCTGGAGAACTGGATGCTGCCGATGAAATAGCGCGGGATGTGCGCCAGCTCGTAGGCCGGTAGCGGAAACTCCGTCAGCGGCCGCCGTTCGCGCGTCGTAAGCACGATCTGCCGCGCAGGCCGTGATGGATCGTGCTGCAGGCGCGCCACGAGCTCATCGGTGGCGTCGCCCAATTCGCCAACGTGCAGGTAATCGAAATCCGGATAGTTTTCCGGCGCCGCCGAGACCGACGGTCCACCCAGCACGGCCGTGCGCCCAACCGCATGGGCGCGGGCGCAGATTTCGTTGATGCGGCGGCGCTGGATATGCATGCCGCTGACGAACACGGCATCGGCCCAAGTGAAATCCTCGCGCGTCGCCGGCGCCATGTTTTCGTCGACGAACCGCACCTCCCAGGTTTTGGGAAGCACTGCCGCGATCAC
>JAFAXD010000658.1 GCA_019241285.1 Xanthobacteraceae bacterium | reverse complement strand
GCCCCCATGACCAGCGTCTTCGACACACACGATGTCTTCAATCAATCGCCACCGTTCGTGGACGTGAATCTATTCAGTAGCGATCGCCCGCTGCAGGACGCGGTGAACGCGAACGGTGCCCACACTGAGGTCGCGGCCCTAACCCGGTTCGGAGAAGGGTGGGGCGCCGCACATATGTTCGAGCAAGCGCGGCTTGCCAATGAAAATCCCCCGAAGCTCCGCCTGTTCGATTCCAAAGGCCATCGGCTCGATATCGTCGAGTTCCATCCGGCCTATCACGCGTTCATGCGTGAGAGCATCGGCGACGGCCTGGCGGCGATGACCTGGGACGAGCACGGCCAGCGGGCGGGTGCGCCGAGCGAGGTGGCGCGCGCGGCCCGCTACTACATGGTGGCGCAGGTCGAGAACGGGCACATGTGCCCCGTGACCATGACGCGCGCCGCCGTCGCGGCGCTGGCCGCCGCGCCTTCGCTGCTGGCCCGCGTCATGCCCAAGATCGGTTCGCGCCAGTACGAGCCCGAGTTTCGATCCTGGAGCGACAAGTCCGGGATCACCATCGGCATGGGCATGACCGAGAAACAGGGCGGCACCGATGTGCGCGCCAACACGACGCGTGCCGAGCCTGATGGCGAGGGTTACCGCATCACCGGACATAAGTGGTTCATGTCCGCGCCGATGTCCGATGCGTTTCTGGTGCTGGCGCAGGCACCCGGAGGGCTCACCTGCTTTTTCATGCCGCGCTTTAGGCCGGACGGCGCCGCGAACGCACTGCGCGTCCAGCGCCTCAAGGACAAGCTCGGCAATAAGTCCAACGCGTCCTCCGAGGTGGAGTTCGCTGGCGCATTCGCCTGGCGCGTTGGTGATGAAGGCCGTGGTGTGCGCACCATCATCGAGATGGTGCAACTGACCAGGCTCGATTGCGCGATTGCATCAGCCGGCCTGATGCGCATGGCATTGGCGCAAGCGGTGCATCACGCGCGCCACCGCTTCGCTTTCAAACGTGCGCTCGCCGATCAGCCGCTGATGCGCACCGTGCTCGCCGACTTGGCGCTCGAATGCGAGGGCGTAGTTGCCTCAATGATGCGGCTGTGCCGCTCGCACGATTGTGCCGGAGGCGATGCGCTGGAGGCCGCGCGTGCGCGGCTGCTCACGCCCGTGGTCAAATATTGGATCTGCAAGAGCGCGCCCGCGCTGATCTACGAAGCGATGGAATGCCTGGGGGGCAATGGCTACGTGGAAGAGGGCATATTGGCGCGGCTCTATCGCGAGGCGCCGGTCAACGCGATCTGGGAGGGGTCGGGCAACGTGGTCTGTCTCGACGTCTTGCGTGCGCTGTCCCATGACGGAGAGGCGGCACGTGCGGTGCTCGACCGGCTTGCCGACGAGACCCGGGACTTGGCCGCCTGCGCCGAAGCAACGAAGTTCGTGCGGTCAGCTTTATCGAGCGGTGACGAAGCGCACGCGCGCGCAGCCGTCGAGCGGCTTGCACTGCTGACAGCAGCCGCCGCCTTGCGCGCGAGTTCCCCCGCTGTGGCTGAAGCCTTTGCACGGCATCGCCTGGCAGCGCCGCTCGCGCGCCTTTATGGTGCCGCGGAGCTGACGGGTGCCGAAACCACCCTTCTGTTGGATCGCGCCCTGCCGGCCGATTGAGAGCAGATCATTCGGAAGAAGCTAATCGCGCGAGCCGGTCGAGCGCGCCTTGCAGAATGAAGACGGCCGCGTGCTGATCGATCACGGCCTTGCGTTTGGCGCGGCTGGCATCCGCGGCGATCAGCTCACGCTCCACCGCGGCGGTAGAGAGCCGTTCGTCCCAGAGCGCGATCGGGAGTGGCGTCAACGCCGCGAGGTTGCGGCCGAAGGCGCGGGTGGATTGGGCACGGGGGCCTTCGCTGCCGTCCATGTTCAGGGGGAGCCCGAGCACGAAGCCAACAGTTTGTCGCTCGGCCGCGAGTTTCAGCAGCTGATCCGCGTCGGCCGAGAATTTCTTACGCGCAATGGTCGTGACCGCGGTAGCGAGCCGTCGATCGGGATCGCTGGTAGCAACCCCGATGGTCTTGGTTCCGAGATCAAGGCCGATCAGCACGCCTCGGCTGGGTAGCAACGCGGCTGCATCATTGAGCGGAAGGACCGGCATTCGTGCCAGGTAGCACGAGGGTAGGGCCGGGCAAGCCGAAATAGAGTGATGGGGATCACTACGCGTGCTTCGAAAAAGGCCTACGGTCGAATCATAAAGGCCAACCCAAGTTCCAACTAAAATAACTCAAGTACCCGGTCGGCGGTGGCGGGATCGTATCCAACCGGTCACGCGTTGTCGCTCAGGTGCCGCGAGTCGCCAGGGAGCTAGCTAGTCATGCGTCGCTATCTCTATGCATTTGTCGGAGCGATTGCCCTGACCGGGACCGCCGCGGCGGTTGAGCCCGGGCTCGAATACCGGTTCAAGGCACAGGACGGCGTCGCCTTCAAATGGCGCGACGGAAAGGTCGAGAAGCTTGAGCGCCAGCCGTTCATGGTGGCCTCGGATTTCGGCAACGTCATTCCGATCAAGTCGACCAATCCGAAAGCACCCGGCGCATTCGAAATCGACCTTGTTCACAACAAACCCGGGAAAGAGAAGTACCGAGCGACGGCTAAAACAGACTTGGCGCGCGAGTATTGCGTCGTGTTTAAGGACACCGTGCTGCAGTGCTACGCGCTCGCTCCCAAACTCGCCGGCGTTTATGAACAGGGCGGCACGATTTATGGCCCGTTTTCCAAGGCCGAGGCCGAGGGCCTCGCGCGCGACATCAAGAGCACGTTGCACTGATCCCAAACAAATAATAAAGGCCGCCCGACGGGCGAGCGGCCTCCACCCGAGCCGTGAGGAACGGGTGTACCCTTGGGGAGGGGTATGACCTAACGTGCGGCCGTCGCGGCTTGTTCCCGGTCCGAGCGTGCGTTGCAGGGCAAAGTCGGCCTCTGCTATAGGCATTCCCATGTCCGTAGACGCCGATACCGTGCGCCGTATTGCGCATTTGGCCCGCATTGCCGTTGCCGAAGACGAGATTTCCCACCTGCAGGGGGAGCTCAACGCGATTCTCGCCTTTGTCGAGCAACTGGCGGCGGTCGATGTCGCCAACGTCGAGCCAATGACCTCCGTCACGCCGATGGCGATGAAGAAGCGGCCAGATGTCGTCACCGACGGTGAGATCGCCGAGCAGGTCCTGCGCAACGCGCCGGCGACGCAGGACGGCTTTTTCTTGGTTCCGAAAGTGGTTGAATGACGGCTGGATTGCTATGTTATGCGAGGTGCCGCCCGCAAGCCTGGGCGCCCGGTCGCCGGAAGGGTTGATTGCCGATGTGCATGGCCTGCGAAGAAGCCGAACTCTACTACCGCTGGCAAATGCTTGAGCGGATCGCCAAGGGCGAGATGCCTGACGGCTTCACCGAGGATGATCTGCGCGCCATGCAGCTGCCACTGCCTGGAGAGATCGCGCGCTTCGAAGAGCCGGATGGCACGATTTCGTTCCGTAAGGTCCAAAAGGCCGTGCAACCCAAGCCGTCCGCATTCGTCTGCGACAGCCCGGACGAATGACTGAACTGATTGAACTCACGATCGCGCAGGCGCGCGATCTGCTGCGCAGCAAGAAAATCTCAGCCGCCGAATTGGCCGAGGCGCACGTCGCGGCGATCGAAGGCGCGCGGGCCCTCAATGCATTTGTTGAGGAGACGCCGGAGAGCGCGCGCGCCATGGCCAAGGCCGCCGACGCACGGCTTGCGAACGGAACCGGAGGTCCGCTTGAAGGCATTCCGCTCGGGGTCAAGGATTTGTTCTGCACCCGCGACGTCCGCACCACAGCGGCGTCGCGCATTCTTGAGAACTTCGTGCCGACTTACGAGTCCACGGTCACTTCAAACCTGTGGCGTGACGGCGCGGTGATGCTTGGCAAACTCAACAATGATGAGTTTGCCATGGGCTCCTCCAACGAGACCTCGTTCTTTGGACCCGTGGTCTCGCCGTGGCGGCGCAAAGGTTCGAACCAGGACATCGTCCCAGGCGGTTCGTCCGGCGGCTCGGCGGCCGCAGTCGCCGCGCGGCTTTGCCTCGG
>JAFAXD010000636.1 GCA_019241285.1 Xanthobacteraceae bacterium | reverse complement strand
CTTTTCGGCGGCGCCATCCAGCTGGCCGGCCAGGTGCGCGCCAAGCGCGACCGGCGCAGCACGCGCTCCGACTGGATGTCGATTGAGCGCGAGCGCGGCATTTCCGTCGTCACCTCGGTGATGACGTTCGAGTACGACGGGCGCGTGTTCAATCTGCTCGACACGCCGGGCCACGAGGACTTCTCCGAGGACACCTACCGCACGCTCACCGCGGTCGACTCCGCCGTGATGGTCATCGACGCCGCCAAGGGAATCGAGGCGCGCACCCGCAAGCTGTTCGAGGTCTGCCGGCTGCGTGATATCCCGATCATCACCTTCATCAATAAGCTCGACCGCGAAAGCCGCGATCCGTTCGAGTTGTTGGACGAGATCGAGAAGACGCTGGCGCTGGATACGACCCCGGTCACTTGGCCGGTCGGCCGCGGCAAGGATTTTGTCGGCACCATCGAAATCACGTCCGGCCGGGTGCGGCTGCTGGAGGGCGATGCAGGAAAAGCCGGCACGGCGCGGGAGATGGAGATCGATGAGGTTGCGGCGCTCAACCCCAATCTCGACGCCGGTGTCATCGCTGAGGAGCTTGCGCTGGCGCGCGAGGGCTGCAAGCCGTTTGATTTGAAGGCTTTCCGAGAAGGCCACTTGAGCCCGGTGTTCTTCGGAAGCGCGCTGAAAAACTTCGGCGTCGGCGATCTGCTCGACGCGCTCGCCGCCTTCGCGCCGCCGCCGCGTGACCAGGAAGCCGACCGTCGCACGGTGCACGCGACGGACCCCCGGATGACCGCGTTCGTGTTCAAGATCCAGGCCAACATGGATCCGAATCATCGCGACCGCATCGCGTTCGCGCGCATCTGCTCGGGCGAGCTGACGCGCGGCATGAAGGTCAGCCATGTGCGCACGGGCAAGACCATGAGCCTGAACATGCCACAGTTCTTCTTCGCCCGGGAACGCGCGCTCGCCGAGCAAGCGTTTGCCGGCGACGTGTTCGGCATTCCCAACCACGGCACGCTGCGCATCGGTGATACGCTGACCGAAGGCGAAGCGCTCAACTTCGTCGGCGTGCCGAGCTTCGCGCCGGAAATCCTCCGTCGCGTGCGCCTTGCCGACGCGATGAAGGCCAAGAAGCTGCGCCAGGCCTTGCAGGAGCTGGCGGAGGAGGGCGCCGTCCAAGTGTTCCGGCCGCTCGATGGCTCGCCCGCCTTGGTCGGCGTCGTCGGGCAGCTGCAACTCGACGTGCTCGCGGATCGCCTGGCGCGCGAATACGGCGTCGAGATGGGGTTCGAGGTGAGCGAGTTTCAGCTAGCTCGCTGGATATCGTGCGATGATGAGAAGCGGGTGGCCGATTTCATCGCCGCCCAGCGCAGCGCCATTGCCGAGGACGTTGACGGCGACCCGATCTGCTTGTTCCGCTCGGCCTTCTATATTGATTACACGCTGCAGCAATGGCCCGGCATCACCTTCACTGACGTGAAGGATCTGCACGCGAAGGCGCCGTAGCGTGTCGAGTTACTGAAAGACGCCGCGGCGGGGGGAGACGGCCAGCCGGTAAAGCTCACCCCGCCTTGCGCCAGGCCGCCTCGTTTTTTTGCTCGTAGTCGCTGAACGCTTTGACGAGGCCGCCCAGTACCTCGGCAGAGGTCTCGAACATGGCCTTGAGCTGCGGCTCGTCGACTTTTTTCACATCCGCGCGTAGATGGTCGATCGTTTCGCGCAGCCGCTTCTGCATGTTCTGGGTGTGATGCCGGGGATCTTTATCGTTTGCAGCCATGGCGATCTCCTGGGTTATCCAGGGCCAACGCGATAAGGCGGGAGTGGTTTCCGGGTGGCGGGGCCGCCCTCATCCCGCGCGGAACGGCTTGCTCAAAAACCGCGAGCCCTTGAGGCCATAGCGCCACGGCAGCTCCGCCGCCTTGGTGATGCCGATGCGCACGCCAGCCACGACCTCGACATCACCCTGGCGAGCTCGCAGCTCGAACGGCGGGCGATCAAGCGCCAACCCGTTGTGCGCGCTGGTAATGGCCAGTGCCTCACAGACCCGGCCCGGTCCGGCGCAGAGCAGGCGAATGTCGCTGAGCCCGCGGCGGCGGCGCATGGTCGGGATGCCGTGCGTTGGCTCGACCGCCCGGATCAGCACCGCGCTGGCGCTGCCCGCCGGCTCACACACGAAGTTCATACACCAGTGGATGCCGTAGGAGCGGTAGACATAAACATAGCCCGGCGGTCCGAACATCACGGCGTTCCGTTGGGTGGGGCCGCGGAAGCTGTGCGCCGCCGGATCGGTGTGGTGATAGGCTTCGACCTCGACGATCATCCCGCCGCTGCCGTTGACCAATAACGTGGCCCCGATCAGATCGGGGGCGACCGCATGCACGCTGCGGTCAAAGAAGGTCCTATCGAGGCGGGGAGGGGGCACGGCAAACATAAAGTCAGAAAATGTGATTTTCGTCACTTGTTGATGCAGCGCAGCAGGCCTTCAAGTCCAGCCTTCAAGTGTCTGTGTCGAAGGAGTCACAGGGCCCGACAATCCCCCGTGTTCTTTGGTCAGCCAGACCTGCGCCGCTTTTCCGCCATAGCACTCCGCGAAACCGATAGTGCAACGTTATGTTGTTGACGCTCTAATAGTTAACAGCTCGGGGACAGGTCGAGTCCATGGACGTGAAGGTCACCCTCAAAGGCAATCTGCCAAGCCGGCACGCCACCGAGGGGCCGGAGCGTGCTCCGCATCGCGCCTTCTATTATGCGATGGGGCTCACTACCGAGCAGATCCATCAGCCATTCGTTGGCGTCGCCTCGTGCTGGAACGAGGCCGCGCCCTGCAATATCGCGCTGATGCGCCAGGCTCAGGTCGCCAAAAAAGGGGTGGCCGCCGCCGGGGGCACGCCGCGCGAGTTCTGCACCATCACGGTGACCGACGGCATCGCCATGGGCCACCAGGGCATGAAGGCTTCGCTGCCCTCGCGCGAGGTCATCGCCGATTCGGTCGAGCTCACCGTCCGCGGCCACGCCTATGACGCGCTCATCGGCATTGCCGGCTGCGACAAGTCCCTGCCCGGGATGATGATGGTCATGTGTCGGCTCAATATCCCGTCGATCTTCATTTATGGCGGGTCGATCCTGCCCGGCACCTTCAAGGGCCAGCCGGTCACCATCCAGGACGTGTTCGAGGCGGTCGGCAAGTACTCGGTCGGCGCCATGTCGGACGACGATCTCGAGGTGCTCGAGCAAAACGCCTGCCCGTCCGCCGGTGCCTGCGGGGCTCAGTTCACCGCCAACACCATGGCCACGGTGTCGGAAGCGATCGGCTTGGCTTTGCCCTATTCGGCAGGCGCGCCAGCGCCTTACGAAATCCGCGACCGCTTCTGCATGGCGGCGGGCGAGCAGATCATGGATCTCATCAAACAACGGTTGCGCCCGCGCGATATCGTCACCCGGGAAGCCCTGGAAAATGCCGCCGCCGTGGTCTCGGCCTCGGGCGGATCGACTAACGCGGCGCTGCACCTGCCGGCCATCGCGCACGAGTGCGGGGTGAAGTTCGATCTGTTCGACGTCGCCGAGGTCTTCAAAAGAACACCGTATATCGCCGATTTGAAACCAGGCGGCCGCTATGTTGCCAAAGATCTGTTTGAAGCTGGCGGCGTTCCGTTGCTGATGAAAACTTTGCTCGACCATGGTTATCTGCACGGATCGTGCATGACTGTGACCGGGCGTAGCGTTGCAGAGAACCTTAAGGGCGTGCGTTGGAACGATGCCCAGGACGTGGTGCGGCCGGCTGATCGGCCACTCCTCGCAACCGGTGGCGTCGTTGGGTTGGTGGGCAACCTCGCTCCCGATGGTGCGATAGTTAAGGTTGCCGGTATGTCCACCCTGGCGTTTTCGGGGCCGGCTCGCTGTTTCGACGGCGAAGAGGCCTGTTTCGAGGCGGTCAAGCAGCGCGCCTATAGAGAAGGCGACGTGCTGGTGATCCGCTATGAGGGGCCGCGCGGCGGGCCCGGCATGCGCGAGATGCTCGCCACCACTGCCGCCCTTTATGGCCAGGGCACTGGCGGCAAGGTCGCTCTCATCACCGATGGCCGCTTTTCCGGAGCAACGCGCGGTTTCTGCGTCGGTCACGTAGGCCCCGAGGCCGCTGTCGGCGGGCCGATTGCGCTGGTTCGCGACGGCGACATGATCCGTATCGATGCCGAGCGCGGCACCATCGACGTCGATGTGCCGGAGGCGGAGCTTGCCCGCCGCAAGGCGGATTGGCAGCCGCGCGCGTCGGAATTCAACTCAGGCTACATCTGGAAATATGCCCAGCAGGTCGGGTCCGCGCGCCACGGCGCCGTGACCCATCCGGGGGCCGCAGCCGAGGCGTCGTGTTATGCGGATATTTGAACGCATCGCCGTCGGCGCTCTGGCGCTCGCCGCGCTGAGCCTTCCGGCCGGCCCCGGGTCTGCCTTGGACACTGGCTCCGCCGGCGCGGTTGCACCGGTCAACGTCGAGTTGCCGCCTGCGTCCGCCGACGCCTCCAGCGAGCCGTCGCATTCGGCGATCGAGGCATTTCGCTCCGGTACGGCGGCAATACGCGCCGGCGATATCAAGGCTGGCTTGAGTGCGCTCGAATTTGCCGCCTCCAATGGCCACGCGGTCGCCCAATGGAAACTGGGCCGGATGTACGCGGAGGGGGCGGGGGTCAAGCGTGACGATGCGCGAGCCTTCGAATATTTCCGCGGTATCGCCAACGCGCACGCGGAGGACAATCCGTGGACACCGCAGGCCCGCTTCGTGGCCAACGCGTTCGTGGCGCTGGGGTCCTATTATCTCGACGGCATTCCCAATTCGCTCAAGCCTGACGCGGAGCGGGCGCGTGAGATGTTTGCCTACGCGGCGTCCTACTTCGGCGACGCCGATGCCCAATACAATCTTGGCCGGATCTATATGGAAGGTGCGGTCGGCCAGAAAGATCCCAAGCTCGCAGCCCGCTGGCTCGGCCTCGCCGCCAACAAGGGCCAATACCAGGCCCAGGCGCTGCTGGGCGACATGCTGTTCAAGGGCGAGCTGGTGCCGCGGCAGAGCGCGCGCGGCCTGATGTGGCTGACGCTGGCGAGCGATGCCGCCGGGCCGCGCGACAGCTGGATCAAGGACTTGCACGCGGCTGCCTTCAAAGAGGCGACCGATGAGGACCGTTCGCTCGCGCTCCTCTACATCGAGCGCTGGATCAAAGGGCGGCGGGAGTAGTCTCCAGCACCGTGTCCCGGACGCGGTGCAGCGTGCAACGCTGCGCCGCAGAGCCGGGACCGTCTCAAGCGCTGAAATTTGTGGCGATCCCGGGTCTGCAGCGCATCGTTTCGCGCTGCGCCGCGCCCGGGACACGTTCCTTACTTGTCGCGCAGCTCCACCCACACCGGGACGTGGTCAGAGGGCTTTTCCCAGGCGCGCACATGCTTGTCGATCCCGGCCCCGGTCAGCCGGTCGGCGGCCGCGGGCGACAGCAGCAGGTGATCGATGCGGATGCCGTTATTCTTCTGCCAAGCGCCGGCCTGGTAGTCCCAGAACGTGTAAACGTTCGGCTCCTCGGTGACGGCACGAATGGCGTCGGTCAGCCCCAGATAGGTCAGCGCCCGGAATTTTGACCGGGTGTGCGGCAGGAACAGCGCGTCCGTGGTCCAAAGCTCCGGATTGTGCACGTCGGCCGGCGTCGGGATCACGTTGAAATCGCCGGCCAGCACGAGCGGCTCCTCCAGCTTCAGCCGCTCATGCGCATAAGTAAAAAGCCGGTCCATCCAGCTGATTTTGTAGGTATATTTGTCTGTGTTAGCGGGATTTCCATTGGGCAGGTAAATGGTGGCGACCCGGACCGCGCCGGAGGGTGTCGAGACAGTTGCCTCCATGAAGCGGGCGTGGTCGTCCTCGTCGTCGCCGGGTAAGCCAAGCTTGACGTCCTCGAGCGGCAGCTTGGAGAGGATCGCCACGCCGTTGAAGGCTTTCTGGCCGTGTACGGCGATGTTATAGCCGAGGTCTTCGAAGGCTTCCCGCGGGAAGGCGTTATCGAGGCATTTCGTCTCCTGCATGCAGACCACGTCGGGCTGCGTGGCGGAGAGCCAAGCCACCGCGTTCTCGACGCGCTGCTTGATCGAGTTGACGTTCCAGGTCGCGATGCGCATTGGTGCTAAATGGAGAAACTGGTCCCACAGCCGCAGGATGCGCTCGCGACCGGATTATTGATCTTGAATGACGCGCCGATCAGGTCGTCGACATAGTCGATCTCGGCCCCGGCCATATATTGCTGCGACAGCGGATCGATCAGGACCACGGCGCCGTCACGCGCCAGCACGAGGTCGTCGGCCGCCTGGGTCTGGTCAAAGTCGAACTTGTATTGAAAGCCCGAGCAGCCGCCCCCTTCGACGCTCACGCGCAGCATCGCGCCTTGCGGCTCGCGCTTGAGAATGTCGCCGATCCGCTTCGCGGCTCGCGGCGTTAACGTCACCGATTGCGTGGTTGCATCTGTCATGGCAATTCGCCCGCTGAATCGATTGATACGTATGCAGGCCTCGGGCCAGGGTCAACCGGCGATTGGAACGCAGATGCTGCCGAGCGCCTACCGCGCGCCCTATGCGGCCGATCCGCACAAGAGCCGCGGCCGGCTGCGGGCGGAGCCGCCGAGCCCGACCCGCAACGATTTTCGGCGCGACTGCGATCGCCTCATTCATTCAACCGCGTTTCGCCGGCTCGCCTACAAGACCCAGGTCTTCGTCTTCCACGAGGGCGACCATTATCGCACCCGGCTCACTCACACTCTGGAAGTGACCCAGATCGCGCGCTCGATCGCCCGTGCGCTCGGGCTCGACGAGGACCTCGCCGAGGCGTCCGCTCTGGGCCACGATCTCGGCCATCCACCGTTCGGACACGCCGGGGAGCGTGCGCTCGCCCGCTGCCTTGCGGTGTGGGGCGGGTTTGACCACAATGCCCAGACGCTCGCGGTCGTGACTCGGCTGGAGCGCCGTTATGCGGACTTCGACGGCCTCAACCTGACCTGGGAAACCCTCGAAGGGCTGGTGAAGCACAATGGACCGCTGGTTGATCGGAGCGGGCAGCCGATCGGCCATTACGCGGGGCAGGGGCTTCCGGCTGAGATCGTCCGCTACAGCCAGGTGCAAGATCTCGATCTGTGGAGCTTCCCCAGCGCCGAGGCACAGGCAGCGGCGCTGGCGGATGACATTGCCTATGACGCGCACGACATCGACGACGGCCTGCGCGCGCAGCTGTTCGCGCTCGATGACCTTGCGGACCTGCCGCTCGCCGGCGAAATCCTGCGTGACGTCGATCGCCTGCATCCGCGCATCGAAGCGGTACGGCGGGCGCATGAGTTCCTGCGCCGCCTGATCGCCCACATGATCGAGGACGTCATTGCTGAGACAAAACGGCGGCTGGGGGGCCTCGCGTCACTCGCTCCGGCCGACATTCGCCAGGCGCAAACGCGCGTCGTCGGTTTTTCCCAACTCCTGGCGCAGGCCGACCGGGCGATTAAGGATTTTCTCCTGCCCCGTATGTACCGCCACGCGCGGGTGATGCGGATCATGACCCTCGCCGAGGCCCGTCTCGCCGACCTCTTCGCGCGCTATCTGGAAGCGCCGCAGGATTTGCCCCAGGAACGGCGCCCCGGACCTGCCGACACGGAGGCCGCTCGTGTGCGCCAGATCGCCGATTTCATCGCCGGCATGACGGATCGATTTGCCCTGATGGAGCATGCACGCCTCTTTGACTCGACACCGGAATTGCGTTAGCCGCCGCGGCGCCATGACCCAACCGATCACCAACATCTTTGCCACCGTGCTTGAGCGCGTCCACGCCGCCGGCCACACGCTGATCGCGTCCGGCGTGCTTCCCGCAGCCGCGGATCGGTCGCGCGTCGTTGTCGAGCCGCCACGCGACCCTTCGCACGGGGACATGGCGACCAACGCCGCCATGGTGTTGGCCAAGGACGCGGGCCGCAAGCCGCGCGAGCTTGCAGAGTTGTTGGCCGGTGAGCTGCGCGGTGATCCTCTTGTCGCCAAGGTGGATGTCGCCGGCCCCGGCTTCATCAATCTCACGCTCAAGCCGGAAGCCTGGGCGTCGGCGCTCGTCAGCGCCATCTTGTCGGGCCCCGACTACGGCAGAAGCCACATTGGCAGCGGACAATCGGTGAACGTGGAATATGTGTCCGCGAACCCGACTGGTCCGCTGCACGTCGGACACACGCGCGGCGCCGTGTTTGGTGATGCGCTCGCGAACCTGCTCGCCTTCACCGGCTTTGCAGTCACCCGCGAATACTACATCAACGATGCCGGCGCGCAGGTCGAGGTGCTGGCCCGCTCAGCATTCCTGCGCTATCGGGAAGCATTGGGCGAAGATATCGGACCGATCCCGGAAGGCCTTTATCCGGGCGACTATTTGAAGCCGGTCGGTGAAGCGCTAGCGGCGGAGTTCGCTCGCGGCTTGCTGGACATGCCGGAGCCGCAGTGGCTGCCGATCGTCCGGGGCAAGGCCGTGGCCATGATGATGGAGGCGATCCGCGCCGATCTCGCCGCGCTCAACATCAAGCACGATGTGTTCTTTTCCGAGCGCTCGCTGCTGGGCGACGGTACGCAATCGGACCAGGTGGGTCAGACGATCGCCGAGCTGCGGCGTGAGGGGCATGTTTATGAAGGCCGCCTGCCGCCTCCGAAAGGGGCGCCGGTCGAGGACTGGGAGGACCGCGAGCAGACGCTGTTTCGCGCCACCGAATTCGGCGACGATATCGATCGCCCGCTGAAAAAATCGGATGGCGGCTACACCTACTTTGCGTCTGACATCGCTTACCACAAATCCAAGTTCGACCGCGGCTTTCGCGACATGATCGATGTGTGGGGCGCGGACCACGGCGGCTACGTCAAGCGCATGAACGCCGCCGTGAAAGCCATCAGCGACGGCAAGGCGGCGCTGGATGTGAAGATCATCCAGTTGGTGCGCCTGTTGCGCGCCGGCGAGCCGGTGAAGATGTCGAAGCGGGCAGGGGATTTCATTACGCTGCGCGATGTTGTTGATGAAGTTGGCCGCGATCCGGTCCGTTTCATGATGCTGTATCGTAAGAACGATGCATCGCTCGATTTCGACTTGGCCAAAGTGATCGAGCAGTCGCGCGACAATCCGGTGTTCTACGTGCAATACGGACACGCCCGCGGCCACTCGGTGTTTCGCAATGCGCGGGAGGTGGTGCAGCTACCGGACGATTGGTCGCAGCGCGCCCGTCGGCTCAGCGACGCTGAGCTCGCACGTCTTGATGATGCGGCCGAGCTCGCGCTGATGCGCAAATTGGCGCAGTTTCCGCGTGTTGTTGAAGCAGCGGCACTCAGTCACGAGCCGCATCGGATTGCATTCTTTTTGTATGAGCTCGCCAGCGATTTCCATGCCCAATGGACAAGAGGAAATAATTCGCCGCATTTACGCTTCATTATACAGGATGATCCCAATATCACCCTCGCTCGGCTTGCTTTGGTCGCGGGGGTGGTCAATGTGCTCGCCGTCGGGCTCAGCTTGCTTGGCGTCGATGCGCCGCTGGAAATGCGGTAATATTCAGCTTCCCGGCAGCTGAAGGGGGTGAGGGGTAGCTGCGATCGACCGGGATCGCGCACAATAACGATGGCAGGATCTGGATGGCCGATAATAGTCTGCGGTATCGGACAAATCCCGTGTTTCCGCGTACCAGTCCGTCGATGGAGTATGCGGCGCCCAGAGGCGCTTCGCGGTCGGGATATGACCCGAACAGTCGTTCTGTAAGCGATAGCAGTGCCGACCCGCTGGCGGAGCTTGCCCAGCTGGTCGGCGACGTGGACGCGTACGAGAACACCCGTGTTGATACCCGGCCGGGGGTACGGGCCGGCCAAAGCGACGCCTACCCGTTGAGCCCGGCTCAATCCGGGCATTGGGACGAGGCGGCCGCGCAGACCAGCGCGCCACCATTGGCGCACGGTGACTACGAGACGGCCGGGGATGAGGGTTACGCGTCCGAGGCCTATGCGGCCGAAGACGACTACGCTGTCAATGATGAGGCCTACGATCAGGCTGATTACGACGATCAGCAACAATCCCGGTACTACGGCGACGACCAACCCAGCGGCCACGACCCGCGCTATGCGGCAGGGCAGTATGACTATACCGGGCAGGCCGATCCTTACGCACCATATGCCGAGACACAGCCGCCCGGGAGCCAGCGCAAGACTTTGCTGATGGCTGGGGCCGTATTTGGGCTTATCGTCGTCGGCGCGATCGGCGCTTATGCCTACCGCACCATTGCTGGTTCGGCGCCCGGTGTTCCGCCGGTGATCATGGCCGACAGCTCGCCCGCCAAGGTCGCCGTCACCCCAAGCGACACGGGGAACGGCAAACAGATTTCGGATCGGGTTGGCGACAAGCCGCAAAACGAGCGGGTCGTTCCGCGTGAGGAGCAGCCGGTTGATCTGAAGCTTTCGGCGCCGCAAGCTCCGGTGCCGGCGACGGGATGGGCGGCCCCGCAGCAGAACGCGGTCAACGCTGCGCCTCAGGCGGCGCCCGCTGCTCCGTCGCCAACGGACCCTCATCCGGTGCGCACCGTCGCCATCGCCCCGAACGCGGGTACGGGCGTGCCGGCGGGGTCCGCGCCCATTGCGGCGGCGCCTGCCCAGCCAATGCCGGCGGCCGCTCCGAAAGCTGAGCAGAGGGTCGCGACCCAAGGCGAGGCGCCCAAACCGGCGCAGCCAGCCGCACATTATGTGGTCCAGATCTCCGCCTCCAACACGCGAGAGGAGGCGACCGCGGCTCTCCGGGCTGCGCAGGCGCGATATGCGGACGTCCTCGGCGGACGCCATTCCCAGGTGAAGCCGAAGAAGTCCGGCGAGAATGCGACCGTGTACGCGGCCCAGTTTGGTCCGTTCGCGTCGCGCGCCGAGGCGGCGGAGCTGTGTCAGCGCCTGAAATCCGCCGGCGGCACCTGCTTCGTGCAGTGACAGATTGAACGAATCTCGTATCTCGGGCGCAGCGCAGCGCGCAACGCGGTGCTGCAGACCCGGGATCGGAAAAATCGAAGCTCGCGACGGTCCCGGCTCATCGGTACACCACTTCGCGGGTGCTTCGCGCGGCACTGCCGCCCCGGGACCCGACTGACATCATGACACGTGCTTTCATCACAGGCGTCGCGGGGACGTCGATCGCGCCCGCCGAGCGAAGCTTTGTGCGCGACGCCGCCCCTTGGGGTCTCATTTTATTCAAGAGAAACATCGAAAATCCGCAGCAAGTACTTAATTTGGTGAGTGATTTCAGGGATTGTGTGGGGCGCGACGATGCCCCGGTCCTGATCGACCAGGAAGGCGGCCGGGTGCAGCGGCTGGGACCTCCGCATTGGCCCGCCTATCCGCCGGGCGGGGTGTTCGGAGAAATCTACGATCGCAATCCGGCAGTTGCCCTGGCGGCCGCGAAGTTGGGCGCGCGGCTGATCGCGGCCGATCTGGCAGCTCTCGGGATTACGGTCGATTGCCTGCCGCTTGCGGACTTGCGGCTTCCTGGTGCGGACCTCGTCATCGGCAACCGCGCTTATGGGGCAACGCCAGACAAGGTCGCAGCCATCGCGGCGGCGGTGGCGGAAGGCTTGATGGACGGCGGGGTGCTGCCGGTGCTCAAGCACATCCCTGGCCATGGGCGTGCCATGGCCGACAGCCATCTGAGCTTGCCGGTCGTGAATGCCGACCGCGCCGAGCTCGAGGCAATGGATTTCGCTGCGTTCCGGGAGTTGCGTAGACTGCCGTTGGGGATGACCGCACATGTCGTCTACACCGCCTTCGATACCCTGCCGGCGACCACGTCCGCGGCTATGATCAATGAGGTGATTCGCGGCTTCATCGGCTTCGAAGGACTTCTGATGAGCGACGACGTGTCGATGGGGGCGCTGTCCGGCACGATTGGCGAGCGCAGTGTTGCAGCGCTCGCGGCGGGCTGTGATGTTGTCCTTCACTGCAATGGAAATTTCCAAGAAATGGAAGATGTTGCGGCGAGTACCTCAGATCTGAGGGGAGCGTCGGCGCAACGTGCCACGGCGGCCTTGGCGGCCCGCCGGCGCCCATCGGAGATCGACCTTTCCACTGCCCGGGTGGAGTTTGCGCGCATTTTGCGCGAAACCGGCGCTACTGGGTCAGCGATGGTCTAAGTGACCAGTCGCGCCCCCGAGGACATATATCGCGCGTCATGACTGATACCGGCTCTGCCGAAATCGTTGCCCTCGCTGCCGAACCCGAACGGGCGGCGGACGAGCCGGCGCTCATTGTCGATGTCGAGGGGTTCGAAGGGCCGCTCGACCTGCTTCTGCGGCTGGCGCGCGAGCAGAAGGTCGATCTTGCCAAGATTTCGATTCTGGCATTGGCGGACCAGTATCTCACCTTCATCGAGGAAGCGCGCCGGCTGCGGCTCGAGCTTGCCGCCGACTACTTGGTGATGGCGGCTTGGCTGGCGTACCTGAAGTCGCGTCTGCTGCTGCCGGAACCGCCCGGCGGGCCCGGTGAGAGCGCCGCCGATTTGGCCAACGCGCTAGCCCTGCGGCTGCAGCGACTGGAAGCGATCCGGCTCGCCGCCAAGCGCCTGTTGGAGCGCCCGCAGCTCGGGCGTGACGTATTCCAGCGCGGCGCGCCGGAGCCGATCAACGAGATCAAGCGGCCGCAGTGGTCGGCGACGCTCTACGATCTGTTGACGGCCTATGCGCGCGAGCGCCAGAAGCAGGCATTGGCGCGCGTTCGCCTGACCACCCGGAAGGTCTGGTCACTGGCTGATGCGCGCGCGATCCTGGAGCGACTGGTCGAGGTGGCGACCGAATGGACCGCCATTGACCAGTACTTGATCGAGTATGTGGTCGAGCCGTCGATGCGCGCGACGGCGCTTGCCTCGAGCCTTGCTGCCAGCCTTGAAATGGCGCGCGAGGGTCAACTCGAGCTGCAACAAGCCACTGCCTTTGCGCCGCTCTACATGCGTCGGCGCAGCGCTCCGGTGCCGGATGGCACCGTCGGACAATCATAAAGAGGACCAGGATGAGCTTGGCCGAGGAATTCACCCCAGTCGAAGACGACGAGCCGGACGCACAGGCACGTCCCGAAGAATTGCGCTTGCTGGAAGCGTTGTTGTTTGCCGCCGGCGAGCCGCTGGACGAAAAGGCGCTTGCGGACCGGATGCCGTCCGGAACGGATCTGCGCACCGCGCTGCGGCGGCTACAGACCGAGTACGCGCCGCGCGGCGTCAATCTGGTGCGCATCGGCAATAAGTGGGCCTTCCGCACGGCCAATGACTTGGCTTGGCTGCTCACGCACGAGGCCATTCAGCCCAAGAAGCTATCGCGCGCCGCCTTGGAGACGTTGGCGATCATCGCCTATCACCAGCCCGTCACCCGGGCCGAGATCGAAGAGATCCGTGGGATCAGCGGCGCCAAGGGAACGCTGGATGTCCTTCTCGAGATCGGCTGGATCCGGCCGCGCGGGCGGCGGAAAGCGCCGGGCAGGCCAATCACCTACAGCACCAACGAGGCGTTCCTGTCCCATTTCGGCCTGGAGAGCTTGACGGACCTGCCAGGCCTGGACGAGCTCAAAGGCGCTGGCCTGTTCGACGGCAGCCTGCCGGCAGGCTTCAACGTGCCGATGCCGTCGGACGATCCTGCGCTGCGCGAGGACGAGGAACCTCTGGAGGAGGGCGACCTCGATCTCACGCTCGCGCCGAGGAGCGACGGGGAGGAGGAAGAGTAGAGCCGGCACAGCGTTGCCGCTTCGACCTCTCCCCGCAAGGGGGGAGAGGTAAGAGGCCGCGCTGCTGCGGGCGCGCGCCGCAGCACGGGTCCTTGTTTTTGCCGGGCGTGGCGCCTAGGTTCAGCGCAAAGCCTCATTTGGTTGCGCGCGGCGCGCAGCCCCGAGGCGGAGGAATAAGCCATGGGTGGCCTGAGTATTTGGCACTGGATCATCGTCATTGGCGTGGTGCTGCTGCTGTTCGGACGCGGCAAGATTTCCGAGCTGATGGGCGATGTCGCGCAGGGCATCAAAGCCTTCAAGAAGGGCATGGCCGAGGACGACTCGGCTAAAGCGACCACCGACCCGTCGGCGGCGCCGAAGACCATCGATCACCGGCCGGAGGCGAGCCTGCAGGCGCGCGCGCAGACTGAACAGAAGGCCGAGGGCAGCAACGTCTGAGGCGCTGACGGCTATCAAGCTCGTTACGTCTGTTTGGGGGCGCCGGCCGGGGGCTTAGGCGCCCTTGGAGTGTGAGATGTTTGATATCGGGTGGAGCGAACTCCTCGTCATCGCGGTCGTCGCGCTCATCGTCATTGGTCCGAAAGAATTGCCTTCCGTCCTGCGTACCGTGGGTCAGTGGACGACCAAAATCCGGCGGATGGCGGGGGAGTTTCAGAGTCAATTCCAGGAAGCGATGCGCGAGGCCGAGATGGCCGACCTCAAGAAGCACGCCGACGATCTCAATAAGGCGGCGCAATCGCTGACCAAACCACTCGATCCCTCGGACTATCTCGGCAAGCTCGATGAGCCTCAGCCGCCACCGCCGACCACCGCCGGCATTCCAGTCACCAGGGTTGAGAGCACGCCCTTGGCAGAACCCGCGAGCACGCCGGCAATGCAGAGTGTAGCGCCGTCAGCGCCGCCCAGCGAACCGGCAGCACCAGCGAGCTCGGAACCAGCGGGAGGCGGAGGCCGGTCCGCATGAGAACCCCGGAAGACGAACAGGAGATTGAGGCCAGCAAGGCGCCGCTCCTTGATCACCTGATCGAGCTGCGCGCGCGCTTGATCAAGGCATTGATCGCGTTCGTGATCGCGTTCGCGCTCTGCTTCCTGATCGCTAAACAGATCTACAATGTGCTG
>JAFAXD010000507.1 GCA_019241285.1 Xanthobacteraceae bacterium | reverse complement strand
TCTCATCATTGCCGCCGCCAAGGCAGCGGGCGTCCACGAGCTGATCGTCGGGCTCCCGGGCGGCTACGAGACCCAGGTCGGCGAGCATGGGGCCGCACTGTCGGCCGGGCAGGCGCAGCGCGTTGCGCTGGCGCGCGCCCTGTATCGCGACCCGTTCCTGGTCGTGCTTGACGAGCCGAACGCAAACCTCGATTCGGAAGGCGACGAAGCGCTGACCAAGGCCATCGTGGGGGTGCGGGAACGCAGCGGCATTGTGGTGGTTGTGGCCCATCGCCCAAGTGCGATCACAGGGGTCGATCTGATCCTGGTGATGAACAAGGGGCGGATGCATCATTTCGGACCGAAAGAGGAAATCCTGGCCAAAGCGCTGCCGCGTCCACAAGGCGCGCGGCCGCTGCAAGTGGTCCCTGACGCGGCCGCCGGGAGGAGTGCATGACGAAGCGTCGTCTCGTTCGCCGGCGGCTGGTCAAAGCTGCCCCCAAGCCGCGGGCACGAAGGTGGACCGAGGCGCGTCGCTCGGTCCGTCGACACGTGATCCTGGGAATTGTGCTGATCGTCCTGCTCGCCGGCGGGGTCGGCGGCTGGGCGGCGACCTCGGAGATCAAAGGTGCCGTCATCGCGCAAGGCTCGATCGTCGTCGATTCCAACGTCAAGAAAGTGCAGCATCCGTCCGGCGGCGTGGTCGGCGAACTTTTTGTGCGAGACGGGGATCGGGTGAAGGCCGGCGACGTCGTAGTGCGCCTCGATGACACCGTGACGCGGGCGAATCTGGCGATCGTCACCAAGGGTTTGAACGAGCTTTTGGCCCGCAAGGCGCGGCTCTCGGCCGAACGCGATGGAGCGTCCCAGGTCACGTTCCCGCCGGAGCTCATGGCGCAGGCCAGTGATCCGGACGCTGCCGCCGCGATGGCGAGCGAGATCAAGCTGTTCAACCTGCGCCGGGCTGCGCGCGACGGCCAAAGGGATCAGCTGCGTCAGCAGATCGCGCAGCTCGGACAGGAAACCCAGGGGCTGGCGGCCCAGCAGGCCTCCAAGACCAAGGAAATCGATCTCGTCCATCGCGAGCTCGACGGCGTGCGCGATCTCTATCAGAAGAACTTGGTTCAGCTCACCCGCCTCACCTCGCTGGAGCGCGAGTCCGCTCGCCTGGAGGGCGAGCGTGGCGCGTTGGTGTCCTCGATGGCGCAGACCAAAGGCAAAATCGCCGAGACCGAGCTGAAGGTCCTCCAGGTCGATCAGGACATGTCGAGCGACGTCGGCAAGGAGCTGCGCGAGGTCGATGCCAAGATCGGCGAGTTCGTCGAGCGCAAGATCACCGCCGAGGATCAGCTCAAACGTATTGAACTCCGCGCTCCCCAGGACGGTACCGTGTTCCAGTCGGCTGTGCATACGGTCGGCGGCGTCATCGCTGCCGGCGACGCCGTCATGCTGATCGTGCCCGATGCCGACAACCTCTCGGTCGAGGCCAAGATCAATCCGCAGGACATTGATCAGATGCAGATCGGCCAGCGCGCCATGCTGCGCTTCACCAACTTCAACCAGCGCACCACGCCGGAGATCGACGGCACGGTTGATCGCATCTCTGCGGATACGTCGACTGATCAGCGCACCGGCGCGACCTACTATACGGTCCGTGTCGCGCTGTCGCCCGAGGAGGTCGCACGGCTGGGCGACGTCAAGCTCGTGCCCGGCATGCCGGTCGAGGTGTTCGCGCAGACGGCGGACCGCACGGTGCTCTCATTCTTGGCGAAGCCGCTATTGGATCAGGTCAAGCGGGCGTTTCGCGAGAAGTGAGGGCCAGGTGAAGCTAGATTAGACCGCAATGAAAAAGACGCTTTCTCGGTGGGGCCAGCGCTTCGGCTTGGGTCGGGCGATTGGCCTGTTTCTCCTGTTCGTATTCCTGGCGATCAGGGTCTGGGATCCGCCGCCGCTGCAGGAACTGCGGCTGCGCAGCTTTGATCTTTATCAGTTGTTGTACCCGCGTGTCACCGATCAGCGGCCGGTGACGATTGTTGATATCGATGAACAAAGCCTGCGCGCCTATGGCCAGTTTCCTTGGGCGCGCACACGTATTGCCGAATTGATCAACAAGCTCACCGCGATGGGGGCCGCGATCATCGGGTTCGACGTCATTTTTGCAGAGCCCGATCGCCTGTCGCCCGGAGTGGCGGCGGATTCGTTCGCAAATCTTGACGATGCCACGCGCGAGAAACTCCGTTCACTGCCAAGCAATGACGACGTGCTCGCGGCCGCGCTCCGTCGTTCGCGTGTTGTCCTCGGTCAATCGGGCATTTCGGCACCAATCGATCCAGGTGATCTGAGCAGCATACCGCGCACGACTGTCGCGTTCCGGCCGCCTGACCCGACCCCCTGGCTGGTTAAGTTTCCGCATCTGCTGGTGAACACCCCCGTGTTGGAAAAAGCCGCGGCGGGCCGCGGTCTGTTCAGCATTGTGCCGGAGCGCGACGGCATCGTGCGCCGAATTCCCATCGTGATGGAGGCGGGTGGGCAGATCGTGCCGGCCTTGAGCCTGGAGATTCTGCGCGTCGGATTTGCGGCTCAGGCAATCCGGCTCATCACCAGTGAAGCAGGTCTTGATCAGGTGCAGACCATTCCGCCACGCTTTCAGTTGCCGACTGACGCAAACGGCAGGCTGTGGGTGCATTTCAGCCGGCCGGAGCGGGACATCTATGTGTCCGCAAAGGACGTGTTCGAGGGCACCGTCGCGCCTGAGCGCATTGCCGGAAAGGTGATCCTGATCGGAACGTCCGCCATCGGCCTCCTCGACATCAAGACCACGCCAGTCGATCCAACGATGCCGGGGGTTGAGGTGCATGCTCAGGTCGTTGAAGCGGCGATGACTGGCTCCCTCTTGAGCTATCCGGTTTATGCGAAGGCCGTCGAGCTCATTACCGCTTTTCTGGTCGGAATTGCGATCGTCATCTTCGCGCCGATGATCGGCGCGCTGCCGCTGCTGATCCTGGGAGCCTGTGTTGGCGGCGGACTCGCGGCCGTCTCCTGGTACTTCTTCCAAGGACAGAATCTTCTGCTGGACGTCACCTTCCCGTTGATGTCGAGCTTCGGCGTTTACGCGGCACTCGTATTCGTCAACTACGTACGCGAGCAATTGGATCGCCAGCGCATTCGTTCCGCCTTCGGCCAATATCTCTCTCCCACGCTGGTCGAGCAGTTGGCGCAGAACCCGGAAAAGCTGGTGCTCGGGGGCGAAGAGCGCACGATGACCATCATGTTCAGCGACGTGCGCGGGTTCACCACGATCTCCGAGTCCTTCAAGGATGATCCGCAGGGCCTGACCACCCTGATGAACCGACTGCTGACGCCCACAAGCAACGCCATTCAGGCGCGCAACGGCACGATCGACAAATACATGGGCGACGCCATCATGGCGTTCTGGAATGCGCCACTCGATGACCCCGATCACGAAGCCAATGCGTGCGACGCCGCCCTCGACATGCTGGAGCGCCTCGATGAGCTCAACGCCGAGCGCAAGCGCGAGGCGGAGGCGAGCGGCAAACCGTTCATCCCGATCAAGATCGGCATCGGCATCAATACCGGCCGCGTCACCGTCGGCAACATGGGGTCCGACATGCGCTTCCAGTACACGGTGCTGGGTGACGCCGTGAACCTTGCCTCGCGCATCGAGGGCCAGACCAAATCCTATGGCGTGCCGATCCTGATCGGCGCCCGCACCGCCGAGGCGGTGAAGGACAAGTTCGCCGTGGTGGAGATCGATTTCATCACCGTCAAAGGCAAGACCGAGCCGGAAGTCGTGTACACCGTGGTCGGCCGCAAAGCGGTCGCACAATCAAGCGATTTCGAGAGCGTGCGGACCTCGGTGCAGCAGATGCTGGCGCGCTACCGAGCCCGCGATTGGACCGGTGCCATCAAGGCAGCCGAGGCATGCCGCGCCGCCAACGGCGCATTCCACCTCGAGGGCGTTGCCGACCTCTACGAGGAACGCATCCAAGCCTTCGAACAAAACCCGCCGCCGCCGGAATGGAATGGGGTCTTTGCGTTGCAGACGAAATAGCTGGCGGGCGATGGTCTCAATCTCCCCTTGACAAAACAGTAGGCAAAAATAATTGGTCGCTCGTCTGTCATCCGCCGGTGTCCGGCGAGTTTAATTGCTGAATTCAGATCCGTGGGCCTGCAGGTTGGTCCGCGGCTCTCATGCGCGTGGAGCGCTCCAACAAACTCAGCCCTCATCCTGAGGAGCGCGCGGGCTTTGCCCGCGTGCGTCTCGAAGGATGGCCGCACATGCCGCGAAAGGTCATCTATGCGGGAAACGTCACCTATGCAGAGATCCATCGATGGAGCTCTTGGGGCAATGTCATCTATGCGAGAACGTCATCTATGTGTGGCCATCCTTCGAGACGACTGGCCCCTTGAGGGGCCAGTCTCCTCAGGATGAGGGCCGCGGCTGGTTGCGGCGCTCAACAAACTCAGCCCCCATCTTGAGAAAAGGTCATCTATGGCAGATCCGTCATTGCGAGCGAAGCGAAGCAATCCAGCGCTGAGGCGCCGCACTGGATTGCTTCGTCGCTCCGCTCCTCGCAATGACGAGGCTAGTTTTCTCATCCGGCTTGGGTCGAGAACACAGGTGATGAACTATGCCGCGGTGGCGTCATCTATGCGGGGCGGCGTCATCTATGCGGGGCCGGCCAGGCGTCATCTATGCGGGGCAGCGTCATCTATGGCGTGACTTGCC
>JAFAXD010000492.1 GCA_019241285.1 Xanthobacteraceae bacterium | reverse complement strand
TCAGATGCAGATTGCCAGGTCCGCAACTCCCCGCGCAGACCGACAGATCACCCGTGAGGTGAGCTTCACCGGCGGCCGCGAAAGCGGCGACCTCCTCATGGCGGACGTGGATCCATTCGATCTTGCCTTGACGGCGCAGGGAGTCGGTCAACCCATTGAGACTGTCGCCGACGATGCCATAGATCCGTTTGACACCGGCGATCGCAAGAATGTCAGCAAACTGATCTGCTACAGTTTGGGCCATGCTCAGGTCCTTTCCAATGGCGCGGTGGCCAATTGTATCGTGAACTGGAAGGTCGCGCCGGGTCCCGCATTAGGCGAGGCCCACAGTTTGCCGCCATGTGCCTCGATGATTGAGCGGCAGATTGAAAGGCCCATGCCAAGCCCGCCAGGCTTGGTCGTATAAAATGAACCAAACAGGCGATCGATCTGGGCGGGGTCGATCCCCGTGCCGGAATCTTCGACCGCGACCAGGACGTGATCTCCGTCTTGGCGAGACCGGATGATGAGGTCGCGCGGGCGATCCGTAACGGAGGCCATCGCCTCCATGGCGTTTAGCACCAGGTTGATGATGACCTGTTGCAGCTGAACACGATCACCAAGCACCGGCGGCAAGGTGGGCGGCAGGTCTCGTCGCAAGGAGACGTGGTGGTCGCGCATTTCGCGCTGCACGAGGAGGAGGGAATCGTCAATCAACTCACCAATGTCCAGCCGTACGAGTTGTAGCTCTGACTTTCGGCAGAGCGCGCGAACACGCTGGATCACCTCGCCGGCGCGGCGGCTATCGGCGATCATTCCGACGAGGGCCTCGTGCACTTCCTGCAGGTCGGGCTCGCTCCGTTGCAGAAAGCGCAAGGCGGCTTCGCCATTGGTCGCGATCGCCGCGAGCGGCTGATTGACTTCGTGGACGATCGACGCCGTCAACTCGCCGACCGTCGTCACGCGCGTGATATGGGCAAGCTCGGTCTGCGCCTGGCGCAGCGCGCGCTCAGCTTCCCGGCCTTGGACTTCGGCGGTGATGTCGCTGCCGATCCCGCGGTAACCAAGAAATTGGCCCCCGTCATCAAAAACCGGCCGGCCGCTCGTCTTGACATACATGATCGATTGGTCCGGCCGAAGCAGGCTGTAGACGAAATCGCGAAACGGCTCACGCAGCTCATGCGCCGCGATATGGGCGGTCCATTTCTCTTTCTCTGTCGCTCCGTCCATTCCGAATTCCCAACGGGTTTGTCCGAGGCGCGCTTCCGGCTCGACGCCGGCGATTTTCAGGTGGTCGGAGATGCGGGTAAACCTATGGTCCGGCCCCGTTTCCCACAGCCAGTCCGATCCGGTTTCGGCAAAGTCGCGGAAGCGCTGTTCGCTGTCGCGCAGCTCTTTCTGCGCTCGCTCGCGCTCCGCATTTTCCATGCGTAACGCTTCGTTGGTTTGCGTCAGTTTCCGTACGGTGCCGTCGAGCTCATCACGCGCACGCCGCAGGGACTGAGTGACCCTATGTTGGGCACCGCTGAGCAGCGCGAGAACAAAAATAAATGTTGAAAATACTGCATACCGAGGGAGTTCGTTGGGTGCGATGGTGAACGAATGCAGCGGCATCAGAAATTCGTACTCGAATGCAACCGCCGCCAGCGCGGCGGCAAACAAGCCGGGACCGAAGCCGCCGAACCAGCCGCTGAGCAGAACCGCACAGGAGAACAAGGAGACCGGCGCACCGACAAAATTGGCTTCCATCCAGCGGGCAACCATCAGCGCAGCGCCAACAAGCAGCGCACCGACGGCGTACCCCAAAAGCGCCGGAGGTTCGGGCCACCATCCATTCGGTAGACGGGTCATACGGCAACCGTCCATGCGCCGCAGAAATGCAAGACGTCCTGCTAATCCGACGAGCGCGTGCAGAGTGCTACCGTCTGACCATTTCCAAAACCACGTCAAGTCCGATTTGACCAGGACGGGATCAGCATAGGCCGCGTCGGTATGAGGTTGGTGACTGCCCGGTCGCCTTGCGAAAGGCCGAGCAGAACGAGCTCGTTTCACAGAACCCCAATTCGAGTCCAATCTCGGTCACCGACAGCGAGCGTTTGGCCAGCAGCGCTTTGGCTCGCTCAATGCGGCGGGTGGCGTGATACCGGTGCGGAGGTGCGCCAAACGATTGCTTGAACGCGCGGCAGAAGTGGTAGGGGCTCAGTTGCGTCAGCTCGGCCAGTGTTGCAAGCGCGATCGGTTCGGACAGATGTTCCTCGATGAACGTGGTGACGATACGCTGGTGATAGAGCGCGAGGCCGCCCTTGACGTGCGGCACTGGTTCCGCGCCCCGGTGATTGAGCCGTTTGAGCTCATGCAGAAGAATGACGCCGAGGGCGTCGAAATAGGCGCGATCGTCAGCGTCATTGCATGCAAGGGCGCGCTTGAATCTCAGCGCCGAGTCGCGGAGCCCGCTGTTCTCGAACAGCAGTCGTGGCGTATGTGGTGCTGTGTCCGTCGCGAGGCCGAGCTCGTTCGAATCCAGATAGATGAACAGGACCCGGATCGGGTTTCGCGCCGTATGCCATTCGGAGTAGGCGC
>JAFAXD010000056.1 GCA_019241285.1 Xanthobacteraceae bacterium | reverse complement strand
GTTGCCCAAGGAGGCGCACAAGGTCGCGCACTTCTGCTCCATGTGCGGCCCCAAGTTCTGCTCCATGAAGATCACCCAGGACGTGCGCGACTACGCGGCCACCCTGAATGAGAAGGAGCAGGGCATGGCCGAGATGTCGGAGAAGTTCCGCGAGCTCGGCAACGAAGTCTACGTAGAGGCCGATGCCGTGAAGGCGAGCAATCGGGCGCTGTAACGGAAAGTGCGTTAACGGAAGCGCTTCATTCGCTGGACGTATTCTAGGTCGTACAGCTTCTGAAGCGCTGCCGAATTGCTGATGTCAATTCCCGGCATTGGGCCACCGACGGCGGCGCTCGTCGGTATAGGTCGGCGCTCCAACCTGCTCGAACTCCGTATAGATTTAGCCACTAGTAGCGCGCGGGCCATCGTGGTTGTCGCCGCGTGCTCTATCCCCCCAATAAGGCCGCGGACTGCATGGAACGCTTTGCGCCCATGTGATGCTCCCGAACCGCCGCTAATACCTGATGTTGCACACCGCCGTAATGTCCGTCAAAATTGCGGTCGACTCGGGGATTTGGGAATGAGCGAGCAGGATAAAGTCAACCTGACCGGTGTCTGGAACGGTCTCTATAACTATCCGCAATTGGGCAAGTCGGTCTCTTTTGTCGCTACCCTGATCGAGACCGTGAGCTGGGTCACCGGATCTACGCATGAGCCCCGCATATTCGGGGATGGCGCGGGCACGACGCTTTACGCGACCCTGCTCGGAAGCCGCACGTCGAATTCAGTCCTGTTTCGCAAGACCTACGAGGCCGCCGGGCCAAACTATAGCCTCGTCGAGTACGAAGGCACGCTCAGCAGCGATGGCAATGAGATCAGCGGTCGCTGGTCCATTTCACCCGCTTGGTCGGGCTCGTTCCTGATGGTCAGGTCCGGCGGTCAGTCGGTCGCAAGGACGCGCAGGACTCTCGCCAAGGTCTAGCTGAACCGCGCTGTTCCGGTGGCTCGCGCCGGGTGACCCATTTTGCGCTTGATGCAATACTGCGCCTAACAAATTGGCGGCCACGGTAACTTGCCGCCGAATGGGAGGATGCTCATGCGGATCACGCGGCGCGATGTTTTGCGCATGGGCCCCGCGTTAGCGCTTCCGGCGCTGACGCGGCCGGCGCGGGCCGACGCCTGGCCGAACCGTCCGTTGCGCGCCGTGATCCCATTCAGTGCCGGCTCGACGGTCGACATCATCGGGCGCATCGCGATGGACCCTTTGTCGGCGGCACTCGGGCAACCGATCGTTATTGAAAACCGCGGCGGCGCAGGCGGCACAATCGGCGCCGCTGCCGTGGCGAAATCAGAACCGGATGGCTACACCTTGCTGATCAACGCCTCCGCGCACTCCGCGGCGCCAGCCATCTACCCCAATCTACCTTATGATCCGGCACAGGACTTCGCCGCTGTGGCCATGTTGGGCGTAGTGCCCAACGTGACGGTGGTCTCACCGCTGAAAGGCATCCAGACGCTGCCCGAACTGATTGCCGCTGGTCGCACCGGCACGTTGAGCTTCGCCTCGGCCGGAATCGGCAGCGCCACCCATTGGGGTGCCGAACGGTTGTTACTCAGTGCCGGGATCAAGGCGCTGCACATTCCGTTCAAGGGCGGTCCCGAAGCGTTGACCGAAGTCACGGCGGGGCGTGTTGATTTCATGTCGGTCGGAATTTCTTCCGGGCTGCCGCTCATCCGCGACGGCAAGCTGATCGCGCTTGCGGTATCGACCCAGAAGCGCGCGAGCGCGCTGCCCGACGTGCCAACCTCGATCGAAGCCGGGCTCCCCGACTCGGACTATACGTTCTGGAATGGATTGTTTGTTCCGGCGAAGACGTCGCCTGAGATCGTTGATCGTCTCCATCAGGAAATCCAAACGGCTTTGCAATTACCTCGTGTGCAGCAAAAGTTCGCGCCGCAAAGCATCGAACCAATGCCGATTTCACCACGCGAATTTGATGGGTTGGTGCGCAAGGAAATTGCGAGCAACATCGCTCTGGTGAAGGCCGCTGGGTTGAATCTCAATTAAGGGCGCTGCTTCACAACGATCTACAAACAATGCGCCACGATTTTTGCTTTGGTTCGTCAAACTTCGTTCATCGCCCGTTCATCATCGAACAGCATCGTACCGCTCAGGCTGTAAGACTAAATTAAGGACACATTCTTAATTAGGACGAAGTTTGGTGACAGTCGTCACTGACGCGGACACTGGCCGCGTTATGATGTTGGTCAATCGAGGTGGGGCGTCTCCGGAACCGCTGAAATCCCCGGGAGCCGGCGCTGGACAGCCTGATGAGATACGGCCTTATGAAACGGAGTGTGGTATGACCAAGACCTTGGCTACATTAGCGGTTGCGGCAACGCTTGCGGCGGGCGCGGTGGCGATCCCGAAGGAAGCGGACGCGGCCTGCTTGGGTTGCTATGTGGGTGCGGGCGTCCTCGGTGGCGCACTGCTCGGCGCGGCGATCGCGTCATCGGCGCCGCCGCCCGTGTATGTCGCGCCGGCGCCGGTCTACGCGGCACCGCCGCCCTGCTACTGGCAGCGCCAACGTGTGTGGAACGGTTACTACTGGACGTGGCAGCCCGTTCGCGTTTGCTACTGAGCCTCAGCAGCTGAGAATCGACATGGCCGGGCGCTGCCCGGCCATTTTTTTTGCCACGCTCATATTGTGTGGTGGATCGCCCGAATTGCTGCGCCTTGATGCTGTGAGATCACAGCGAATCGGGCATGTTGGAATCGTTCGTTCCCGGCATGCGCGATCCTGATCGGCGGAGGTCATTGATGCGCAAAATGGTGATTGCCCTGGCCGCGGCGGCCATCCTTGCCGGTCCTGCGGTCATGGCCCCGCGCACGGCTCACGCGATCTGCTTCGGGTGTGATGCGCCTCCAGGTGCACCTCAGGGTCCTGTGGGTGGACCGGTCGGCGGCGGCGCGGCCTATCCCTATGGGGCGTATTACGGCTACGGGCCGTCCTACTACTACGCGCCCGCGCCCAGATATTACGGGCCCGGCCCGGGATGCTATTGGCACAATCAGCGGGTGTGGGATGGATATACCTGGCAGGTTCAAAGGGTACAGACGTGCTATTGAGTCCGACCCATTTGCATCGGCTGCACGCAGTCGGCGTGCCATTTTTGCAACGCTGAAACCGGATTGCGCGGCACAAGCGCCTCCGAAGCCCCAAGTGGCTTTACCAGGTGCGCAGCCGCCGTTCATGCTGTGCTGAGTTTGATTCGATCGTCCTGTTGCGTTGATTGCGTTTGCAGAGCAGCAACATCCCTCGGGTGATGGCGATGAAGATTTCTCTTGGCACGCTGGCCATGGCTGGCGCCGTGGTGCTGGCATTTGTAGCTGCCCCGACGCTCGCTTCTGCGGCCGATTTCTTTGGCATTCCCATTCCTGGGACCGATGCGGCGCTGCCGCCGCCGCTCGATCTGAACGCGCCGGTTGCGAGCGCCCCACCTCCGCCTGCGCCAGATGCGCTCGCCGGCGCTTATGTGCCGATGCCGCCGCCCGGCATGGTCACCTATCCGGGCTATCAGTCGGCCTATCCAAACACGGGGTGCCGCGGCGCCTACTGGGCACGCAAGCCGATCTTCAATGCGGACGGCCTGCTGATTGGATACACGCGCCCGCAATTCATGTGCCCACAGTGGTACTAACCACGCTGGGACCAATCTTTTTGCATTGCAAATTTAACTTGTGCGCGCGGGCTACTGCGATTTGTCGCAGTAGACGTGGACGCCGCGCGCCCACATACCGACATGAAAACATCGGAGATTGTTAATCGCGTTCAGTCTGATGCGCGGCCTCTCGACCGATGGGAACATGGTCAGAAACTTCGGTGTTAGCAATTTAACAGAAAGATCAAACGGGCCGTCCTCTGGGAGGTGCGTGATGCGGCGAGCAACTCAAGCCGGCGCCATTTTGTTGACGCTGGTCCTTGGCGTGGCGCCGGCTCTGGCGCGTGGCGGTTTTGGTGGTGGCGGCGGCTTCCACGGCGGTGGCGGCGGTTTCCATGGGGGTGGCGGCGGTTTCCACGGCTTCGGCGGCGGTGGGTTTCATAGCTTCGGTGGCGGCGGCATGCGCAGCTTCGGTGGTGGCGGCATGCACAGCTTTGGCGGAATGCGTAGTTTCGGCGGAGGAATGCGCAGCTTCGGCGGCGGTGGCGTTCGCTCCTTCAGCCATGGTGGAAGCTTTCGCTCCTTCAGCCATGGTGGCGGCTTCAGCCGATCTGCCGGACGCTCCTTCAGCCACGGCGGCAACCGATCCTTCGCCAACCGCTCCTTCTCCCGCGGCGGCAATCGTTCTTTCGCCAACCGCTCGTTCTCCCGCGGCGGCAATCGTTCCTTCGCCAACCGCTCCTTCTCGCGCGGGGGCAACACGCGGTTTGCTGGCCGGAATGGAGCAGGTCGCAACGCGCTTGCCGGACGCAACGGCAATCTTGCTGGGCGCAACGTCAACCGCGCCGCATTTGCGACGCGCGGAGTGGGCGCCCACGCTGCCGGCAACGCCCTCATGGGTCATCGGTTCGCCAATGCCGGATGGGCACGCAATGGCGTGATCGGCAGCCGGTTCTGGGGCAACCGCTGGGGGCATTTCGGCTGGTACCATAACTGGTGGCGCAACCGCGTCGCGTTCGGCTGGTGGGGCCCGGTCTTCTGGCCCTACGCCTACTATGACCTGTTCGCCGACGTGTTCTGGCCCTATGGCTATTGGCCCTATTTCTACGATCCGTTCTGGTATTACGGCTATCCGGATCTCTACGCCGGGATCTTCTGGCCCTACGGCTACGGCGACATCGTCGGTCCAACCTATGCGGGCGGCGGCTACGTCAGTGGCTATGGCGGGTCCGGCTACGCGGGGGGATCGCCTGTCGGTCGCCGCTATGCCAGCGCGCCGCCCAGCGGAAGTGTAACGAGCCCAGGCGGCAACACGGCGGGCACCACCACGCAAGCCGTCATGGGGCGGTACAGCGAATATTGCGGCGCAGATTCGCGCGATGTCGCCGGCGTTCCGGTCGACGAGATTCAGCAGGCACTCAATCCCACCGATGAACAGCGCGCAGCCCTTGACGAACTCGGCAACGCGTCGGTGCAGGCGGCACAGCTGGTCAAGTCGTCGTGCCCGACGGACGTGTCGCTCACGCCCATCGGCCGCATCGATGCCATGCAGCAGCGCGTGCAGGCCATGATCAGCGCCGTGAAGGTGGTGCGGCCCGCGCTCGAGAAGTTCTACAACATGCTAACCGATGAGCAGAAAGCTCGCTTCAACGCGCTGGGTCAGAACCAAAGGCCGCCGGCGAACGAGGGTAGCCCCGTGGCGGGCGGCTCACCGGCCGCCGGTTGCAAGAACCGGGCGATCCCCGACTGGCCAACCGCCCAAATCCAACGCACCGTGCATCCGACGGGCGCGCAAGAGGCGGCGCTCAACACCTTGCAGAACGCTGCCGCCAAGGCCAAGGATATCCTCGAGGCGTCGTGCCCGACCGAGATGCCCGCCACTCCGCTCGCTCGCCTATCGGCGATGGAACAGCGGTTACAGACCATATCGGCGGCCATCGCGACGGTGCGCGGTCCGCTCAACGATTTCTACGGCTCGCTGAGCGACGAGCAGAAAGCCCAGTTCAACACGATCGGCCGAAACCGCGCGATCAAGCAGGGGTGAGCTAATTTCGCCCCGCGGTGCTCTGCATGTGTTCGAGCACCGCGGTCGTCGGCCAGCAGTCAACTGCAAGCCCGTTGGCTTTTTGATAAGCCCCGAGTGCCGCGCGCGTCTTCATGCCGGCCTTGCCGTCGATCTTATCGGAATAGAGACCAAGGTTCGTGAGCCGGCGCTGCATGCTTTCGACCTGCACGGTCGGCAGTTGGACCACCTTGGACCACGGCGTCTCAAACCCGCGGCTCTGGGCGATGCGATCGCCCAGGTGGCCAACAAACAAAACGTAGAGATCCGAGAAATTGTATTCCTTAATGACGAAGTAGTTTCTCGGCGTCAGGAATGAGGGACCATAAAGTCCGGCCGGCTGCAGCAGCGAGGCGGGAATGTTCATCTCCGCATCGCTCAGCTTGCGCCCGTAGGCCGGCGTGTAACCCAGGCGCAGCCATTCGCCGATCGGCTTGGTATTCTCCGGCACGCCGATGGTGCAATCGGTGTTGCGCGGGGCGTGCACCTCGATGGCCCAGGGCTCGCCACGCTGCCAGCCTTTGTCGACGAGTTGCTTCGCTGCCGAGGCGAGCGCATCGGGCACCGACGTCCAGATGTTGCGCCGGCCGTCACCGTCAAAATCAACCGCCGAGCGGACGTAATCCGACGGCATGAACTGCGTGAGACCCATCGCGCCGGCCCAGGAGCTTTTCATCTGCGCCAGCGGAATGTCGCCTTCGTCGACCATCTTCAGCGCGATCAGGAGCTCCTGGCGAAATTGGTCCTTGCGCCGCCCCAGATAAGCTTGTGTCGCCAGGACGCGGATGGCGCTGCGCGAATCCTTGGCGCGCCCGAAATCGGTTTCGCGTCCCCAGATGGCGAGCAGGATCGGTCCGGGCACGCCGAATTGTTTCTCGATGGCGGCAAGCGTCGCGCGGTTCTGCTCGAGCAGTTTGCGGCCCTCGGCGGCGAGGTGCTCGATCGAGGATTCCTTGATGTAGTCGGCCGGCGCCTGCACGAACTCCGCTTGACGCCCCGACGGCCGCTCGGGGCGGCCCGGAATAATCAAATCCGGAAGCGACATGTCCGGCTCGAGCCCCCGCGTCGCGGCATCAAACGTCGCCCGCGAAATTCCCATTTTCTCGGCATCCGGCCACAACCCAGCGAGCCATTGCTGGAACGCTGCATCGGCGGCGTGGCCAGGAGACGAGGCGACAAGCGCGGCCAGCATGGCGGCGCCAGCCAGCGCGCGCGAAAGGTGACCAAGGATCGATCGAGTCATGCGATGAACCGGAAATGTTGATCTTTGCAGCGTCTGAGCCGTGACCCAAGCTTAGGCCCGCATAAGGCGCAACAATGGCATCCCCAAGACCATGAAACACCGATGAAACGGACCAAAGCGGTCGTGCGTTAACCGGGCGCGTGCAACGGAGGCCATCCATGCAGGTACCCGCAGAAATTTCGTTCCACAACCTCGAGAGCTCTGCCTGGGCCGAGGAGGAAATCCGCGCTCGAATCGCCGACCTGGAGCGTCTCTATGATCGGCTGGTGACCTGCCGCGTCCACGTTGACCAGCGCGCCGACAACAGCAACCACACGATTCCGCCGGTTGTGCATATCGAGATGGGCATTCCGGGCCGGCCGGATCTTGTGGTCAGCCACGAACCCGATCACCTGCAGCGGCGCTACCAGCGCCCCGATCTGCACCAGGCCATCAACGAAGCATTCCGTATTGCCGAGCGCCAGTTGCTCGACCTCAAGGAAGTGCGGGCCGGGCGTACCAAGGACGCGCACCACGCCTCGGAGAACCTGTCGCTCGGCCAGATTGCCGAGCTGACGCCAGACAAAGACTCCGGCTTCATCCTCACCAAGGAAGGCGGGCTGCTTTATTTCCACCGCAACGCCATGCTGGCCGGCAACTTCGAGGAGCTGCGGCGCGGCGACAGCGTTCATTACGTGGAGGACACTGGCGACACCGGGCCGCTCGCCGCCAAGGTGTGGGTGAAGGAGCTGGGGTAATCCAACCCTGGTGCAGGGCTAGCCACAGTTGGGCCATGATTAGGGGGCCGTCCCGAGCCCCAGGTATGACCTTTGCCAAGTAGCAGCCGAGTAGCAGACCCAATAGATTGTGTTCAAAGTCCGCGCGGCGGACAGCGTCTCGAACGGCGACGGCCAAAAAGTTTAAACGCCGGCTTGACGATCATTGACGCTACAAACTCTGAGTTTCACCCGCCTTGTTTGCAGGCCAAATGATTGAAAGGTATGAACGTCAAGTCGTGCCTCAGTGAGTAAAGCCACATGCCGACGCTATGGGTAGACTTGACGACTTCTTTCGAAGAGCAATGTCGTCATCCCCACGGCACGATGCGTGTGGAGGCAGGCATTGTGGACGCCTTTCTGCGAAATCAATCTAATAATACTCAATTTGTTGTTTTCTTTCGGCCCCTAAACAAATTCAAGACTCTCACCAAAGCGCAGGTTGCGCTGGTGCTCTCTGCCCCGCTTTTGGCAGATCCAAACCGCGAGTACCTCATTCGTCCGCGGGAGAGCCGTTTTCGGCGGGCGTACAAGAAGTGTTTACGTGGGTTTCGGAGGCTGATTCACGGAAAGATCAAGCAAGCTTTGGCCTTGCAAGGCTCGCATCCCCCGGTAATGGCGGACACAGTCAAGCAATTGCCCGACGCAGATATACAGCCCGGCGATGTTATGTTGTTTTCAGGTGAGCATCACCGATATGGCTTTCATCAACTGCGCGACTTAAGGCGGCAAGGCACCCGGCTTGCTTTCGTGTTTTTTGATCTTCTGCGTGTTCTAGAAGACGATGATCCGGGTTGGCGAGATCCAGATAACTTCGACGTTCCACAAAGCGACTTCATGGTTCGCGAAGCGGACCTTCTGATGCCGATCTCGCATTTCAGCGCTCAAGAGTTGAACGTCCACTTGCAGAGAAGACGCTTGAAGAGCCCCCTTGTTCACGTCGTTCGTCTCGCCGGTGTATTGCAGCCGGAGAAAGAGAAGCGAGTAAACGGTTTGACACCAA
>JAFAXD010000021.1 GCA_019241285.1 Xanthobacteraceae bacterium | reverse complement strand
CGCCGGAATACATGGAGAAGCCGAACAGCGACGGGATCTTGTCGTACTTGGCGGTGTAGTCCTTCACGAATTTCTGCGTGACCGGATTGTCTGAGCCTTCGGCAAAATGTGCGGCCGACACAATGCCTTCGCATTCGGGACCGAGCGTGCGGATGATCGACTGATCGGTCGTGTTCATGGCGCTGATCAAGGGCAACTGACCCTTCAGGCCGAAGCTCGCGTATTGCTGGATCAAGCGCGTGGCGTCGGCGCCATTCTCCATCGCAAACACCGCATCGATCTTCATATTGGCGATCTGGCCCAGATAGGGGCTGAAATCCGCGGTGTTGAGCGGGTGCCAGAACTGCCCGGCGATCTCGCCGCCCGCTTCGGTGAACACCTGGCAGAACCCGCCGCACTGCTCGTGGCCGAACGTATAGTCCTGGCTGATCGTCGCGATCTTGCGGTAGCCGTGCTTGTAGGCCCAATCTCCCAACGGATGCGTGAACGCACTCGCCGAATAGCCGGCGACGCGCACCACGTTCTTGATGCGCTGGCGCTGGGTGAGATCATCAGCTGCGATGATTGGGATGAAATAGGGCGTTCCGTTTTCCTTGACGTAGTTGGCCACGGCGAGGCCGGTATTGGCCAGCAGGTTCCCCATCAGGAACGATACGTTTGCTTGTTCAACGAGCTTGCGCGCCTTCTGCAGCGAGGTATCCGGATTTGAGCCGTCGTCCTCGATAATCAGCTCGACCTTGCGGCCGGCCACTTCGTTGTTGGCCTGATCGAACCAGAACTGCGTGCCTTCGACCATCTCGCGGCCGCCCGCGGCGACGACTCCGGTCAACGGCGCCAACACGCCGATCTTGATCGGGCCGGCCTCGGCGCGTGCGCGCCACGATGATCCGGCGCCAATGCCGGCGACCGTGAGCGAGAGGGCAGACGATTGCAGAAATTGACGTCGATGCATGACAGGTCCTCTCAGTTGGTGGATTTGCGGCCCGCGCGCGCCAACAGGGCACCGAGCTTGCCGACGATTCCCTCAGGGGCGAAAATCATCACGAAGATGAAGGTGAGGCCGAGCACGGTCTGCCAGCGCTCGGTGTAGGAGCTGACCACGTTCTCCAACATCAGGATCGTGGCCGAGCCGATGAACGCGCCGAACAACGTTCCGATGCCGCCGGTGATGGCCATCAACAATCCCTGCACCGACTGGGTCAACGCCACCGTCGTCGGACTGACAAAGCTGTTGAAGAACGCATAAAGCGCGCCGGCAATCCCGGCGAACAGGCCGGATATGGTGAAACCGACGACGAGATGCAGATAGACGTTGTAGCCGAGGCTGCGCATGCGGCTTTCGCTGTCGCGGATGCCGCGCAAGGTGAGGCCGAACGGCGAGCGCACCAGCCGCCACATGGCGAATGACGCCGCGGCGGCGCAGCCGAGCACGACCCAGTAGAACACCGCGTAATCACGCAGGCTTCCCATGCGCAGGTTGCCACGCAAGCCGTTCTCGCCGCCGGTGACATCGGTCCAGCGCAGGCAGATGCCCCAGACAATCATGCCAAGCGCAAGCGTCAGCAGCAGGAAATAAACGCCGGCGGTGCGGGCCGCGACCAGCGCGAACAGAGCGGCGGTGGCGGTGGCGGCGACCACGCCGAGCAGGACTGCAAGCGCGGGCGAAAAGCCGAGCGTCGAGACAGCATAAAGCACCACATAGGCCGACACGCCGAACAAGGCGCCGTGCGCCAGTGACGTGCGGCCGGCAAATCCGGCCAGGATGTCGATCGACATAGCGAGAATGCCGTAAATCAGGATCTCGGTTGCGAGCCCGACCTGATAGCGGGTCAATCCGAACGGCAGTGCGATGAGTAACGCCAGGATCACCGCCACCACCAACGCGATGCGCGCATCCCGCACGCTGCGTCGCCACAGCGGGACGGCGTCCAGCGCGCCCTGCCCGACCATGCTCATGCGGGCCGTCCCAACAACCCATACGGACGGAACGCCAGCAGGCAAACCATCGGCCCGAAAATCACGAAATAGGCGAGCTCGGGAAACATCACCTGGCCGAGGGTGTTCAACAACCCGACCAGCAAGCTCGCGATCGCAACGCCGACGATGCTGCCGCGCCCGCCGATGATGACGACCGCGAGGCTGAAAACCAGGATCTCGGCATCGGCGGAGGGATAGAGTGAGAGAAACGCACCGCCCATGAGGCCGCCGAATCCGGCGAGTGCCGCACCCAGCACGAACGTCGCGAGAAAGACGCGGCGAATGTTGATGCCCGAGGCTTCGACCATTTCGGGATCATCGACGCCGGCGCGGATCAGCGCCCCCAAACGCGTGCGATGCAGCAGCAACAACAACGCGACAAAGATGATGACCCCCGTCGCCAGCACGAACAGCCGGTATTTCGGATAGAACAGGCCGAACACGCGGACCCCGCCACGCAGCGCGTCGGGGATCGGCACCGTGAAGCTGTCGCCGCCCCAGATCACCAGCGCAAGGTCGTTGAGAACAAAGGCAACGCCGAGCGTCAGCAGCACTTCGCGCAACTCGTGGCCGCGCACGAACCGCAGGAGCCCTTGGTCGAGCGCGAAGCCAAGCAGCCCGACGGCGAGGATCGCTGCGGCGCCGCCGAGCAGGAAACTGCCGCTATGCGCGGCGGTGCTGAAACCGATGTACCCTCCCGCCAGGTAGAGCGCCCCGTGGGCCAGGTTGACGATGCGCAGCAGCCCAAAAATCAGCGTGAAGCCGCTCGCCACCACGAACAGCAGCGCGCCAAAGGTTGCCCCATTGAGAAGCTGAAACGCATTCATCGACCGGCTCACTCCCGACGGTCAGCGAACGCAATATCCATGCCATGGATGCGGCGTTTGCCTAATTGGCGGGCAGCGAAACGAGTAACGGCGCCTTGTTAGGAATGCCGCGCATCCAGATTGTGCAGGATTTGCACAATCGTTGGTCGGTCTACGGACCGGGCGGATCTTACCTCTCCCCGCTTGGGGGGAGAGGTCGGCGCGAAGCGCCGGGTGAGGGGGCCTCTCCGCACGTTTTGAGCTTGTGGAAGCGCCCCCTCACTCGACTTTCTTCGCTACGCTCGAAAGTCGACCTCTCCCCGCAAGCGGGGAGAGGTAAGAACCCGAGAGTTCGCGCCCTGTTTCGCTACGCCTTCGAGCGGCTGCGGATCATGAAGCTGTCGTAGCCGTATTCCGCGACCTGCCACCACAGATAGCCGTCATTGCGGAACGACTCGATTGAGGCCCAGACCTTCTTGTAGTCGGGATTTGCGGCTGATGCATCGGCGTTGACCTCGTTCGATGCCTTCAGGCACGCTTCCATGATCGGCAGCGAGAACGCGCGCAGCTGTGCGCCACCCGCGACCAGCCGCTTCAACGCGCCCGGATTGCGCGCGTCGTAACGCCCCGTCTGCTCCACATTGGAGGCGCCCGCGGCCGCGGTGACAATTGCCTGATAATTCTTCGGCAGCGCGTTCCATTTCTCGATGTTGATCAGGAAATGGTTGGCAGTACCCCCTTCCCACCAGCCCGGATAATAATAGTAGGGCGCGATCTTGTAGAAGCCGAGCTTCTCGTCGTCGTAGGGGCCGACCCACTCGGCGGCATCAATGGTGCCTTTTTCCAGCGCCGGATAGATATCGCCACCGGCGAGCTGTTGCGGCACGACCCCGAGCTTCTCCAGCGTCTTGCCGGCCCAGCCGCCGATGCGGAACTTGAGGCCCTTGAGATCTTCGACGGTCTTGATCTCCTTGCGAAACCAGCCGCCCATCTGCGCGCCGGTATTGCCGCCGACGAGCGGATAGGCGTTGAATTTCTTGCTGAACTCGGTCATCAGCTTCATGCCATCGCCGTCATAAAACCAGGCATTCTGCTGGCGCGTGTTGAGCCCGAACGGAACCGCGCAGAAAAGCGCCCAGGTCGGGTCCTTGCCGATGAAGTAATAAGTGGCCGTGTGGCAGGCCTCGACCGTGCCGTTCTCCACGGCATCGAGGGCCTGCAGGCCGGGGACGATCTCGCCCGCGGCAAAGACCTGAACCTGAAACTTGTTGTCGGTCGCTTCAGCCACGTACTTCGCAAAGCCTTCGCAACTGCCGTAGAGCGTGTCGAGCGATTTCGGCCAACTCGCGGTCAAGCGCCACTTGACCTCAGGCATCGATTGCGCGATGGCCGGCGCGGCCACGCTCGACGCGGCCATTCCGACTCCGGCAACCTTCAAAAACTGACGACGCTGCATAGGGCTGTTCCTCCTCATTGAGCCGTTGCGACTCCGGCGTTTCGTTAGCCGCCCGTTCTCGCTACTTGATGTTCCTGTAGCGGCGGTTCAGCCTACAATACACATGCTCCAGGGTTGAATGCTACCCCGGCGCGAAAAGGACTGAAGGGAAGACAACGCCATGAGTTCCAATTTGCCGATTCTGGTTGTTGGCGGCGGGTTTGGCGGCCTGACGGCTGCACTCGCGCTGGCGCGTGATGGCCAGCAGGTGCGCGTGCTGGAAGGGGCGCCATCATTCGGTGCCATCGGCTACGGCATCCAGTTCGGCCCTAACGTGTTTCACGTGTTCGACCGCATCGGCTTGCGCCACGAAGTGCTGGCGGCGTCAGATGCCCCGTCTGCCCTGCTGATGTTCGATGCGCTCAATGGCACGGAAGTCACGCGCATCCGGACAGGGGCATCGCTGCGCGACCGCTTCAAATATCCCTACATCATCGTGCACCGGGTTGATCTGCACAACGTCCTGCTCGAGGCCTGCCGGCGCGATCCGCTCGTCACCCTGGAAGCCGACGCCATGGTCAACGGATTCGTCGACCACGGTGACCGGGTCACGGTGAAGACGGAAGACGGCCGCAGCTTCGACGGCACCCTGCTGATCGGCGCCGATGGCATCCGGTCGCGCACCCGCGCGCAGTTGCTGAACGACGGTGAGCCGCTCCCCAATGGCTACATGGGCTTCCGCACCATTGTCCCGATCGAGCAGGTGCCGGCTGGCGTTCAAACCGACATCGTCGCGCTCTGGGCCGGCCCCGGCTTCCACATCGTGCATTACCCGCTGCGCCACGGCACGTTGTTCAACATCGTTGCCGTGTTCCGCCGCACAGCAAATTCCGAACGCGGTGATAGTGCCGCTTACCGGGCCGAGTTGGAGCACGTCTATCGCAATGCGCATCCGACCGTGAAGTCGCTGATCGCGATGCTGGACCTCAAACGGCGCCAGGCAATCGGCGATCGCGATCCGGTCCGGCATTGGCACAAGGGTCGGGTGGTGTTGCTCGGTGATGCGGCGCATCCGACTTTGCAGTCGCTTGCCCAAGGGGCCTGCATGGCGATCGAGGATGGACTGTGCCTCGCCGACTGCATCGCGGCTGGCAACGGTGATCACGAGGCGGCCTTCGGCCGGTTCGAGAAACTCCGCTCCGTGCGCACCGCGCGCGTGACCTTGGAGTCCCGCTACATCTGGGACGTCTATCACGCGGAAGGAATCAACCGCGAGGTCTATTTCCAGATGATGGGTGAGCGGGGCGAGGCAGACACGTTCCGGTGCCTTGCTTGGCTCTATGATGGTTTCGCCTCCACGAAGTGAGCCTTCACACGCAGATCGGCAAAATAAAGCTGTTGTTTGATCAGTATCTCATAGCGGCTCCTGATCATTACGACCCAAACCTCTCGGCTCGTCATGGCCGGGCTTGTCCCGGCCATCTCGATTAGGAAGGCAAAGCTGTGCCTTATGATCGAGATCGCCGGGACAAGCCCGGCGATGACGACCGAGAGTGAGTCGATTTGATCAGAACTTGCTGTAACTTGGAGCTATGCCGCGCATTAAACGATCTTTTTCCTGAAAAGCATCACCCGACAATTCTTTACCCTGCCTTGGCGAGCGGTGGCAGGTCGGCGAGCTCGGCCTGATAGATCGCGTCCATGCGCGAGGCAATCCCGCGGCGCGTCAACTCATCGGCGAAGGTGTTGCGCACGACCGTCGACTCGTCGGCGTAGTCGATCTGATCGCCACCGACGCGCCGGCTGATCCAGGCCTTGGGCACGCCCTGCGGATTACGGATCGCCACGGCCTCATGTTTGAAGGCGAGGTAGCGCGCCGGCGTGGTGCCGATGTTGAAATGCTGATGGAACCAGCGATTGGGCGGCACGATCAGGGTGCCGACCTCCCAATCATAACGGCGCGGCTCTTCGCCTTCCGGCCACATCAGCGAATAGCCCTCGCCGCTGAGGATGATCACGTGGGCGCCCGGCCCATGGCAGTGACCCTTCTTGTAGGTGCCGACCGGGAACTGGGAGATGTGGCTGTTCATCGAGCCCTTGGCCATGTTGAAGCGGATGTGCCCGCCACCGGCGCCGCGTTCCTTGGCGCTGATCAACGGCAGCGACACCGCATCAGCGACGAAATTCGTCTCCAGCAACAGGCCCTTTTGCTCGCCCTTGGGGCTGAAGTAATCCGGCTCCCCACTGAACCGATTTTTGAAATCGTGTTTGCAGTTGAATACGAAATCGATGTCTTCATACATGTTGATGACGGGCGGCGCGTTGGTCACGGATACAAAACGCGCGGGCTCGCGGCCGGCGCCGTTGTAGTGCTGATGCCAGCAGTTGAGCGGAATCGCGAACAGCGCACCGGCCTTCCATTCGAACGAGACGCGCGCGCCGGAATCATTCCATACGACCGTCGAGCCGCGTCCGTCGAGGACCATGATCATCTCTTCGAATAGCTGGCGCTGTGGCGCGAGCGCCCCGCCGGGCGGAATTTCGCACACGTAACAATCATTGGAGGTGCGCGACGCGTCGTGATTGATGAACACACCGCGGCCGCCGCGACGCGCCCAGGGCTTGAGCTCAACCGTGCGCAAGTTTTGCACATAAAGTGCGCTGATGATGTCGAGCCCTTCGGACTTGACCCAGCGGGTGTATGGCGTCTCTTTCTCGGTCGCGAACTTCTTGGCGAGCTCCTCCGAAACGATTGCCGTCTGCGCCATGGCGCGTCTCCCTTATTCCACGTCGATCACCACTTTGCCGTTTTCGACACGCGTCGGATAGGTCTTGATCGGGATCATGCAGGGCGGCGACACCACCTCCCCGGTCCGGATATTGAACTGGCCGTTGTGAAAATTGCACTCGACCACGTCGCCTTCGATATAGCCCTCGGACAAGGAGCCGGGGCCATGCGTGCAGGCATCATCGGTGACATAGAACTCGCCGTCGACGTTGAAGACCGCAAGTGTCAGCGCGTCCGCCTCGACCCGCAGGGCGGAGCCTTCGGGAACATCGTCAGCGCTGCAAAGTTCGATGGATGAGGTCATGTTCGTGCAAGGCTCGGGTGTTTGACGGGAACGGGGTCGCGGGGCTAGCTTCTGACCATATCCGGACGGATTTCTCAATCCGCACAATGCTCTTGCCGAGCTGACGGCACGGACCCGCAACATGCTGCGCAAAGAACAAAACGATCTCCTCACCCAGACCGGCCCCGGCACCCCGATGGGGCAGATGTACCGCTGCTACTGGCTGCCGGCGCTGCTGGCCGAGGAGTTGCCGGAAAACGAGTGCCCGCCGGTGCGGGTCAAGCTCCTGTCGGAGCGCTTGCTGGCGTTTCGCGATACCGACGGACGCTACGGCCTGATCGATGAGTTCTGCGCCCACCGCGGCGTCTCGCTGTGGTTCGGCCGCAACGAGGAATCGGGGCTGCGCTGCCCCTATCACGGCTGGAAATACGACGTCACCGGCCAATGCATCGACGTTCCCTCCGAGCCCGAGGAAAGCGGCTTCTGCCGCAAGATCAAGCTCAAGTCCTATCCGCTGGTCGAGCGCGGCGGCATCCTGTGGACCTACATGGGACCGCCCGAGAAACAGCCGCCGCTGCCCGAGTGGGAATTCGCCATGGTGCCGCCGGAGCACCGGTTCGTCTCCAAGCGGACACAGGAATGCAACTGGCTGCAGGCGATGGAAGGCGGGATCGACTCGAGCCACGTGTCCTTCCTGCACCGCGGCGAACTCAACCGGGATCCGCTGTTCAAGGGCTCGAAGGGCAACCAGTACAATCTCTCCGATGCCAAGCCGCATTTCGAAGTGGTAGACAGCGCGGGCGGGCTCCTGGTCGGAGCCCGGCGCAACGCCGAGAACGGCAACTACTATTGGCGCATCACCCAGTGGGTGATGCCGGCCTTCACCATGATCCCGCCGCGCGGCGACCATCCGGTGCACGGCCACTTCTGGATCCCCATGGACGATGACAACTGCTGGGCTTGGAGCTTCGATTATCGCGCCACCAAACCGTTGAGCCCCGAGCAGCGCCAGGCCATGCAGGACGGCAAGGGCATCCACGTCCAGTACGTGCCGGGCACGTTCCGCCCGACCGCCAACAAGGACAACGATTACCTGATCGATCGCGCCGCCCAGAAGGCCGGCAAGACCTTCAGCGGGG